>NZ_LLZH01000341.1:0-38564 GCF_001509495.1 Actinoplanes awajinensis subsp. mycoplanecinus | reverse complement strand
ACAGCCTGACAACCCACCAAACACCGACCGGGGCCCCGCCCCGGCCAGCGATACCACCTGCACACAAACCCGCACACCAGGTCGTATTTTCCGGTCAGGCCCAGCCGGGACCGTGAGCCGCGCCGCGGTCCGGAGCGGGCCGCGGTCTCGCGACGGCCTCACGGGCGGGACGTGGCTCGTAGCCTGCGGGCGAGCGCTCGGTATTCGTACCCAATGGGGTTTTAGTAAGTGACGCCCACCTGGTCGCGGATCGAATCGAGGAGGTTCATCACCTCGAGGGTGGTGGTCTGGGAGACCAGCGGGCTCTCCAGCTCGCCGGCGGCCAGGCAGCGCTGCACCTCGGCGGCCTCGAACTGGTAACCGCTGCCCGGGAAGTCGAACTCGTACGTCTCGGGGGCCTTGTCCGGGCGGCTCAGCGTGAACGAGCGCGGCACCATGAAACCCGGCGGGACGTCGATCCGGCCCTCGGTGCCGGTGATCGACGCGGCGTTGCGGCTGGCACCGTTGATGCTGCAGGTCAGCGCGGCGATCGCGCCGGACTGCCAGCCGAGCAGGACACCGGTGTGCTCGTCGACGCGTTCCGGGGTCAGGTGCGCCCAGGCCTGCACCGAGGCGGGCGAGCCGAGGATCAGGTGGGCCAGGTGGATCGGGTAGACGCCGAGGTCGAGCAGCGCACCGCCGCCCAGCTCGGGGGAGCGCAGCCGGTGGTCGGCGGCGAACGGTCCCTGCAGGCCGAAGTCGGCGTGGATCGCGCTGACCCAGCCGATCGCACCCTCCTCGATCAGCTCAGTGATCTTGCGGATGGCCGGGTTGCAGCGCATCCACATCGCTTCCATCAGGAACACCCCGCGGGCACGGGCCGCCTGCACCAGCTGGGCCGCGGACGCCAGGTCCAGCGTGATCGGCTTCTCGACCAGCACCGCCTTGCCGGCCTCGATGCACTCCAGGGCGCCGGCCAGGTGGAACGCGTGCGGGGTGGCGATATAGACCACGTCGACGTCGGGGTCGGTGGCCAGGGCGGTGTAGGAGCCGTGGGCGCGGGCGAAGCCGTACCGCTCGGCGAACGCGTCGGCGGTCGCCTGGTTGCGTGAGCCGACCGCGGCGAGCTCGGCCCCCGGCACCAGTGGAAGGTCAGCGGCGAAGGTCGCGGCGATCCCGCCGAGTCCGAGAATGCCCCAGCGAACGTTCTGTCCCGTCATGATCGTTACCGTATCGCCCGCGGCGGCACCGGTGGCAGGTTCACGCGTGGCAGGATCGACCGGTGACCGAGCCGATCCCGCTTTCCATGCCGCTCCCCGCCGCGATGATGAAGCGGGCCCGGGACTTCACCGGTCCGGCCGTGCCGGCCCGCCCGGCCGCCACCGTGGTGCTGCTGAGACCGTCCGGTCCCGGTTTCCAGGTGTACGTCCTGCGCCGGATGACCACGATGGCCTTCGGCGGCGTGTACGCGTTCCCGGGCGGTGGCGTCGATCCGTCGGACCGCCCCGAGACGCTGCGCGGCGACTGGGCGCAGCGGCTGGGCGTCCCGGAGGACCAGGCCCGGGCCGTGGTCGGGGCGGCCGCCCGGGAGCTCTTCGAGGAGGCCGGTGTGGTGCTGGCCGGCCCGGCGGCGGAACCGGACCGGACGGTCGCCGACGTGGACGATCCGACGTGGGAGGCGGACCGGGCCGCGGTGCTGCGCCGCGAGCTGACCATGGCCGAGCTGCTGGAGCGGCGCGGGCTGCGGCTGCGGGACGACCTGTTGCTGCCGTGGGCGCGGTGGGTGACACCGGAGTTCGAGCCGAAGCGGTTCGACACGTGGTTCTTCGTGGCGTTGCTGCCGGAGGCACAGGAGGCTCGGGACGTGTCCGGGGAGGCCGACCGGACCGCGTGGATCGATCCGGCGGAGTCGGCGGAGCTGCCGATGTTGCCGCCTACGCGGCACACGGTGGCTCAGATCGCGGCGGCGCTGAGCATTGCGGGGGTGGTGGCGGCTTCGGCGGGGCGGGACGCGGCCAATCCGGTGATGCCTCGGATCGAGATCGGCGCGGACGGGACGGCGACGCTCACGCTGTAGCGGGGTGTCGTGGGGTGGTGGAGGTGCGTGGGGCGGTGCGGGCACGCGGACGGAGCACGCGGGGCGGCACCCGCACGCGATCAGGGTGACGCGGGGGCGGTGCCCGCACGCGGTGGCAGTTTGCGTGCCGCCACCGCCCGCCCGGGGGCGGCAGAAGCACGCGATCAGCCTTTGCGTACTCTCACCGCCCCCTCGCCTGCACTGGCGCGGATCCGCGCGGGCTTACACGCGAGCACCACAGAACAACTCGCCGGCGCGTCTGACCCGTGTGACCGCCGTTCGGCGGGCCGTTGTGCACAGTGGCGGGCTGTCCACAGGGCTGCGGGCAGTGGCAGGCGAATCCGGCCAGACTGTCTGAGGGGGAGCCCCCAAGGGAGGGTGGGCCCTGTCTGGCGGTGGGATTGATCAACGCGAACAGGCGCCGACCCCCCGGTCGTACCGGAAAATCAGCGCCTGCCCCACACCAACCGCGACCCTGCCGCAGCCTCCCCTAGCCGAAGCGACCGGTGATGTAGTCCTCGGTCTTCTTCTGCGTCGGGTTGCTGAAGATCTTCTGGGTGTCGTCGTACTCGATCAGACGGCCCGGCTCGCCGGTCTTGTCGATCGAGAAGAACCCGGTCTTGTCGCTGACCCGGGCGGCCTGCTGCATGTTGTGCGTGACGATGATGATCGTGAAGCGGTCCTTCAGCTTGAACATCAGGTCCTCGATCGCCAGCGTCGAGATCGGGTCGAGCGCGGAACACGGCTCGTCCATCAGCACGACCTGCGGCTCGACCGCGATGGTCCGGGCGATGCAGAGGCGCTGCTGCTGGCCGCCGGAGAGGCCGGCGCCCGGCCGGTCCAGGCGGTCCTTGACCTCGTCCCACAGGTTCGCGGACCGCAGCGACTGCTCGGCGGCGGCGTCCAGCACCGACTTCTTCTTGACGCCGTTGAGCTTGAGACCGGCGATCGCGTTCTCGTAGATCGACATGGTCGGGAACGGGTTGGGCCGCTGGAAGACCATGCCGATCATGCGACGGACGGCCGTGATGTCCACGTCCGCGTCGTAGATGTTCTGGTCGTCGATGGTGAGACGACCCTCGATCCGGGCGTTCGGCAGGACCTCGTGCATGCGGTTGATCGACCGGAGGAAGGTCGACTTGCCGCAGCCGGACGGGCCGATCAGGGCGGTGATCGTCTTCGGCTCGACGGTCATCGAGACGTTGTCGATCGCCTTGAAGGAACCGTAGTAGGAGGAGACGTTGCTCGCCTCGATGCGCTTGGCCATGGGGGATCCTTACCGGGTCAACTTGTTGCGTCGGGCGAGCAGCTTGGCGCCGATCGTCAGGATCAGCACGATCGCCACCAGGGTGAGCGCGGCCGTCCAGGCGCGGTCCGGCGCGAACTTCGAGGCGTCCCCGGCCTGCTGGTAGACGTAGAGCGCCAGCGAGGCCTGACCGCCGTCGAACGGGTCGAAGTTGATCCGGGTGAGGCCACCCGCGACCAGCAGCACCGGTGCCGTCTCGCCGGCCGCACGGGCGATGGCGAGCATGACGCCGGTGACGATGCCGGGAGCGGCGGTGGGCAGCACCACCTTGAGGATCGTCTTCCACTGCGGCACGCCCAGAGCGTACGAACCCTCCCGCAGCGGACCCGGCACCAGGCGCAACATCTCCTCGGTGGACCGGACGATGGTCGGCAGCATCAGGACGGTCAGCGCCAGCGAAGCCGCGAAACCGGAGTACTGCGGCTGCCCGTCGTTGAACCACGGGCTGACGATCAGCACCCAGAAGGAGAGGACGAACAGGCCGGCCACGATCGACGGGATACCGGTCATCACGTCGACGAAGAAGCGGACCGTGCCGGCGAACTTGCCCCGGCCGTACTCGACCAGGTAGATCGCGCCGAGCACACCGAGCGGGATCGCGATCAGGGCGGCGATGCCGACCTGCTCCAGCGTGCCGATGATGGCGTGGTACGCGCCACCACCCGCGTCGCGGGCGCCGATGTTGTTCATCGAGGAGCCGAAGAAGTCGCCGTCCAGGCGGGCGACGCCCTTGGAGACGAGCGTCCAGACCACCGAGGCGAGCGGCAGGATCGCCAGCAGGCAGGCGGTGTAGATCAGGGCTTGCCACATCCGGTTGCGGGCGGCGCGCTTGCCCTCCACCCGACCGGCCGCGAAGTTCAGGCCGACCAGGTAGAAGACGCCACCGAGCACGAGCACCAGCACCCAGTTGCCGATGCCGGTGCCGAGCACCACGGCGGCCGAGACCACCAGTGCGGCGACCGCGACGAGCAGGTTGGCGACCAGCGGGAACTTGCGGGTGCGGAGGTTGTCCGACGTCATCACGACGTCCGGCATCTCACGGTCGAGAAGGCTCATGCGGCACTGTCCCGGAACTCGCGACGGCGGTAGATGATCGCCCGCGCCGTCATGTTGACCACCAGCGTGATCGCGAACAGCAGCAGACCGGAAGCGATCAGGGCGCCACGGCCGGTGTCGTTCGCCTCGCCGAAGGAGTTGGCGATGTTCGCGGCGATCGAGTTACCGCCGGTCTGGATCAGGTTGAACGAGATCTCCCAGGTGATGCCGAGGGTCAGCG
This sequence comes from Actinoplanes awajinensis subsp. mycoplanecinus, assembly GCF_001509495.1. Taxonomy (NCBI): domain Bacteria; kingdom Bacillati; phylum Actinomycetota; class Actinomycetes; order Micromonosporales; family Micromonosporaceae; genus Actinoplanes; species Actinoplanes awajinensis. Next base: position 33,926 of record NZ_LLZH01000341.1, on the reverse strand, counting down.
CCAGCGCGATGGTCTCACCGAGCGCGCGGCCGAGGCCGAGCATCACCGCGGCGATCACACCGGGCTTGCCGTACGGCAGCACCGCGATCCGGACCATCTCCCACTTGGTGGCGCCGAGGGCCAGCGCGGCTTCCTCGTTCATCCCCGGGGTCTGCTGGAACACCTCGCGGGAGAGCGAGGTGACGATCGGCAGCACCATGATCGCGAGGACCAGGCCACCGAGCATGATCGACTGCCCGAACGGGCCTTCGCCGCCGAAGATCGGGATCCAGCCGAAGTAGTGGTTCAGCCAGACCGAGAAGTCCCGGACCGGCTCCTGGAGCACGTCCCGGCCCCAGAGGCCGAAGACCACACTGGGCACCGCGGCGAGCAGGTCGATCACGAAGCCCAGCGGGGTGGCCAGCCGGCGCGGCGCGTAGTGCGTCAGGAACAACGCGATCGCCAGCGCGATCGGCACCGCCACGACGAGCGCGATCACCGACGACAGCAGGGTGCCGAGGGCCAGGACCGCGATGCCGAAGGCCGGCGCGTCCGCGTTCGGGGCCCAGCGGTTGTAGGTGAAGAAGTTGACGGTGTTCTTGTCGAGGGCGGGAATCGCCTTCGAGATGAGGAAGACGGCGATCGCGATGATGATGACCAGCACCATCGCACCGGCCGCGGTGGAGATGCCGCGGAAGCCGGTCTCCATCGAGAACCGGGCCTTCTTGGGCAGGGCAGCACCGCCGCCACCGATCGGGGGCTCTTCGTAACGGCTCGGGGACGCGCCAGAGCCGGCGCCCGAGGAGTGACCAGAGGTCACACCCAGGTCGCCGGCGGTGGCGTTCGCCGAGCGGGAGGGGATGTCACCCATCTACGCGCTCGCTGTCGTCTCGTAAGGGATTAACGAACCGGGCGGATCAGGAGAGCGAGTCGACCGCGGTAGCGACCTTGGCGCGCACCGTCTCGGGCAGCGGGGCGTAGCCCAGCTCGCCCAGTGCCTTCTGGCCCTCGGTGCTGGCGGTGTACTTCAGGAAGCCCTGAATCGCCTTGCCCTTGGCGGCGTCCGCGTTCTTGCTGCAGACGATCTCGTAGGTCGACAGGACGATCGGGTACGCGCCGGCCTGGGTGGTGTTGTAGTCGATGTCGAGCTTGAGGTCGTTGCCGGTACCGGCGACCTTCGCGCCCTCGATCGCCTTGCCGGCGGCGTCGCCGGTCAGCTCGGTGTACTCGCCGGCGCCGTTCTTGACCTTGGCCTTCTGCAGGCTGCTGTTCTCGGCGTAGGAGAGCTCGACGTACGAGATCGCGTTCGGGGTGCTCTTGATCTTGGCAGCGACGCCGTCCGACTTGGGCGCGCCGGTGCCGCCCGGGGCCGCCCACACCTTGGCGTGGTCGTAGGTCCAGTCAGCCTCGGCGGCCTTGCTCAGGTACTTGGTGAAGTTGTCCGTGGTGCCGGACTCGTCGGCGCGGTGGACCGCCTCGATGGTGGCCGACGGGAGCTTGGCGTCGGCGTTCTCCGCCTTGATCGCCGCGTCGTCCCACTTGGTGATCTTGCCGGCGAAGATCTTCGCGATGGTGGAGGCGGACAGCTGCAGGCCGTCGACACCCTGAACGTTGTAGACCACGGCGATCGGGCCGACGACCATCGGGAGGTTGAGCACCGGGGCGCCGCACTTCGCGTCGGCCGCCTTCTGCTCGTCGTCCTTCAGGGCCGAGTCGGAACCGGCGAAGTCGGCCAGGCCCGAGGTGAAGGCCTTGATGCCGGCGCCCGAGCCGGTGCCCTGGTAGTCGATCTTGGCGTCGGCGCAGGAGGCCGAGTACGCCTTGATCCACTCGTCCATGGCGTTCTTCTGAGCGCTGGAACCCTGAGCCGCCAGGGTGCCACCGACGCAGGAACCCGCGGACGGAGCGGCAGCGCCGCCCGCCTCCGACTTGGTGTCGGTGTTGTCCGAACCGCACGCGGTGAGTGCGATCGTCGCAGTCAGAGCAATGCCGGCGATCAGACCGGTCCGCTGGAACTTCACGGTTGTTGTCCCCTTCAGGTTCAGTGCAACCGGTCGCTCACCGGCTCGAAGAGAAAGCTAAGAGTGCGAAGTGACCTGCGAGCCGGGCGCAAATGAACTGGGGGTGAACACGTCGACCCCAAAAGGTGGCCATGCCCTGAGGGGCAGTTGTCCGTTAAGTGAACCGCGCACTTGGTACCCGATATGTCGGATAATCCCGGTTGCCTGAGACCTTAGCGAGACACGCGCTTGTCCGGGCCGTTACCAAAGAAGCCCGCCCTCATGTTTGAGGACGGGCTGATGGAAATGCCGGAATCAGCGCTGATAGCTGACGTCGGTCTTGTAGATCTCGAAACCGAGCCGCTGGTACAGCTTCACGGCGCCCTCGTTCGACTCGTCGACGTACAGATTCGCCACGGACAGCCCGGCGGCCGCGAGATGCCGCAGACCGGCCACGCTGAGCGCGGCGCCCAGACCGCGCCGGTGACCGGACGGGTCGACGCCGAGCACATAGATCTCACCGAGCGCAGGGTCCGCGCCGGACGCCGGGTGCACCTTGGTCCAGTGGTAACCGAGCAGGGTGTCGGTGATGTCGACGGCGAGCAGGAAACCGGCCGGATCGAACCACGGCTCGGCCTCGCGCAGCAGCAGGTCGTCGAGAGTCCAGCGGCCCTGCTCCGGGTGGTGGGCGAAGGCTTTCGCGTTCACCTCGAGCCAGTCCTGCTCGTCGTGGCCCGGACGGAAGCCGCGGACCGTCACACCGTCCGGCAGCGGCACGTCCGGCAGCGGTTCGAGCAGCGAGCGGCGCATCTGCCAGAGCACCCGGTCGCGGGTGAAGCCGTGCTGCTCGGCGAAGGCGCGGGCGCCGGGGTCGTCACCGTGCGCCCAGAACCGCAGCGAGCCCGAGCCGGCCGCGGCGAGCAGCGCCGCACCGTGCCCCTGGCGGCGGTGCGCCGGATGCACGACCAGCTCGCCGGCGCCGTCCTCGACGAACGCGTAACCGGCGTCCGACAGCAGGTGCACTCCCCCGCCGCCGTTGCGGACGCGGAGCACCACGTCCTCGGACAGCGGATAGACGCCGTCCGCCTCGGCCGCCGCGGCAGCCAGGGTCAGGACATCGTCGATCTCCGAAGCGGACAGCCGGTCCGCAGCACGGACCGGCTGCTCTCGCGTCATGACTCGATCAGACCGTGAGCGTGACGGGGTCGTTGTCCGGCAGCTGACGGCCGTTCGGCGGGGTGACGAACTTGTAGCCCACCTGGCGGACCGTGCCGATCATCGACTCGTACTCCGAGCCGAGCTTGGCCCGCAGACGCCGGACGTGCACGTCGACGGTGCGGGTGCCACCGAAGTAGTCGTAGCCCCAGACCTCGCGGAGCAGCTGGTCGCGGGTGAAGACCCGGCCCGGGTGCTGCGCGAGGAACTTGAGCAGCTCGAACTCCTTGTAGGTGAGGTCGAGCGGGCGGCCCTTGAGCTTGGCGGCGTACGTGTCCGGGTCGATGTTGAGCTCGCCGGCCCGCACCGATCCACCGGCGCCGGCGGTCGCGTTGTTGAGCCGGCCGACGCAGAGCCGCAGACGGGCCTCCACCTCGGCGGGACCAGCACTGGCCAGGATGACGTCGTCGACACCCCAGTCAGCGTTCAGAGCGATCAGACCGGCCTCGGTGACCACCGCGATGAGCGGGACACCGATCCCGGTGGCGTGCAGCATGCGGCACGTCGCACGTGCCTCGGAGAGCTCGGATCGCGCGTCGACCATCACGGCATCGGGGCTCGGCCCGGAAACCAGGGTGCGTACGTCGCGCGGGGCGGTGCGTACCGAGTGGGGCAGAAGGTCCAGGGCGGGCAGAACGGCGGAAGGTTCGCCGGCACGTGCCGTCACCAACAGAAGGATCTCCACACTCACCTCCGTCCTCGCGGCACAGAGCCGCTCGGGTGACCCGGTCTGCGCAGCTCAAAGCTCCGCCACCGGAGAACTGGGGCCCGGCGTCACCGACGGGTGGGTTGCGGTTACCTTAACCGATACATCAGTGTGAGCGACGGGTTCGCGCACCCGAGTGATGTAACGAACGCCTGCTAGGTGGCCTAACGCCCGGTTCGTAACAAGCCTTTTACACACAGCCGGTGATTGGGCGTTCGGCAAGACTCTGGCACGATCCCTGTCGTGTTCCCCTCCATGCCGCAGGACGACCCTTGGGACGCCGACGCCTCCCGCGACGTCGCGCGCCTCGTTCCGGGCCGCCCGAAAGCCGGCACGTACGGGGCGGTGCCGGACGACGCCGACGACGAGCAGCCTCCCACCTCCGAGCCGGAACCGGACGAGGAGGAGTTCGAGGAGATCGAAGTCGTCCCGGTCCGGGCCAAACTGTCCGTGGCGATCGGCGGCTTCGCGGCCCTGCTCGCGCTGGCACTGATCATCGGCACCCAGACCACCGGGCCGGACGCTCGCGCCCCGTACGCCATCGTGCTCTTCGGGGTCCAGTTGCTCGGACTGCTGGCCTGGACCATGGCGCTCAACCCGCCGGCCGTCGCGTCGACCGCCGCGATCAGCGGCGTCACCGGCCTGGCCGCCTGCTATCTCGCGGTCACCGCGGACGAGCCCGGCCTGATGACCCTGCTCTACGTGGCCGGGGCCGGATTCGTGGCCGCGCTGATCGGCCAGCTGATCCGGGCCGAGGACCGGCACCGGGTCGGCGACTCGTGGCGGACCACGCTGCTGATCGTGCTCGGCGTGGTGGCCTACGCGGTCCCGATCACGCTGACCCGCCAGCCGCTCGGTTCGCAGGCGATCCTGGTCTGCTGCACCGGCGCCGGGCTGGCCCTGCTGGTGTCCCGGCTGACCGACGCGGTCTTCCCGAAGCCGCGGATCGCGGCGCAGGTGCCCCGCGGCGCGGCCGGCATCGTGCTCGGCGCGATGGTCGGCACGTTCGCCACCGCGTGGCTCGGCAGTCAGATGGTGCTGCCGTTCACCCCGGCGAAGGGCGCGGTGGCCGGCCTGGTCGCGGCGGTCGCGGCGATCCTGATCGACCTGGCGGTGAACTTCGGTGAGGCCGGTCGCCGGCTGGCCGGCGAGGCGCCGACGTTCTGGCTGGCCCGGCACATGACCGGCCCGCTGGGCGGATTCGCGCTGACGTTCGGCGCGACCTACGTGCTGGTGCATTTCTACCTGGGCTGAACCGTCCGTTTCGCGGACACGTGGATCGGGGCATGTACGGTCCTCAACAGTCCGCGAACCGGGAGGGCCCTGTGGCCGAGGTGTACGAGAACGACCAGCGCCCGCGCCGCCGGCGGGGACGTGGTCTTCTGATCATCCTCGTCGTGCTGCTCCTCATCCTGTTCGGCGGCCTGGTGGTCCTGGACCGCTACGGCGCCTCGTTCGCCGAGGGGGTCATCGCCGACAAGGTGACCGAGCAGATCCGGCAGCAGAAGGCCAGCAGTGACACCCCGCAGGTGGACATCGCCGGCACGCCGTTCCTGACCCAGGTGGTCCGCGGCGAGTACCAGGAGATCCACATCCAGGTGCCGAACCTGAGCGCGCCGATCGAGAACAGCAAGGTCGCGGCTGACAAGATCAACCTCGCGCTGGTGGACATCCACGCGCAGGACGTGAAGGCCTCGCTGGACACGCTGCGCAGCGGCACCGGCGACGTGGTGGTCGGCACCGTGACCGGCACCAGCACCATCGACTACCCGCAGCTGATCACGCTGATCGGGCAGAAGGGCCTGCAGCTGTCCGCGAAGGACGGCAAGCTGCTCGGCGCGGCCAGCGTGACCGCGCTCGGCCAGCAGCTCGACCTGACCGGCACCGCGAAGCTGACCGTGGTCAACGGCGGGATTCAGGTGCGTTTCGCCGACGTGAAGGCGACGAATCTGCCGGACGTGCCGGTGTTCCAGAACTTCATCAACTCGTACGCCGCGAAGCTCGCCGTCGACGTGCCCGTTCCGGCCCTTCCGCTGCAGCTCAAGGTGCAGTCGGTGACCCCGCAGGCGGACGGCCTGCAGGTGACGCTCGCGGCCAGCGACGTGAACCTCAACGCCGCCGGCGTGTGACCCCCGCCTCGTCCCGGATCGTGGTCGGTACTGTTCCGGGGTCTGGAACCACTGATAGTGTCCGAAGCATGAGCCCGTTGCTCACGAAAAGGCGCGCGATCGACCTGTGTCGCGTGGCCGCGTGCCTGTGTTGCTCCGTCATCTGACGGAGCCACTTGGTGCTGAGCACCCTCTGTTGTAACTAGTCCAGGGCAATTCTCTGCCCGGCAGTGGCGCCGTCGCACAAACCAGCCCGTGATCCCACCTAATCCTGGGTCCGCGCGGGGTGCGACCACACCTCCGTGCGCTGACTCTCCCCTCACCCACTTTTCAGGGAGTGAATCGATGAGTCGCGACACCGCACTCGTATCGGCCGACTGGGCCGAGAAGAACCTGGACACCCCGGGCATCGTCTTCGTCGAGGTCGACGAGGACACCTCGGCGTACGACGGAGGCCACATCCCGGGCGCCGTGAAGATCGACTGGAAGACCGACCTGCAGGACCCGGTCCGCCGCGACTTCGTCAACCAGGAGCAGTTCTCCGCGCTGCTGTCCGCGAAGGGCATCAGCAACGACGACACCGTGATCCTCTACGGCGGCAACAACAACTGGTTCGCGGCGTACGCGTTCTGGTACTTCAAGCTGTACGGCCACGAGTCGGTCAAGCTGATCGACGGCGGCCGCAAGAAGTGGGAGCTCGACGCCCGCGTCTACACCAAGGATGTCCCGGACCGGGCGAAGACCAGCTACGAGGCCAAGGCCCCCGACCTGTCGATCCGCGCGTTCCGCGACGAGGTCGTCGAGGCCATCGGCGTGAAGAACCTGGTCGACGTGCGCAGCCCCGACGAGTTCGCCGGCCGCCTGCTCGCGCCGGCGCACCTGCCGCAGGAGCAGTCGCAGCGCGCCGGTCACATCCCGACCGCGATCAGCGTGCCGTGGAGCAAGGCCGCCAACGAGGACGGCACCTTCAAGTCCGACGCCGACCTCGCCAAGATCTACGGCGACGCCGGGCTGGACGGCAGCAAGGACACCATCGCGTACTGCCGCATCGGCGAGCGCTCCTCGCACACCTGGTTCGTGCTCAAGGAGCTGCTCGGCCAGGAGAACGTGAAGAACTACGACGGCTCCTGGACCGAGTACGGCTCGCTCATCGGCGTCCCGATCGCCCTCGGCGACGAACCCGGAAAGGCGTGACCATGACTTCTCCCACCGCTAACATCGCCGCCGGCTGCGCCGCGCCGGACCAGTCCGCGCCCCTCCCCGCGAGCGTGGACCTCCAGAAGGAAACCGTCATCACCGGTCGCGTGAGCACCGCCGAGGGCGAGGCGGTGGGCGGCGCGTATGTCCGCCTGCTCGACTCCTCCGGCGAGTTCACCGCCGAGGTGGTCACGTCGCCGGAAGGCGTCTTCCGCTTCTTCGCCGCCCCGGGCTCCTGGACGCTGCGCGCGCTCAGCCGCTTCGGCAACGGCGAGCTCGCGGTGACCGCTGACCGCGGCATCAACGACGTCGCCCTGAGCGTCGCCACCGCCTGACCCACGCTCTGTCACGGAAGGCGGGACTCCTCCGGGAGTCCCGCCTTCCGACTTTTAACCCCCATATTGTACGAATGCGGAGTCCCGTCCGCAGGCTACGAGCCACGTCCCGCCCGTGCCCCCGCGACGCCGCGCCCGCCCGGGCCGCGGCGCGCCTCCCGACTCTGGCTGGCGCTCAGGGGTGTCTCAACACTGTTGAGACACCCCTGAGGACCAGCTGGATTGCCGGGGGTCAGGTGCCGGGGGTGACCACTACCGCGTCGGGTGGGACCTCGGGGCGGCGGCGGGCCAGGCGGCGGACGCCGGTGTTCATGACGGCGATCAGCGGGACGGCGACCAGCGCGCCGATGATGCCGGCCAGCACCACACCGCACGCGATCCCGATGATCACCGCGAGCGGGTGGATGGCCACCGCCCGGCCCATGATCAGCGGCTGGAGCACGTGGCCCTCCAGCTGCTGCACCAGGATCACCGCGCCCAGCACGATGAGCGCGACCACCCAGCCCTGCCCGACCAGCGCGACCAGCACGGCCACCGCGCCGGAGATGCTGGCCCCGATGATCGGCACGAACGCGCCCAGGAAGACCAGCGCGGCCAGCGGGAACGGGAACTGCACGTCGAGGATCAGCAGGGCCAGCCCGATACCGACCGCGTCGATGAACGCGACGAGCACGGTGGCCCGCACGTACGCACCGAGCGTCGCCCACGACGCGTCCCCCGCGTCGGCCAGCGACCAGCGCGCGTTCACCGGGAACAACCGGACCATGAACCGCCAGATCTTGCGCCCGTCCCGGAGGAAGAAGAACGTCGCGAAGAGCACCAGCAGCAGCCCGGTGAGCAGCTCGAAGACGGTCGCCGCGGTGGCCAGCCCGGTCGAGGTCAGCGACGCGGTGTTCGAGTTGATCCAGTCCTGCGCGGTGTTGATCGCGTCGTTGATCTTCTGGTCGGAGAGGTGCAGCGGGCCGGTCTTCGCCCAGTCCTGGATCTGCCGGACACCCGCGCTGGCCCGGTCGGTCAGCTGCGGGACCCCGTCGATGAACTGGTTGACCACCAGGGTCAGCGTCCCCGCGACCGCGCCCAGCCCGCCGATCAGCACCAGGAACGTGGCGAGCGACTGGGGCAGGTGCAGTTTGAGCAGCCAGCCAACGGCCGGCCGGAGCAGCGCGGTGAGCAGCAGCGCGATCGCCAGCGGCACGACGACCACGTCGACCATGCCGATGAACTGCAGTCCGGCGTACCCGACCAGCCCGACCACGATCAGCCGCCAGCTCCAGGCCGCGGCGATCCGCAGCGAGTGCGGCACGTCCACGTCGTCCAGGCTGCTGGTCGAACCGTGTGTCACGGCCGGCTCGGGCGGTGGCGGGATGAAGTCGTCCTCCTCAGGTGGTTCCGGGTCGCGTGGTGGCCGATAGGTGCGGGCCACCCGGACCGATTGCCGTCCGGTGTCGTAGGCCTTCTGCAGGTTCTCCCGGACACGTTGCAAGCGGTTCAACCGCCTACCCCCTCGCCCTCGAATACGCGTTCATCACCGTAGTGCCCGCACGCATCGAATGGCGTCCGTGACGCACGGGTGCGATCGGGACCACGCGGACCGGGGGCGCGGCGGGCGGCGTACCGTCTGCATGCGTGAGTGCCGACGCCACGAGTACCGACTCCGGCCTGCCGATCCGGATGCTGCACGACCGTGTTCTCGTCCGCCAGGACGGCGGGGAGGGCGAGCGCCGTTCCACCGCGGGGATCGTGATCCCGGCCACCGCGTCGATGGGCCGGCGGTTGTCCTGGGCCACCGCGGTGGGTGTCGGGCCGAACGTCCGGTCGATCGTCGTCGGCGACCGGGTCCTGTTCGACCCGGACGACCGCTCCGAGGTGGAGCTGCACGGCAAGGGTTATGTGCTGCTCCGCGAGCGGGACGTGCACGCGGTCGCCGCCAACCGCGTCGAGTCGGACTCGTCCGGCCTCTACTTGTAGGGCGGCGGCGGGTACTGCCCGGGATACTGCGGCCCCGGGTACTGCTGCTGGCCCGGGTACGGCTGCTGCCCTGGATGGTGCGGCTGGCCCGGGTACTGCGGCTGGCCCGGATACTGCTGCGGCCAGCCGCCCGCGTACGTCGGCATCGGCGGAGGCGGCGGCGGGAGTCGCACCGGCACCGGCATGACCGGCTCGGCCGGCGCGCCCACCGTGCGCACCACCCCGTCCGGGAACGTGATCCGGTAGCTCTGCCCGTCCCACCAGGCCGGCGGGGTCTGCGGGTCCCGTCCGGCGAAGACCGAGCGGTACCCGGTGATCGCGGCGAGCAGCTCACGCTCCTCCACCACCGCCTTCGCCATCTCCCGTGGGTCGCCGGCCAGCCCGCGCTGCATCCCGTCGCGGATCAGGGCCAGCCGGGTCGCGGCGAACTGGAAGCTGCGCATCGCCCGGCTCCCGGCCGGACCGGCCACCCGCTTGGCCCACTGCCGGGCCGAGTGCCGCCGGCCCAGGCTGCCCAGCGCGGCCACCTCGGGCGGGGCGAACCAGCCGGTCCGCACGTAGTGGTGCAGGGTGCGTTCGGCCAGCCGGCCCTCCCAGCTGCGCAGCGCGATCGCGAAACCGACCACGGCGAAGAAGAACGGCACCATGAAGCCGAGGTAGCCGTACAGCATGATCAGCGCCTCGCCGGTGGCCGCGGAGAGCGTCGGCAGCAGGTTGAACGTGCCGTGCAGAATCATCGCGAGCAGCAGGCCGCCGATCGGGGCCAGCCAGCGCACGTGCTTGTCGGCGGAGCGCGCCGCGAGGCCCAGGCCGATGCCGGTCATCGAGGTGAAGAGCGGGTGCGCGAAGCCGGTGAACAGGATCCGGACGATGAAGATGGCGAACACGTTGGTCAGGCCGGTGGCCGGGCCGTACTCCTGTGCGCCCGCGGCGTAGCCGTGCCCGCCCAGGTAGAGCACGTTCTCCACCATGGCGAAGCCGAGCGCGGAGAGCCCGCAGTAGACGATGCCGTCGGTGATGCCGGACCACTCGGCGCGCCGCCGCCAGAACAGCAGCAGCGGGCCGGCCGCCTTCATCGACTCCTCGATGAACGGCGCCACCAGGACCGCGACCAGGGCCTCGGGCAGGCCCCACTTGTCGAACAGCCAGGCCGCGCCGGTGTTCACGGCGAGCGCCGCCGCGGTCGCCACCGCGGCGCCCCAGGCGAAGCAGAAGGCAAGATATTTGACCGGCTCCGGTTCGTACCGGTCGAGCCAGGCGAACGCGCTGGCCAGCAGCGGGACCGGCAGGATCGCCGCGGTCAGGCCGACGGCCAGGCCGGGCAGGCCGATGTTGTAGCCCAGGAAGATCAGCATGCCGATCGCGGCCGCAGCGATCAGCGCGATCACACCGGTGACCGGTAGCCAGCGGCGCCAGCCCATCCGGCGGCCGGGGACCGGGGCGTTCGCACCGCTCGCCTCCAGCGGGTACGGCGGAACGGCATCCGGCGGCACCACCTCGGCCACCAGGGTGGCCGGCGGATACGTGGCCGGCGCGGGCGAGAGCTGCGCGGTGGGGTCCTGGGGCGGCGGAGCGTAAGCCGGCGCAGGCTCCGGGGCGGAGGCGGGCTGGGGAGCCGGATCCGGTGACCCGGTCGGCGAGACGTCGGCCATGACCGCCAGCGTAGTCACCGACGCCGGGCCCGGCGTCCCCGAGGAGAGCCGAAGCCGATCACGCACCCACGGATCAGCCCGCGTCGGGCTCCGGCGAAGCGGACGGCGGTGGCACCGGGCGGGCTCGGGCGGTCCGGCGGCGCGCGCCGAGCGGCCGGGCCTGCCAGCCCACCGCCGCCCGCACCTGCCGGGTCGCCTCCGCGTACTCGACGCCGGTGGCCCGCAACAGGTCCGCCACCGAGGTACGGATCTGGGCCACCACCACGCCGCCGGAGTACCCGACCCCGGTCCCGTACGCCCGCCCGGACTCGGCCGCCGCCCGCAGCGCGCGTTCCCGGGTGGCGACCGGTTCGACGCCGCGCGACCACTCCATCCGGAGCAGCTCGACCGCGTCGCCGAGGTGCCGTACCGAGGCGGGCAGCATCTCCGGGACCCGCTCCCGGTCGTTCAGCGCGACCTGCGCCCGGCGGATCATCACCCGGACGTTGCGCAGCGCGTAGGTGAGCTGGGGCGCGCCCTCCACGTACTGGGCCAGGGCGCCCCGGGCACGCCAGCGGGCGGGTGCGAACGCGACGTTCTCCCGGGCCGCGTCGATCGCCGTACGAAAGGCGGCGAACGTCCCCTCCGCGGACCGCAACCTGGTCAGCGCGGCCTGGATCACGTCCGGATCGCCGTCGGAGAGCCCGAGCGCGGCCTCGTGCAGGCCGGCGGTGAAGGCGCGCAGCGCCGGATCCGCGGCCCGGCGCACCACGCTGAGCGGGTTGATCGGCAGCAGCACGGTCATCACCGCCAGGCCGATCCCGCCACCGACCAGCGCGTCGAAGAACCTGGTCCACGGCTGCCCGGTGCTGGTGGTGAGCGTGGCGACCAGCACGGCCGACGAGGCGGACTGCACGATCAGCGGTGCGCCGCCGCCGACCGTCGTCGCGACCAGCACGGCGAACAGCACCATCACGCCGATCTGCCACGGCCCGGTGCCGAGCAGGATCACCAGCCCGTCGCCGAGTCCGATCCCGACCGCGACGCCGAGGACCAGCTCGGCGGTCCGGCGCATCCGCTGGCCGGCCGAGGACCCCAGGGTGATCACGGCGGCGACCGGTGCGAAGAACGGCACCGGGCGGCCGATCAGGTCGTGTGCCACGTACCAGGCCAGCCCGGCGGCGAGCCCGGCCTGCACGGCGAGCATCAGCCCGGCCCGGGCCCGTGTCGCGGCCGCGCCGATCCGATCCCTCGCGCCGCTGATCATCCGTGTTACCTCCGTGCCAGGATGGCCATCGTGACATCTTTGCCCGACCGGTTCCGCACGGCCGCCCGGGGCGCCGGCGCCACCGCCGCTGACGCCGATCTCGACTCCGCCGCAAACTACCTGCTGACCCGCTGGACCGAGCCGCAACGCCACTATCACGACGTGTCCCACCTGACCGCGGTGCTGGACGTGGTGGACCGGTTCGCCGAGCTGGCGCCGCACCCGGACCGGGTCCGGCTGGCCGCCTGGCTGCACGACGCGGTCTACGACCCGAAGGCGCTGGGCGACGCGAACGAGCGGGACAGCGCCGAGTTCGCCGAGGGCCTGCTGGTCACGCTCGGCGCACCGGACGAGGTGGCGGCCGACGTGGCCCGCCTGGTCGGCCTGACCGCCGGCCACGCCACCGAGGACGGCGACCCGGACGGCGAGCTGCTCTGCGACGCCGACCTGGCCATCCTGGCCGCCGACGACGAGCGGTACGCGGCCTACACCGCCGCGATCCGCCGCGAGTACGCCCACGTGCCGGACGGCGACTTCCGGGCCGGCCGCTCCCGGGTCCTGCACGAGCTGCTGAAGCTCCCGTCGATCTACCGCCTGGAGCCGATCCGGGCGGCGTGGGAGGCCCGGGCCCAGGCCAACCTGACCGCCGAGCTCGAGCTGCTGGCCTGACCGCCGGGGCGCGGCTGGCGCTCAGGGGTGTGAAAACCCGCCGGAGGCACCCCTGAGGACCAGCCGACGACCGGGACGCGCGCCGCGGCCCGGAGTGGGTGCGGCCTCGCGCCGCCTCACGGGCGGGACGTGGCTCGTAGCCTACGGACGGGGCGCGGTATTCGTACCAGATGGGGTTGAAAGGTGTTTGGGGCGCCGGAGGCCGGCGGCCCGCAGGCGCGCGGTGACCTCGCGGGAGGAGACCAGCGTCGCGCCCAGCCAGAGGGCGCTGCGGAACCGTGCCGCCGGGATGTCGTAGTGGTCCCGGTCGAACGCGCGCGGCGGTGCGCCGAGCATCTCCGCGAAGGCGTGCAGCTCCGCGAAGGAGACGTCGCTGACCAGGTGTGACCAGAGGTGGCCACGACCCGGCCAGCGAGGTTCGTCGACGAGGATCAAAGGTCGGCTTCGAGCAGGACGGCACGCCGGTCGGCGGTCAGCCCGCGGACGTCCGGAGCGCCGACCCGGGCGGCGTCCGCGGCCAGGTCGTCCGGCATGGTCTGCGACTCGCGCTCCGCGGTGACCCGGGCCTGGTAGTGCTCGACCTCGCGGCGGCGGACGGTCTCGTCCCAGCCGAGCACCGCGCCCATCACCCGGGCGGCGTGCTCGGCCGTCTCGGCGCCGCGGTGCGCGGTCTCGATCGAGATCCGGGTACGCCGGGTCAGCACGTCGTCCAGGTGCAGGGCCCCCTCGGCCAGTGCCGCGTACGCCACCTCGGCCGCCAGGTATTCCGGCGCGCCGTCGAGCGGGACGGCCAGCTCGGGGTCGGCGGCCATCATGGCGAGCAGGTGCACGGTGAGCGTGCCGTACCGCTCCAGCAGGTGCTCGACCACGCCGGTGGTGACGCCGTGCCGCCGGGCCATGTCCTGCCGGTCGCGCCACGCGGCGGCGTACCCGTCCGCGCCGAGCAGCGGCAGCTGGTCGGTACGGGACTCGCGGGCCGGGCCACCCAGCCGGCGCACCGTACGGTCGATCACGTCGGCCGCCATCACCCGGTACGTCGTGTACTTCCCGCCGGCCACCAGCAGCAGCCCGAGCATCGGCTCGACGACCGCGTGCTCCCGGGAGAGTTTCGAGGTGGAGTCGGCCTCGCCGGAGAGCAACGGGCGCAGCCCGGCGTAGACACCCTCGATGTCGTCGGTGGTCAGCGGCCGGTCCAGCACCTCGTTGACCTGGTCGAGCAGGTAGCGGATGTCGCGCGCGGACGCGGCCGGGTGGGACCGGTCGAGCTGCCAGTCGGTGTCCGTGGTGCCGATGATCCAGTGACCGCCCCAGGGCAGCACGAAGAGCACCGACGTCGCGGTCCGCAGGATCAGCCCGGCCTCGCCGGTGATCGCCGAGCGGGGCACCACCAGGTGCACCCCCTTGGACGCGCGGACCCGCAGGCCGGGGCGGAGGCCGACGTCGCGGAGCATGGCCGACATGTCGTCGCTCCACACGCCGGTCGCGGCGACCACGGTCTTGGCGCGCACCTCGAACTCCGGCGAGCCGGGCGCCTCCAGGTCCTTGACCCGCACGCCGACCACCTGGCGCGCCTCGCGCACGAACCCGGTGACCCGGGCGCTGGTGACCACCGCGGCGCCCTGCGCGGCCGCCGTCCGCGCCAGGTTGACCACCAGGCGGGCGTCGTCCACCTGCCCGTCGTAGTACCGGATCGCGCCGGAGATCTTGTCGGCTTGCAGGCTGGGGAAGAGGTGCCGGGCGCCGTTGCGGCTCAGGTGCCGGTGCAGCGGCATGCCCCGGCCGCCGCCGAAGACGCCGGCGAACACGTCGTACGCCGCGACGCCGAGCCCGTAATACCCCCGCTGCCAGACCCGCTTCGCCGGGTTGGCGGCCGGCAGCGGCACCATGATCGGCACCGGCCGGACCAGGTGCGGCGCGAGCCGGGTGGCCAGCAGGCCGCGCTCGGTGAGCGCCTCGTGCACCAGGTGCAGCTCGAGCTGTTCCAGGTAGCGCAGGCCGCCGTGGATCAGTTTGCTGGACCGGCTGGACGTGCCGGCGGCGAAGTCACGCGCCTCGACCAGGGCCACCTTCAGCCCGCGGGAGGCGGCGTCGACGGCCGCGCCAGCACCGGTGACCCCACCGCCGATCACCAGGACGTCGAATTCTTCGTCACGCAGGCGCCGGAGATCGGAGGTCCGGCGGATCGGGGAGAGGCGGCCGGCGGTGTTGCGGGAGACGGAGGGATCACGCACCCGTCCCACGTTAGCCCGTGCCGGTGTCACCCCGGCGGAGGAATGTGGTCCGGCACACACCCGTCACTCCCAGCGATTAGCGTCGCAGTATGCACCGCACCGGGGCCACGGTCCTGCTGGTCTGGGCGGTCGTCCTGGCGGCCACCGCCTTCGTCGCCCAGAACGCTGACGCCGCCGTAGCCGGTTTCGGCCTGCGCTTCGAGGCGAACACCAACGGCTCGATCCTGCTGCGCGGCAACGCGAACCTGATCTGCTCGCCGGCGGCGACCGGCTGCCCGGCCGGCCGGGACGGTCTCGGCACCAAGCTCGACGACAACGACTTCACCATGGTCGCCGCGGACGCCGACCACGACCCGGCCACGGTCAACGACAGCACCGCGACGGTGTCGCTGCCGCCGGGCAGCACGGTGCTCTTCGCCGGCCTGTACTGGAGCGCCAACACCACGGCGGGCAGCAGCGGGACGGCCGCGCCGTCGGCCGCGAACAAGAACCGGGTAGGCCTGCGCACCCCGGCCGGCGCCGGGTGGCTGCCGGTCACCGCCACCACCGTGTACGGCACGGGCGCCCCGTACCAGGGCTTCGCCGACGTCACCGCCCTGGTCGCCGGCGCCGGCAGCGGGGTGTACGGGGTGGCCGACATCCAGACCGGCACCGGCGTGGACCGGTTCGCCGGCTGGGCGCTCGCGGTCGCGTACCGGAACCCGGCCGAGGTGCTGCGCGCCCTGCGGGTCTACGACGGGCTGGGCACCGTGAGCAGCGGTTCCGGCAATCTGGACATCCCGGTGAGCGGCTTCGAGACCCCGCACTCGGGCACCGTGCGCGCCGAGGTGGGCACCGTGGCCTACGAGGGTGACCTGGGCAAGAAGGGTGACGTGCTGCGGATCGACGGCCAGCTCATGTCGGACGGCGCGAACCCGGTCGACAACTTCTTCAACAGCACGGTGAGCAGCGGCGGCCTGCCGGTCGGTGGCCGTGACCCGGGGTTCGCCAACCTGTTCGGCGTCGACATCGACCAGTTCGACGCGACCGGCAAGCTGGGCCACGCGGTCACGTCGGCCACGCTCACGCTGAGCACCACCAGCGACACCTACTACCCGGGCGTGGTCAGCTTCGCCATCGATCTGTACGCCCCGAAGCTGGTCACCACGATCACCGGCACCGACCTGAACAACGGTAACCTGCTGCCCGGCGACATCCTGGAGTATCAGATCGAGGTGCGCAACGACGGCAACGACGTCGCGGACGGAACCGTGCTCACCGCGCCGGTCCCGACGTTCACCACCTTCGTCCCGGGTTCGGCCCGGATCCAGGGGGTGCCGGTCGCCGACGCCACCACTTTCACGCTGGGTGACATCCCGTACCAGGGCGTCATCTACGTGACCTTCCAGGTGCGGCTGGACGCCGGCATCCCCGCCGGTCACGCGGTCACCAACCTGGTGAGCCTCAGCTACACCGGGCACACCGCCGGGGTCGGCGTCTCCGGGCTGGCCGGGGCGGTGGCCAGCGTGGTGGCCCCGGCGCAGGCCGACCTGACCGCCGCGCTGACCGTGTCACCCGGCGTGGTGCAGCGGGCCGCGCTGCCGGCGCCGGTCACCTACCTGATCACGGTCACCGACAACGGCGCCGGCACCGAACCGGACGCGCGGGCCGAGCTGACCCTGCCGGCCGGGGTCACCGCCGGGACGCTGCCGCCCGGGTGCACCGTTTTCGGCGCGGTGGTCACCTGCGCGCTCGGTCCGCTGGTGGCGGGCTCCCAGGCCACGGCCGCGATCCCGGCGACGGTCCAGGTGGCGGCCGCGGCTCAGCCATCAGCGTCTTTGCTCGTGTACGGCACGAGCACCGAGGCCAACCCGGCCGACAACACGGCGAGCGCGGACGTCGTGGTGAACCTGGCCCCGCGCGCCACCGCCGACCCGGCCGCCGCCCCGGGGGTGATCGCGGTGCTGGCCAACGACGACGACCCGGACGGGCCGACCACCGCGCTCACCGTCACGATCACCACGCCACCGGCACACGGCTCGGCGATCGTGCTGGCCGACGGCACGATCGCCTACACCCCGGCGGCGGGGTGGGCCGGTGACGACCCGTTCACGTATGCGATCACCGACGCGTCCGGCGGGAGCGCCACCGCGGTGGCGACCGTACGGACCCCGAACGCTCCCCCGGTCGCCGCCGCCGACGCCGCGGCCGTCGACACCGGCGGCGCGGTGACCGTGCCGGTGACCGCGAACGACACCGACCCGAACGGCGACCCGCTCACCGTCACCGCGGTGGTCCCGCAGAACCCCGCCGCCGGGACCGTGACGTTCACCGGCGCCACGATCACGTTCACCCCGGTGAACAGCTTCGTCGGCGCCGCCACGTTCACCTACACGGTCAGTGACGGCGCGGCCTCCGCCACCGCCCAGCTGACCGTGAACGTGGCCAACGCCGTGCCGACCGCCGCCGACGACCAGGCCACGGTGGCCTACCTCGGCGCCGTCACGATCCCGGTACTCGCCAACGACCAGGACATCAACGGCGACACCCTGATCATCGACTCGTTCGTGGCGCCCACCGACGGGACCGCCTCGATCGCCGGGCCCGCCTCGATCGCCTACCAGGGCGCTCCCGGCTTCTCCGGCGTCGTCACGTTCAGTTATCGGATCGACGATCAGAACGGCGGGCTGGACTCCGCGACGATCACGGTCACCGTCGCCGACGCGCCGCCGGTCGCGGTCGACGTCGCGGCGACCACGCCCTACCTGATCGCGGTCACGGTGGACCCGCGGATCGGCGCGACCGACCCGAACCCCGGCGACGTCCTGCGGGTGATCGGCGCGCTAACCCCGGCGCACGGCACGGTGGTGCGCAACCCGGACGGCACGCTCACCTACACCCCGGACCCCGGCTGGTCCGGAACGGACAGCTTCGTCGTCACCCTGGGCGACGGGCAGGGCGGCACCGACACCGGCACGGTCACCGTCGTGGTCGCCAACGCCCCGCCGACCGCCGCGCCGGACGCGGTCACCCGGCCGTCCGGGGTACCCGCCACCATCGACGTGCTGGTCAACGACGACGACCCGAACGGCGACCCGCTCACCGTCACCATCGACGCCGCCCCGGCGCACGGCACCGCGACAGTGGTCGCCGGCCAGATCCGCTACCAGCCCGATCCCGGGTACGCCGGCGCCGACACGCTGCACTACACGATCGACGACGGGCACCTCGGCACGTCCGGCGCCGCGGTCACGATCACCCTGGTCAACGCGGCGCCGCAGGCCCGCCCGGACACCGTGTCCACACCGACCGGCACCCCGGTCACCATCGACGTGACCGGCAACGACGACGACCCGAACGGCGACCCGCTCACCCTGCTCGGCTGGACCGCGGCCGCGCACGGCACGGTCACCGCCGGGCCGGGCGCGACCGTCCGCTACACCCCGGCCGGCGGCTTCACCGGCACCGACACGTTCGGTTACACGATCGCCGACGCGCACGGCGTGCCGGACACCGCGGCGGTCACCGTGGTGGTGCGCAACGCCCCGCCGGTCGCCGAGGACGACACGTTCCGGGTCCGTGCGCAGGGCACGACGTCGCTGCCGGTGACCGCGAACGACCACGACCCGAACACCGGGCAAGCGTTGAGCGTGCTCGCCGCCGGACCGGCCGGGACCGGCACGGTCACGGTCACCGGGCCGCTCACCGTCGATTACACCCCGGCGCCCGGGGCCACCGCCGACACGTTCGGTTACCAGCTGACCGACGACCTGGGCGGCACCAGCTCCGCGACGGTCACCATCACCGTCGACGCCGCGCCGACCGCCACCGACGACACCGCGGAGACCGGCGCCGGGGTGCCGGTGACGATCGCGGCGACCGCCAACGACTACGACCCGGAGGGCGGCGCCCTGACCGTGAGCTGGTCCGAGACGCCCGCGCACGGCACCGCGTCGCTCCAGCCCGACGGCCGCCTCCGGTACGTCCCGGCCGCCGGTTGGCTCGGGGCCGACACGTTCCGGTACGACGTCCGCGACCCGATCGGGAACACCGCCCGGGCCCGGGTCACCGTGCTGGTCCGCGGCGCCCCGGTCGCCCGGCCGGACGTCGCCGCGGTCCGCGCCGGCCAGCAGGTGAGCGTGGACGTGCTGGTCAACGACACGACCGCGGTGCCCGGCGGGCTGACGATCACCTCGGTGGGCGCTCCGGCGCGGGGCAGCGCCACGACGGCGGGCGGCACGGTCCGTTACGCGGCACCGGCCGCCTGGACCGGTCAGGTCGATTTCCGGTACGAGGTGACCGACACCCTGGGCGCCACCGCCGAGTCGACGGTGACCGTGCTGGTCACCGACGTCACGCCCTTCGCGGTCCCGGACTCGCGGGTCACCGCGTACCGGAAGGCGATCACCATCGGCGTCCTGGCCAACGACCTGGACGAAAGCGGCTCCCTGCAGGTGATCGCGGTGACCACCCCCGCCGTCACCACGGCGGCCCGGGCGGCGGCGCCTGATGCCGGCCGAGCGGCCGTGACCGATATGGGACAGACGGTCACCTATACGCCGCCGGACGGGTTCTCCGGAGAGGCGCGGTTCGAGTACACCGCCGAGGACGCCGTCGGGCACCGCACCTCGACGACCGTGACGGTCACCGTCGGGCCGCCGCCGGCGGTGCCGGACATGTCGGCGTCCACCCCGACCGGGCAGCCGGCCGGGATCCCGCTGCCGGCCGTCGACGATCAGGGCCGGCCGGTCGCCCAGCGGCGGATCAGCCAGCCGGCGCACGGCACCGCGCGGCTCAACCCGGACGGCTCGGTGACCTACACCCCGGATCCGGGCTTCGCCGGCGAGGACCGGTTCACCTACGAGATCGTCGACGCGGACGGCAACCTGGCCACCGGCACGATCGTGGTGACCGTGGTCGAGCCGCCGGCCTCGCCCAGCCCGTCGCCGCCCGCGTCGCCCACGTCCGCGCCCTCGGCGTCGCCGTCGCCGTCGCCGTCGCGCAGCCGCCAGGCGCCCGCCTCGCCCCGCCCCACGCTGCCGAGGTCGCCGGCGCCGCCGGGGATCTGGCCGGAACTGCCCACCACGAGCGTCCCGGACGGGCCGGTTCCAGCGCTGCTGTTCGCCATGTCGGGCTTGTTCACGCTGCTGGGCGGGGTGCTCTACCTGCTCGGCGCCCGCCGTCCACCGCTGACGGCCCGGCACCGGCCGGGCCGCCACCGCCTGTTCCGCGCGCCTCGCTGAGGCTGTCGCTACGGCGCATCTTGACAACGTGCGCTCGCCTTGCCGTCCCCGGACCGACCGTTGCGGAGCAGCAGAGTTGCCAGCATCTCGTCCACCGCCGCGGCCGGGTCGGTGATCGGGTACTGCACCTCGCGGATCGTGCCGGCCGGGTCGATCAGCAGGGTCAGGCGCTTGAGCCGGTCGACGCCGGCCGCCCGGAAGGTGGGCAGCCGCAGCGCGGTGGCGAGCCGGCCGTCGGCGTCCGAGAGCAGTTCGTACGGCAGCGCCGCGTGCTCGGCGAACGCGCTGAGCTGGTCCGGCCGCTGGGTGCTGACCCCGCGGATCCGGGCACCGGCGGCGGCGAACCGCTCGGCCCGGGCGCCGTACGTCGTCGCCTCCAGCGTGCAGCCGATCGTGCCGGGGATGTCCGCCCAGCGCGGCGGATAGCCCCGGTCGCCGGGGGCGAAGGCGCCCGGGAAGCAGAACAGCACGGTCCACAGGTCCGGGCCGGCCGGCAGCACCGGCACACCGTCCTGCCGCAGCAGGGTGAGCTCCGGCAGCCGGTGACCGCGCAGCGTCTGCACGCGGCGCTCCTCACCCGAGCCGGCCTCGGTGGTCGCGGTGAGGGTGCCGTCGCCGAGCACGTACCGGTCGCCCCAGTCCTGCAGTGCGAGCAGCACCGGGAGCAGGCCCTCGCCCTTCGCGGTGAGCAGGTAGTCGTAGCGGGGCGGCCGGTCGGTGTATCGCCGGCGCTGCAGCACACCGTGCTCGACCAGGGCGGCGAGCCGCTCGGCCAGCGCGCGCCGGCTCATCCCGAGCTCGTGCTGCAGCGCGTCGAACCGGGTCACCCCGCCGGCCACGTCCCGGACGATCAGGAACGTCCACCAGTCACTCAGGACCCCCAGCGCTTGGGTGATCCCGCAGTCCACGTCTGCCAGGTCGACTTGCCTCACCCGCACCACTATAGTCAGTTTCATTATGGAACTGACACCGTTCTGGCGCCTGTGGACCGCCGGCGCAACCAGTCAGCTCGGCTCGGCGGTGGGCGCGGTGGCGCTGCCGCTCACCGCGCTGACCGTGCTGCACGCGTCCGCCCTCGACATGGGCCTGATCACCGCGGCCACCTACCTCGCCTACCTGCTGATCAGCCTGCCGGCCGGAGTGATCGTGCAGCGCCTGCCGCTGCGGGGCATCCAGGTCGGCGCCGACCTGGTCCGGGCGCTCGCGGTGGCCTCGATCCCGCTCGCCTGGTGGGCCGGGATGCTGACCATCACGCAGATGATCGTGGTGGCGCTGGTGACCGGCTTCGCCACCGTGCTGTTCGACGTCGGCAACCAGACGTTCCTGCCGGAGATCGTGCCGGCCGACCAGCTGCAGTCCCGTAACAGCCTCACCTCCGGCACGCACGCCGCCACCCAGCTCGGCGGGCCGTCCCTGGGCGGCGTGGCGGTGCAGCTGCTCGGCGCGGTGCCGACCCTGCTGGTCGACGTGGTGAGCTACCTGTTCTCGGCCGCCGTCCTGCGCACCCTGCCCGAGCGCCGGACCGAACCGCCCGCCGAGCGGCGGCCGCCGATGCGCGACCTGATCCGTGAGGGCTGGCACTACGTGGTCCGCCACCCGATCGTCGGGCCGTGCATGTGGGACGCCACCGCGACCAACTTCGTCACCGGCGCCATGCTCGCACTCTTCCCCTACTACCTGGTCCGCGAGCTGCACGCGTCGCCCGGCCTGGTCGGGCTGCTGCTCGCCACGGACGGCCTGGGCACGCTGGCCGGCGCGCTGGTGACCACCCGGATCACCCGGCGGTTCGGCACCGCCCGCAGCCTGATCGTCGCCGCCGTGGTCGGGGTGGCCGGCGCGATGATCATCCCGCTGGGCACCGGGAACGGCGCGTTCCTGGCGTTCGCGGCCGGGAACGTGATCTTCGCGGTCTCCACCGTGATACTCAGCGTGACCACCCGGACGTACCGGATGACGGCCAGCCCGCCGCACCTGCTGTCCCGGGTGATCGCCACGGTGAAGTTCGTGTCCTGGGGCGCCATCCCGCTCGGCGGGCTGATCGGCGGCGCGCTGGCCGGACCGCTCGGCGCCAAGACCACCCTGCTGCTCTTCGGCGCCCTGACCGCGCTGTCACCGGTGATCTACCTGATGTCGCCGGTACGCACGTTGCGCGATCTCACCGACCTGGCCACCCCCACCGTCGAGAGGCACCAGACAGCGCTCTGACCTGCAACTCTTCCGCAATTCTCGGTACCTAGCGTCGACACCTGAACCGGACTCCGACTGGGGTCCGGCCCGTGCCGCCCGTGAGGACGAGGATGTACCGAGCCGCTCTCCGCGACCGCCCCTACCGGGCGGCCTGCCTGATCGTCGTGCTGGCACTGGCGATCGTCACCGGTCTCACCGTCCTCCCCGAACGGGCCGACGCCGCGATCACCGACCCGTTCACGTCCCGGTTCGAGGTGAACGCGAACGGCTCGATCCTGCTGCGGGGCAACACCAACCTGCAGTGCCCGGCCGCCGTGGCGTCCTGCGTCTCGGCGCACAACCAGGTCGGCTCGGCCAGCACCGAGGTGCTGAACAACAACGGGTACGACATGGACTACACCAACGCCGACAACGACGCGGGCACGTTCAACGACAGCGCGGCGACGATCACCATGCCGTCCGGCAGCACGGTGCTGTTCGCCGGGCTGTACTGGAGCGCCGACTGGAGCGCGGGCACCAACGGCCACGTCGCCCCGAGCAGCGCCGACATCGACAAGGTCCGGTTCAGCGTGCCCGGCGGCGGCTGGACCGCGCTGACCGCGGACACCATCTACAAGCCCGCCTCGGTCAAGGCGTTCCAGGGCTTCAAGGACGTCACCCGGCTGGTCGCGGGCGCCGGCGACGGGACGTACCGGGTGGCCGACATCCAGTCCGGCACCGGGCGGGACCGGTACGCCGGCTGGGCGCTGGCGATCGCGTACCAGAACTCCGCCGAGCCGATGCACAGCCTGCGCGTCTTCGACGGTTTCGGCGTGGTCAACAGCAGCTCGACCTCGGTGAACATCAACGTCTCCGGTTTCCAGACGCCGCAGACCGCACCGGTCGGCGCCAGGATCGGCACGGTTGTCTACGAGGGTGACCTGGGCAAGGTCGGCGACACCCTGAAGCTCGACAACGTGGCGATGAGCGACAACCAGAACCCGGCGAACAACTTCTTCAACAGCACGGTCAGCGAGGGCGGCAACGCGGTCGGGTCCCGCGACCCGAACTGGCTGAACCTGATGGGCGTCGACATCGACCAGTTCGACGCGGCCGGCAAGCTGAACCCGAACGTCACCTCGGCGCAGCTGACCCTGACCACCAGCGGCGAGACGTTCTACCCGGGCGTCGTCACGTTCACCACCGACCTGTTCGCCCCGAAACTGGTCACCACGACCACGCCGACCGACCTCAACAGCGGCGACCTGCTGCCCGGCGACGTGGTGGAGTACCGGGTCGCGGTGCGCAACGACGGCTCCGACACGGCGAGCCTGTCCAGGCTGATCAACGCGTTCCCGACCGGTACGACCTACGTCCCGAACTCGCTGACCGTGGCCGGCTCGCCGGTCGCCGACACCGGCCGGGTCGACGGCGGGTCCACCCAGGTGACGTTCGACCTGGGCACGCTGGCGTACCAGGCGAGCACCTACGTCACGTTCCAGGTCGTGGTGGCGCCGACCGCCACGGCCGGCTCCACGGTGGTGAACCTGCCGAACGTGACGTTCCAGGGCAGCACCAGCGTCATGACGATCACCGGGGTCAGCGACACCTCCACGCTGACCGTGCAGCGCCCGGACGTGGACCGGGCCGCCGGCCTGACCGTCGCGCCGAGCCGGGTGCAGCGGGCCGGGGCGCCGAACTCCGTGTCGTACACCGCGACGGTGACCAACAACGGCCCGGGCATCGAGACCCGGCCGGTCGCCGAGCTCACCCTGCCCGCCGGGGTCACCGCGGGCACCCTGCCGGCCGGCTGCGTCCTGGCCGCCTCCAAGGTCACCTGCACGCTCGGCTACCTGGCGAAGAACACCAGCGGCAGCGTGACCGTCCCGGCCGTCGCGGACAGCACCGCGGCCACCACCACGACCGCGAGCCTCACCGTCTCCGGCGCGGGCCACGACGTCGACACGACGAACGACACCGCCACCGCCCAGCTCGAGGTGAACGCGAACCCGCGGGCCCGCAGCGACTCGGCGACCACCGCCGGCGGCACCCCGGTCACGTTCGGGGTGCTCGGCAACGACGACGACCCGGAGAACCCGAACAGCGACTTCTCGGTGTCGATCGCCCAGGCGCCGGCGCACGGCAGCGTGTCGGTGAACGCCGACCGGACCGTCACGTACACCCCGGACCCGGCCTGGCGCGGCGCGGACTACTTCGACTACACGCTGGCCGACGGGCACGGCGGCACCGACACCACCACCGACATGGTGACCACCGCGAACGCCGGACCGGTCGGCCACGACGACACGGTCACCACCGGCGCCGGCGCCCCGGTCACGATCGACGTGCTGGCCAACGACACCGACCCGAACGGCGACACCCGTACGCTCGACGCGGTCGACCCGCCACAGGCCGGCGCCGGCACCACCGCGCTCAGCAGCGGCCAGGTCCTGTTCACCCCGGATCCGGCGTTCACCGGCGTGGCCGTGTTCACCTACACCCTCTCCGACGGCAACGGCGGCACCGCGACCGCCACCGTCCGGGTCGCCGTGGCCAACTCCGGGCCGGTCGCCGCGAACGACGCCGACCAGGTCGGCTATCGCAACGCCGTGGACGTGGACGTGCTGGCCAACGACACCGACATGAACCACGACCCGCTGACGATCAGCGCGGTCGGCACGCCGGACCACGGGACCGCCACCATCTCCGGCGGGAAGATCCACTACCTGGCGCCGGTCGGGTTCTCCGGGCCCGCGACGTTCACGTACACCGTCACCGACGGCACCGACACCGCGACCGGGACCGTCGTGGTGACCGTCGCGGACGCCCCGCCGGTGGCCGCGACCGAGACGCCGGCCACCCCGTACGCCACCGCGGTCACCCTGGACCCGGCGGCCGACGCGACCGACCCGAACAACGACCCGATCAGCGTCACCGGCACCGGCGCCGCCTCGCACGGCACCGTGGTCCGCAACGCCGACGGCACCCTCACCTACACCCCGGCCCCGGGCTTCTCCGGCGTCGACCGGTTCACGTACACGGTCAGTGACGGGCGGGGCGGCACCGACACCGCCTGGATCGTGGTCACGGTCGGCAACGCCGCGCCGACCGCGCAGCCGGACTCGGTCACCGTCTCGGCGGCCGCGCCCACCACCATCGACGTGACCGTGAACGACACCGACCCGAACGGCGACACCCTGACCGTCACCATCGACGCGCCGCCGGCCAACGGCACCGCGTACGTCTCGGCCGGCCGGATCGTCTACACCCCGGCGAGCGGGTTCCACGGCACGGACACCCTGCACTACCAGGTGTCCGACGGGCACGGCGGCACGTCCGGCGCCTCGGTCACCGTGGTCGCGGTCAACGTGGCGCCGACGGCCGCCCCGGACGCCGCGGTGACCGGCACGGACAGCCCGGTGTCGATCCCGGTGCTGGCCAACGACAGCGACCCGAACGGCGACGCGGTCACGCTGGCCGGGGCCACCCCGCCGGCGCACGGCACGGTCGTCGTGAACGCCGGCGGGACCGTCACCTACACCCCGGCTGCCGGGTTCTACGGCACCGACGCGTTCACCTACACGATCACCGACCCGGCCGGCCTCACCGCGACCGGCACGGTCACCGTGACCGTGCACAACGTCGCCCCGATCGCGCTCGACGACCACTTCCTGGTGCAGCCCGGCGCCGCGACCGAGCTGGCGGTGCTGGCCAACGACAGCGACCCGAACACCGGTCAGACGCTCAGCGTGCTCGCGGTCGGGCACGCCGGCAAGGGCACCGTGACCCTGGTCGGCGGCAAGGTCGTCTACACCCCGAACCGCGGGGTGAGCGGGGTCGACACGTTCACCTACACGCTCACCGACGACCTCGGCGCGACCAGCCAGGGCACCGTCACCGTGGCGATCGGCAGCGGCCCGGCGACCGGCGCGGACACCGCCTCGACGCCGGGTGGCACCGCCGTGACGATCGACGTGCTGGTCAACGACACCGACCCGGACGGCGACCCGCTCACCCTGCTCAGCGTCACCGCCCCGGCGCACGGCACGGCCGCGATCGAGGCGGGGAAGGTCACCTACGTCCCGGCGGCCGGGTTCACCGGCACCGACCGGTTCACCTACACGGTGCGGGACGGCGCCGGGAACGAGGCGACCGAGACCGTCACGGTACGCGTGGCGAACGCCGACCCGGTCGCCGTCGCCGACGCCGCCGCGATGCTCTCCGGCCGGCACCTCGACCTGGACGTACTGGCCAACGACACCGACCCGAACCCGGGCCAGACGCTGACCGTCACCACGGTCGGCACCCCGGCGCACGGCACCGCCACCCTGGTGGCCGGCAAGATCCGGTACGCGCCGGCCGACGGTTTCACCGGCACCGACACTTTCTCGTACGAGGTGAGCGACGGCCAGGGCGGCACCGCCGAGGGCACCGTCACCGTGACGGTCAGCGACGGCAACCCGGTCGCCGTGCCGGACCAGCGGACCACCACGTACCAGCACCCGATCACCATCGGGGTGCTGGCCAACGACCTCGACCCGGACGGCTCGCTGACCCTGGACCTGGTCGCGACGCCGGACCACGGCACTGCGGTGATCAAGATCGGCAAGATCGTCTACACCCCGCCGGCGGGCTTCTCCGGGGTGGCCACGTTCGAGTACATCGCGGTGGACTCGGCCGGCCACAAGGTCACCGCGACCGTGACCGTGACGGTCGGACCGGCACCGGTCGCGCCGAACCGGACGATCCGCGCCAAGCCCGGCAAGGCGGTGAGCCTGCCGGGGCCGACCGTCGACCAGCACGGCATCAAGATCAAGGTGACCTCGCTCGGCAAGCCGGCGCACGGCACCGCCACGCTGAACGCGAACGGGACGATCACCTACGTCCCGGAGGCCGGTTTCATCGGCACCGACAGCTTCACGTACGAGGCGATGGACGCGGACGGCAACCTGACCCAGGGCACCATCACGGTGACCGTGGCCGGGACCGGTCAGCCGCCGGTGGCCGTCTCCGACCGGTACACCGTGATCGGCGGCGAGTCGGTGACCGTGACACCGACCGCGAACGACACCGACCCGTACGACGACAAGCTGGACATCGTCAAGCTCGGCCGCCCGCAGCACGGCTCGGTCACGCTGAACACGAACGGCACGATCACCTACACCGCCACCGACGGGTTCACCGGCACGGACACGTTCCCGTACGCGATCAAGGACGCCCACGGCGGGCAGGCCCGGGCCACCGTGGCGATCCGGGTGACCTCCGCGGTCACCTCCGGCAACCTGGCCAAGACCGGCCTGAGCCTGGTGCCCCTGGCCGCGACCGGCGGCGCACTGCTGCTCTGCGGCGGCATGCTGTACGTGATGACGGTCTTCAGCGGCCCCACCGGCGGCCGCCACCGCCCGGGCCGGCACCGGATGGCCTGACCGGAAAGTCCAGGAACGCGGAACGGGCGGGCCGCCGAAGCGACCCGCCCGTTCCTACGTGCTGAGTTTCTACACCCTGGTGGAGACCGGACTCAGAAGTCCATGTCCCCGCCGCCGGGGGCGCCGGCCGGGGCCGGGTTCTTCTCCGGCTTGTCGGCCACGACGGCCTCGGTGGTGAGGAACAGCGCGGCGATCGACGCGGCGTTCTGCAGCGCCGAGCGGGTGACCTTGGCCGGGTCGATGATGCCCGCGGCCAGCAGGTCGACGTACTCGCCGGTCGCGGCGTTCAGGCCCCAACCCGCTTCGAGGTTGCGCACCTTCTCCACCACGACGCCGCCCTCGAGGCCGGCGTTCACGGCGATCTGACGCAGCGGGGCGTCGAGCGCGACGCGAACGATGTTCGCACCGGTGGCCTCGTCGCCGACCAGGTCCAGCTTGTCGAACGCGGTCTTGCCGGCCTGCACCAGCGCGACGCCACCACCGGGGACGATGCCCTCTTCGACGGCCGCCTTCGCGTTGCGAACGGCGTCCTCGATGCGGTGCTTGCGCTCCTTGAGCTCGACCTCGGTGGCCGCGCCGACCTTGATCACTGCAACGCCACCGGCCAGCTTGGCCAGGCGCTCCTGCAGCTTCTCGCGGTCGTAGTCGGAGTCCGAGCGCTCGATCTCGGCGCGGATCTGGTTGACCCGGCCCTGGATCTGCTCGCTGTTGCCAGCACCGTCGACGACCGTGGTCTCGTCCTTGGTGATGACGATCTTGCGGGCCGAACCGAGCAGCGAGATGTCAGCGGCGTCCAGCTTGAGGCCGACCTCTTCGCTGATGACAGCGCCACCGGTGAGGATCGCGATGTCCTCCAGCATGGCCTTGCGGCGGTCACCGAAGCCCGGGGCCTTGACGGCGACGGACTTGAAGGTGCCACGGACCTTGTTGACGACCAGGGTGGCCAGGGCCTCGCCCTCGACGTCCTCGGCGATGATCACCAGCGGCTTGCCCGACTGCATGACCTTCTCGAGGATCGGCAGCAGGTCCTTGACCGCGGAGATCTTGCTGTTCGCGATGAGGATGTACGGGTCGTCGAAGACGGCCTCCATACGCTCCGCGTCGGTCATGAAGTACGCCGAGACGTAACCCTTGTCGAAGCGCATACCCTCGGTGAGCTCGAGCTCGAGCCCGAAGGTGTTGCTCTCCTCGACGGTGATGACGCCTTCCTTGCCGACCTTGTCCATGGCCTCGGCGATGATCTCGCCGACCGTGGTGTCACCGGCCGAGATGGAGGCGGTGGAGGCGATCTGCTCCTTCGTCTCCACGTCCTTGGCCAGCTGCGACAGCGCCTCGGAGACGCTGGCGACGGCGGCCTCGATGCCACGCTTCAGGCCGAGCGGGTTCGCACCGGCGGCCACGTTGCGCAGGCCCTCGCGGACCAGCGCCTGGGCCAGCACGGTCGCCGTCGTCGTGCCGTCACCGGCGACGTCGTCGGTCTTCTTGGCGACCTCCTTGACCAGCTCAGCGCCGATCTTCTCGAAGGTGCCCTCGAGCTCGATCTCCTTGGCGATGGATACACCATCGTTGGTGATCGTGGGAGCGCCCCACTTCTTCTCGAGAACGACGTTGCGACCCTTCGGGCCGAGCGTCACCTTGACCGCGTCGGCGAGCTGGTTCATGCCACTCTCGAGGCCGCGACGAGCTTCCTCGTCGAACGCAATGATCTTGGCCATACGGCGTTGTCCTCCCGGACATCCGCGGCGCCGGGCCTGCTCGGCCCCGCCCGCACACTGAGGAAGTCTGTGGACGTCACCACCTGGCGATGTGACGTCCTCAGGCCGAGCCGGATAGCCCGCGACGACCGGTTTCGTGTCGCGGCACCGATGGCGGCGCCGTGACCGGAACCCCACCGCCCCGACCTGCTGGCACTCACGGGTCGCGAGTGCCAATCACTTGTTTAGCACTCTCGGGTACCGAGTGCAAGAAAGCCCATCTTCCCGCGAAACGTTCCGGGCCGGTCGGCAAACCGGCTAATGATCTTCCACGCCAGGTCACGACGGGTTTACGGCAACAAGGTTGCCGCCGGCCGCCGTGGCGGGTAATGAGGACGCATGGAGAGTTCGACGGTGCGCCGGATCACCCCGCAGGACGCCGGACGGATGCGTGCCCTGCGGCTCGAGATGCTGGCGGACAGTCCGCTCGCCTTCCTGGAGACGCTGGCCCAGGCGGCCGCCCGCCCGCACGACGGCTATCGGGATCGGCTCGCCCGATCGGCGACCGGCCCGGAGCTCGCCCAGTTCGTCATCGACCCCGGGTCCGGCCCGCTCACCGGGCACGCCGGCGGCACCATCATCGCGGAGGAGCCGCAGGTCACCGTGGTCTTCTCGGTCTACCTGACACCCGCGTGCCGGGGCGGCAAACTGCTCGCCCGGCTGGTCGAGACGATCGCCGACTGGTCCACCGCGGCCGGCCGGCACGAGCTGATGCTCGAGGTGGTGACCGGCAACGATCGGGCTGTCCGGGCGTACGAAAAATTGGGTTTTGAAGACACCGGCGTGCGCCAGCCGCATCCGACGGTGCCGGTGCTCACCCAGTTGCAGATGCGCCGGCGGATCTGATGGCCGCCCGGCGCTGGCCACTCACGCGGACGGTGCTGACCGCCGCGAACGGGACCACCGGCGCCGGACTGCTGCTCGCGATGGTCACCCGGACGAGGATCCGGCGCGGCCGCGACGGCGTGCTGATCGCCGAGGGCTGGCGGCTGCCGATACCGCCGGCGGCCTGCTTCACGGTCGGCTCGGTGGTCATCACCCGGCGGTCCGCCGAGTGGCTGCTGCACGACGATCGGGCCGCCCTGCTCGCCCACGAGAGCCGGCACGCCGGGCAGTACGCGGTGCTCGGCCCGCTCTTCTGGCCGGCCTACTGGGTCGCTTGTGGCTGGTCCTACGCGGCGACCGGGTCCTGGGGCTGCCGCAACTGGTTCGAGCGCCAGGCGGGCCTGACCGACGGCGGCTACCCGGAAGATGTCCCACTGCGCCCATGGCTGCGGCGGGTCCGGCGCAGGCGCTCTCGCCGTGGGGCCTGAAAGAGGATTTGGTCGGGAGGACGGACGCACAGCGCCTCCGGCACGAATGCCATTGGGTCAGCGCTGGGTCGTTGGGACCCTCGGAGATTGTCGCCAAGCTCAGGTGAGGGGCCTCGTACGGCGTCGCGTCCTCCCGCGACAAGCATCCTGCCGATCCGGAGATCGGCGCGCAAGTCCTCGGAGGAAGGAATATTCGACAACCGGCTCCTCGCCGGTCACCCTGAGTTATCCCAGCAGGCCAGCTTCGCGCGCGCCGCGCAGAGACGGCTTGATCCGGTGGGTCGGCCCGACCTGGCCGGCGATCGCGTCGAGAGTCTTCAGACCCTCGCCGGTGTTGTAGACGACCGTCTCCTTCGCCGGGTCCAGCTTGCCGCTGGCGACCAGCTTCTGCAGCACCGCGACGGTGGTGCCACCGGCCGTCTCGGCGAAGACACCGGTCGTCTCGGCGAGCAGCCGGATACCGGCCCGGATCTCGTCGTCGTTCGCGTAATCCATCCAGCCACCAGTGCGGCGGACCGCCTCGATCGCGTACGCCCCGGCAGCCGGGTCGCCGATGTTCAGCGACTTGGCGATCCCGGTCGGCTTCACCGGGGTGATCACGTCGGTCTCGTTGTGCAACGCCACCGCGATCGGATTGCACCCGGCCGACTGCGCGCCGAACACCGCCCAGCCACCCTCCGGAGCCTCGACCAGTCCGATTTCGACCAGCTCGCTGAACGCCTTGTCCACCTTGGTGAGCAGCTCACCCGACGCCATCGGGATGACCACCTGCGCCGGGATCCGCCAGCCGAGCTGCTCGGCCACCTCGTACCCCAGCGTCTTCGAGCCCTCCGCGTAGAACGGCCGGACGTTGACGTTCACGAACGCGGTGTCCTCGAACTCGTCGGTCTCCACCAGCTCACCGCAGAGCCGGTTCACGTCGTCGTAGGAACCCTCGATCGCGACCAGCTCACCGCCGTAGACCGCGGTCGTGATGACCTTGCCCGGCTCCAGGTCGGCCGGGATGAACACGATGCTGGGCACCCCGGCACGGGCCGCGTGCGCGGCGACCGAGTTGGCCAGGTTGCCGGTCGACGCGCAGGAGAACCGCTTGAAGCCGAGCTCCTTGGCCGCGGTCAGAGCCACCGAGACGACCCGGTCCTTGAACGAGTGCGTCGGGTTCTGCGAATCGTCCTTGATCCAGAGCGGCGCGCTGATGCCCAGCCGCTCGGCCAGCGCCGGCGCGCTCACCAGCGGCGTCATCCCCGGGTCCAGGGTCACCCGGGTGTCCGGGTTCTGCCCGGCCGGCAGCAACGCCGCGTAGCGCCAGATGTTCTGCGGGCCCGCCTCGATGTCGGCCCGGGTCACCCGCGCGAGCGCGGCCTGGTCATAGGCCACCTCGAGCGGGCCGAAACACTCGAAACAGGCATGCTGAGCGGCCAGCGGGAACTCCGCGCCACACGCGCGGCAGATCAGCCCGCGAGCAGGCGAGGTGGTGCTGACAGTGGGTGCGCTGACGGCAGACGTCATCGAGGCCTTCCTCTCATCTTTCCCCGGCGGCGACCTGCCACAAGCGGGGACGGAATTAGCACCTGCCGCGCGCGGCCTCGTCATCGAGACATACGCGGTGGTTGCCGGGGCTTCACAGGGCCGTTCCCTCTGCCCCTCTGGATGAGGTATTCAGTTGTTTCCCGAAGCTTACGACGAGATTCCGCCGAAGCCCCACCGAGTTCCCGAGGTGTGAGCGACCTCCTTCCGAAGAATCGGCCGATCCGGAACAAAATCAAGATGTCGTGCGTCCGCCGGGGTCCGGACCGCCGCTCCCGCCGGGACCCCTGCGGGCTTCGCAGGCCGCTGGCGCGTCCCGAACGCGAACCCCTCCGGGGCGACGCCCGCGGGTGGTCGCGGAAACCCCGAGCTCTCCCCCACCGCCAACCACCGAGCGTCATCCACAGTCCGCCACCATCCACAGCCCCCACCCCACCCACCCCATCCCCCCACCACACTGTTCGAGGGGGATCCCCCAGGGAGGGTGGGCTCTGCGCGAACGGTGTGAAATTTCGGTCCGCTCCGCACCCCCGACTCCCCACGCCCAGCCGTCCCGCGCTGTCGGTAGGGACTCTCGGCTCGGGGCGCACCCAAACTCCACACGCTGGGGCGACCGGGCAACAGCCGAGCGGGTGTCGGTCGCAGCAGCACGCGTCGCCGGCCCGGCCGGTCCTCACGGTCGCCTCCGGCCCGCTTTGACAACCCTCAGAACCAGCCGAGCAGGTCCCAATGCCGCTCAGCCTGTTTTGATCTCGGTGGGGCCCTGCGGGTCTTGGAGTGGTTCCCGATGTGTTCGGGTGCAGGTGGGTAGGGGTGTCGTTGCGGGCCGGGATGTCCAGTCGCTCGGTGCTGTTGTGACGGTCAGCGTGGGTGATCGATGTTGGCGGGGCGGCGGAAGTCCGCGCTCGGCGCCGAAGGGGCGGCCGGGGTCCGCGCTCGGCAACGGTGGGGGGGTGACAGTCCGCGCTCGGCGCCGGAGGGGCGGCCGGGGTCCGTGCTCGGCGCGGAGGGGGCGGCAGGGGTCCGCACTCGGCGTCGGCGGGGCGGCAGGGGTCCGCGGTCGGGCGGGTTCTGGGCGGTGGCGGTCCGCGGTCGGGTTGTGCGTGCGGCTACCGCCCCCAGGTGGCAAGGCCGCGCGGTTAAGTGTTTTGGCTGATTGTCAGCACTCTTTCGATTGACATGAGCGCATAGGTAACGGGACCTCAGGTAGGC
>NZ_LLZH01000340.1:0-38635 GCF_001509495.1 Actinoplanes awajinensis subsp. mycoplanecinus | reverse complement strand
GCCCAGCCCGACCCCACCGCGACCCCCGGCCCCCGGCTGGCGCTCAGGGGTGCCTCAGGGCTGTTGAGACACCCCCAGCAACCAGCCGACAATCCCGCGCCGCGCCGCGAACCGCGTGCCCCACTCAGCCCGGCGCTGCCGACCGCGTGCACCGCTCAACTCCGGACCGCGGCGCGACTCGCGGCCCCCGGCTGGCGCTCAGGGGTGCCTCGAGGCCCCGGAGGGACCCCTGGCAGCCAGCCGGTAGGACCGCAACGCGGACTGCGGTCGGCCCCGACCGCAACGCGGGCTGCGGTCAGCCCCGGGATCGCCTCCGCCACACGAACGCGGCCGCGCCCAGGATCAGGCCCGTCCCGGCCAGCAGGACCAGCAGGATCGGGGCCAGCGCCGGCTTGTCCTCCTCCGCCGACTCCGCGACCGGCGCGGCGGCCGGAACCGACGCCCCCGCGGGAGCCGGTGTGCCCGCCGACTGCTCTGCCGGAACCGGAGCGCCCGACGACGGATCCGCCGAAGGCGGCGACGCCGCGCCCGCCGCCGGGAGCGGATACCGCATCAGTTCCGGCTTCGACCCCTCCGAAACGGTCAGCAGCGCCGTCCCGTCCACCGTGTACGCCACCGCTTCCCCCTGCGGCTCGTCCGGCAGCGGGATCTGCCGCGGCGTCCCCGTGGTGATCGCCTTCAGGACGTCCCCGCCGGGCACGTCGTATTCGAAAGCGTCCGCATAGGTCCGCAGCACCACCCGCGTCCCGTCCGCGCTGCTGGCCGCCCCGGTGATCACCAAACGGCCGGGGAACGAGTACGGGTTGCTCGTCGTGGTGATCGGCACCGACACGTCCCCGGCCCGCTTCAGCGGCGTGGTCCCCTTGGCCCGCAGCGCACCGTCCGGCACGTACGCCCCCGCGACCCCGGCCGTCTTCGTCACCACGATCGGCGTCCCGTCCGCCGTGATCAGCAGCGCTTCCGCATTGTGCGGCCCGTCCGGGTACGACAGCCGGTGCAGACTCGGCTCCGACGCGCCGGGAGCCAGCTTCCACAGCGCGATGGTGTCCCGGCTCTCGCCGTTGTCCCCGATGTCGCCGACCCAGAGCGTCCCGTCCCGCCCGAGCTGCATGTCCTCGGTGTCCCGGGGCCGCGACGGGAACGACACGGTCCGCTCCACCGAGCAGTCCTTGCCCAGGTAGAAGATCTTCCGGTGCGACGCCTTGTCCGCCCCGTCGTTCACCACCACATACCCGTCAGCGGTCGTGACCAGCCCGGACAGCTCGTCCGTCCGCTTGTCGTCGATCTTGCAGACGGGGCCGGCCGCCACCGCGGCGGCGAGCAGGGGAGCGAAGAGCATGGCCCCATTCGACCATGCTCCCGCTACCGCGTGCCGCTGCCGTCAGGTCCGCGCCTCGAGGGCGGCCAGCAAGCTGTCCAACTGGCCGCGGCTCCGCGCGGTCGACAGGTGGTCGAAGTAGTCGCGGGACTCCACGATCTTCCCGTCCCGCACCCGCAGCACGAAGATCGCCGGCTGGACGAACGCCACCCCGGTCCCGGTGTCGACTCCCCGGTACTCGAACTCCGCGACGATGACCTCCGGGTCGGTCGTCTCGTGAATCCGGATTCGCTCCGCGGTTCGCTGCAGGCGCCGGCTCTCGTCCGTCGGCGTGAAGTGTTCCCGCAGTTCATCGCGGCTCTCGATGGCGGGTGGCCGCAACGGATGGAACGGGTGCACCACGTGGGTCCGCTCCGCATACAGGTCCGCCAGCTCCGGCCCGCGTCCCTCCGCGACGCCGGTCACCAGCGCGAGAAAAACCTCCCGCGGCGTCACGCCACGCTGAATTCGTTGCCGTCGGGATCGGTCATCAAAAGCCGCCCGGCCTGACTCGGATCCGGGCCGACGATCGTCGCGCCCAGCCCGATCAGCCGATCAATCTCGGTCTGCCGATCCTCACCCTCGGCCGCGACGAGGTCGAGGCGCAGCCGGTCCCGGCCGTTCCTCGGCGTGTACGGCGGTCCACCCCAGGAGATCTTCGGACCGCCCTGCGGCGACTGGATCGCGGTCTCCTCGTCCTGGTCCCAGACCAGCGGCCAGCCCAGCGCGGCACTCCAGAAATGCCCGACCTCCGGCGTCCCGTCGCAGGACAGCGTCCCGATGACACCGCAGCCGGCGGTGAAGTTGTTCCCCGGTTCGATCACGCAGAACTCGTTGCCATCCGGGTCGGCGAGCACGATGTGCCCCTCTTCCGGCAACTGCCCGACGTCAATGTGCCGCCCGCCGAGCCCTACCGCCCGATCCGCAGTAGCCTGCTGATCCGCCAGAGACGTGCTGGTCAGATCGAAGTGCAGCCGGTTCTGCGTCACCTTCGGCACCTGACTGTCCACGAACCGGATCCGGAACCCCCCGTCCTCGGCGCGCGGCAGAACCGAATCGGCATTCACTTCCCGGCCGAGCACCCCAGCCCAGAACTGAGCGAGTTTCGCGGGGTCACTGGCATCGATACAGATCGCAAAAAGCTCCACCCCGCGCACCCTAGGCCGATCGCCCACTCCCCGCAGCCGAAATTCCTCCGCATCCACGAAGCCCTATGCGGTGACCAGCAGCGACCTACCACGCATCCGATCACTTCTCGACGCAACCATGTCCCGGGGCCATACCTTCGAGGGAATTGCCGGGTGTCGCCGCCGCCGGTGACCATCATCGCCGTGGACATCGGTGTACTTCTTCCGACCGGCAAGGCCCAGTGGGGCGCCGACGACGACCCGCGTGACCTGATCGCCTTCGGCCGCGAGGCCGAAAGCCTCGGCTTCTCCTCGCTCTTCGTCAACGACTCCCTGATCAGCCCCCGCATCGAAGCCCTGACCATGCTGGCCGCGCTGGCTGCGACCACCACGACCGCGACGCTGGGCACCGGCGCACTGCTCCCGTTCCTCCGCCGCCCGTTGCAGGCGGCACAGTCGCTCGCCTCGATCGACCTGCTCTCCGGCGGCCGGTTGACCGTGGCAGTCGGCGCCGGTTTCCCCGGCCGTTTCGGCCGCCCGTTCTACACCCTGTCCGACGTCCCATGGCCGAACCGCTTCGCCCGCCTGGACGAAACCATCACCCTGTGGCGCGCCCTGTGGTCCGGCGCCACCACCTTCCACGGCACGTTCTTCCAGTACGACCACATCCCAACGGCGACCCGCCCGTTCCACGACGGCGGCCCACCCATCTGGCTCGGCGGCGCCACCCCCACCGCACTGACCCGCACCGGCCGCCTGTACGACGGATGGCTCCCCTACCCACCCGACCCAGCCGACTATGCCTCCGGCCTACTCCAGATCCACCAGGCCGCAACCAACTCCGGCCGCCCCACCAACGCCATCACCCCTGCCCTTTTCGTCACCGTGCACATCGACGAAGACGAAAACCGCAGCCTCAAAGCAATGGAAACCTACGCAACCGCCACCTACGGCCTCAGCCTCAACGAACTGAAAACCACCCAGGCCGTCATCACCGGCTCCCCGGACCGAGTCCGCACAGCCATCAACCGCTACATCAACGCCGGCACCCGCCACATCATCGTCCGCCTCGCAGCCCTAGACCTACATTCCCAACACCACCAATTGCAACAACTAGCAACCCTCATCCCCAAGTGGAAAAACGCTGCCGAAACACCACAGCGACCGCTATCGCAGCAATAGGCGAAACCACGGCCCACCCATCCACCGCCGAAAGACCAGCGGCGAGGAAGCAGCGCCCGACAGCGCAGCCGCGAGGAAATCTGCGGCCGGTAGACCAGCTTGGTCCTCACGGCCGTCTCGACCGCCTGGAGACAGCCCCCAGCACCAGCCGACGAACCCGAAAGGCGCGCCAAGGACCGAAACCAAGGGGTGGCCTCGCGCCGCCCCACGGGCGGGACGCGGCTCGTAGCCTACGGACGCGCGCTTCCCCATTCGTACCAAATAGGGTTTAGAGGGGTTTAGTGCACAGCACGTCAGGCATCGGTAGATACCCGACGGACTGCCAGAACCGCAGCCCGGCCGCGTTGTCCGGCATGACCAGCAGGTTGATCCGTGGACAGTCCAGCGCGCGGAGGCGCGACTCCAGCTCGCGCACGAGGGCGCCGGCGATGCCCTGGCGGCGGTGCGCGGGGTCGACCGCGAGGCGCAGGATCCACCCGCGCCGGCCGTCGAAGGTGCCCATCACCACGCCCGTGACCCGATCGCCGGCGAGCGAGACCAGGAACAACTCCGGGTCGCGGGTCAGTTTGCGGACGAGTTCCGCCCGCGGGACCACCTCGCGCGCGGCCGCCGCCCACACCTCGGCGACCGCGTCGTAGTCCGGCCAGCGGAACGAACGGATCTTCACTTCTTCAGGGCCGTGGCGAGCAGCTGCACCAGGTGCACGCCGGTCACGTCGGCCAGGTCGTCGGCCTGGGTGCGGCAGGAGAAGCCGTCGGCGAGGAAGACGTCGCCGTCCTCGGCCTTGTCCAATGCGGGCAGCAACTGCTGCTCGGCGACCTTCACCGACACCTCGTAGTGTCCGCGTTCGACCCCGAAGTTCCCGGCCAGCCCGCAGCAGCCGCCGAGGCGTTTCACCGTGGCGCCGGCGTTCTTCAGCAGCTTGGCGTCGGCCTCCCAGCCCATCACCGCGTGGTGGTGACAGTG
Organism: Actinoplanes awajinensis subsp. mycoplanecinus; assembly: GCF_001509495.1. Lineage (NCBI taxonomy): Bacteria > Bacillati > Actinomycetota > Actinomycetes > Micromonosporales > Micromonosporaceae > Actinoplanes > Actinoplanes awajinensis. The sequence continues at coordinate 34,003 of NZ_LLZH01000340.1, read as the reverse complement.
CGGCTGGGCGATCACCCGCACGCCCTCGAGCGACGGCGGCGTCCAGTCCGGGGTGGCGGCGAGCAGCTCAGCGACGGTCTTGGTGGCTGCGGCGACCTCCCGGGCCGCCTCGTTGTCCACCAATTCGACCGCGTCACTGCGGAGCACCCCGGTGCACGACGGCTCCAGGCCGACGATCGGGATGCCCTTCTTGACCGCTTGGTGCAGCTCGTGCACGGTGGCGCCGAGGATCCGCCGGGCGGCGTCCAGCTGACCGGTGGAGATCCAGGTCAGCCCGCAGCACGCCTTGCGGCTGGTCACCTGCGGCGCGTAGCCGGCGTCGGTCAGCAGCTCGACCGCGGCCTGCGCGATCTCCGGCGCGAAATGGTCCGTGAAACTGTCCACGAACAGGATCACCGGTTTACCGGTTCTGATCGGCGTGAACGACGATCGGAAAGTGCGCTCGGCGAACGTCGGGATCGACCGCCGCGAGTCCACCCCGGCGGCGAACAGCGCCAGCCCGCGGATCCCCGGCAGGCTGGTCATCAGGTTCGCGAAGCGCGGCATCTTCGACGCCAGCCGGGACCAGCGCGGCAGCCACCCGAGCGAGTAGTGCGAACGCGGCCGGGTCCGACCCTGGTAGCTCTGGTGCAGAACCTCGGACTTGTAGGCCGCCATGTCGATACCGGTCGGACAGTCCGACGCGCACCCCTTGCACGACAAACAAAGATCAAGAGCATCGTGTACGGCATCCGAGCGCCAATCCGGAGCCAGATCCCCGTCCAACATCTCCTGCAGCACCCGAGCACGCCCCCGGGTGGAGTCCTTCTCGTCCTTGGTGGCCAGGAACGACGGGCACATCACCCCGCCGAGCACCGTCGTGTCCACCCGGCACTTCCCGACACCGGTGCACCGGTGCACGGCCTGGTTGAAGTCCCCGCCGTCGTGGTGATAGGCAAGCGCCAGCGGCACCGTCACCTTGCGCGCCTGCGACACCCGGATGTTCGCGTCCACCGGATCCGGGTCGACCAGGTTGCCCGGGTTGAGCAGGTTCGACGGGTCGAACGTGTGCTTGATCTGCCGGAACAGGTTCATCGCGTCCGGCGAGTACATCCGGCTCAGCAGCTCGGACCGGGCCCGCCCGTCGCCGTGCTCCCCGGAGAGCGACCCGCCGTAGCTGACCACCAGATCGGCCGCGTCCTCGAGGAACGCCCGGAACTTGCCCGGCCCGCCCGGCTTGTCCAGGGGGAAGTCCAGGCGCACGTGCACACACCCGTCGCCGAGGTGCCCGTACGGCATCGCGCTCAACCCGTGCCGCTCGGTCAGCTTGTCGAAGTCCCGCAGGTACGCCCCGATCCGCGCGGGCGGCACCGCGGCGTCCTCCCACCCGGCGTGCGCGGGCAGCCCGGACGGCGCGCGCCCGGCCAGCCCGGCCCCGTCCTCGCGGATCTTCCACAGCGGTGCGGCCTTCGCCGGGTCCTCGACGACGAGCGAGTCGAGCGCCTGACCGGCAGCGATCAGCCGTTCCACCCGGTCACGGACCTCGTCCGGGTCCTCACCGGCGATCTCGATCATCAGCCAGGCGGTGCCGCCGGGCAGCGGCGGGACGGCGTCCGGCCCGCGCCGGCTGCGCACCACGTCACAGATCCGGTGGTCGAGGCCCTCGCACGCGGTAGGCGTGAACTCCAGGATGGCCGGGATGACGTCGCCGGCCGTACCGAAATCGGGGTAACCGAGCACGACCAGGGTGCGGTACGTGGGGTCGGCGACCAGCTTCACCGTCGCCTCGGTGATCACCGCGAGGGTGCCCTCGCTGCCGACCAGGAACTCGGTCAGGTTGAAGCCGTTCTCCGGCAGCAGGTGCTCGACGGCGTACCCGGAGACCTGCCGGCCGAACGTGGCGAACTCGGTGCGCCCGGTGGCCAGGTTCGCGCCGATCACGCTGCGCAGCTCGTCGACGATCTTCTCGGCGCCGGTCAGCGGGTTCGTCACCAGCTGCTCGCCGTCGATGGTGAACGCGGTCAGCCCGGCGACGTTGTCCGAGGTCCGTCCGTACCCGAGGGTTCGTGACCCGCACGAGTTGTTGCCGATCATCCCGCCGATCGTGCAGCGGGTATGCGTCGACGGGTCCGGGCCGAACCGCAGCCCGTGCGGTTTCGCCGCGGCCTGCAGCACCGACTGCACCGTGCCGGCCTGCACCCGCGCGGTCCGGGTCGCCGGGTCCACCTCGAGCACCTGGTTCATGTGCCGGCTGAAGTCCAGGATCACGCCGGGGCCGATCGCGTTGCCGGCCACCGACGTGCCCGCGCCCCGCGCGGTGATCGGGATCCCGAGCTCCCGGCAGACCCGCAGCGTCGCCGCCACGTCGTCGTCGTGCCGCGGCCGCACGATCGCCTGCGGCACCACCCGGTAGAGGGACGCGTCGCTCGAATACGCCGATCGGTGTGCCGCATCGGTCAGCACGTCGGGAATACCCGCGGCGGCCAGGGCGGAGACGAGGGAGGTGGAGATCGCAGCGGTTGTCACGTTTGTCCAGGGCAATCTGTCGGCGGGCAGTGCCAGCACCCTACCGACATGCCCGACGTGGGCGACGGCGCCTTCCCGCAGCTCGGGACACGCTCAGATGGCCTTGCCGGGGTTGAGGATGCCGAGCGGATCGAAGACCGCCTTGATCTGCCGTTGCAGGTCGTGGGCGAGCGGGCCGATCTCCTTCGCCAGCCAGGCCCGCTTCAGCACGCCCACCCCGTGCTCGCCGGTGACCGTCCCGCCGAGCTCCAGCGCCAGCGCGAAGATCTCGTCGGCCGCGCGGGTCGCGGCGTCCGGGATCGGCTCGCCGTGAGCGCCGGCCACGATGATCGGGTGCAGGTTGCCGTCGCCGGCGTGCGCGAGCGTGCAGATCGGCACGTCGTGCCGCGCGGCGATCACCCCGATCCGGCGGACCGCCTCGGCCAGCCGGGACCGCGGCACCGCGATGTCCTCGATCAGCGGCCGGCCGAGCTTCTCGATCGACGGCAGGGCCTGGCGCCGGGCCTTGAGCAACTCGGCCGGGTCACCGGCCGACTGCACCAGCGTCGCGCCCTTGGCCAGCACCTCGGCGGCGTGCGCGGCCTCGTCCGGCCCGCCGTCGGTCTGCACGATCAGCAGCGCCGAGCCGGTGGCCCGCAGTCCGGGATCGATCGCGTCCAGGGTGGCCTGGTCGAGCAGTTCGGCGAGCACCGGCTGGATCCGGGCCTCGGCCAGGGCCACCGACGCGGCCGCGGCCGTCTCGACGTCCGGGTAGTAGGCCGCGATCGTGGCGGTCGGCTCGGGCAGCGGGCGCAGCCGCAGGGTCGCGCCGACGATCACGCCGAGGGTGCCTTCCGAGCCGACGAACAGGCCGGTCAGGTCGTATCCGGCGACGCCCTTGAGGGTGGCCCGGCCGGTGCTGATCCGTTCCCCGCCGGCCAGCACCACGTCCAGGCCGAGCACCGCGTCGCGGGTCACGCCGTACTTCGCGCAGCGCAGCCCGCCCGCGTTCGTGGCGATGTTGCCGCCGATCGTGGACAGTTCCAGGCTGGCCGGGTCCGGCGCGTACCGCAGCCCGTGCGCGGCCGCGGCCCGGTCCAGGTTCGCGGTGATCACGCCGGGTTCGACCACGGCGACACCGTCGGCCGGCCGCACGTCCAGGATCCGGTTCAACCCGGAAAGATCAAGAACCAGGACTCCGTCGCCCGCGGCAGTCGCTCCGGTCAAGGCCGTCCCGGCGCCACGAGCAACAATTTTTGTACGGGTCTCCTGCGCGCCTTTCAGCACCGCCTGCACGTCAGCGACCGTGCGCGGGAAGACCACGGCGGCAGGGGAGCCGTCGGGTTCCCACCCGGAGCGGTCCAGCCGCTTCTCCGCGAGCACCTGCGGATCGGTGCTCCACTGGACGCCGGTCTGGTCGAGCCACGCCACGGTCACGGCTGTGCACCGGTGGCCAGCGGGCGGCTCGGATCCGACGACCACGCCGACCACGAGCCGGGGTAGAGGGCGGCGTCGATCCCGGCCACCGCGAGCGCGGCGATCTGGTGCGCGGCGGTGACACCCGAGCCGCAGTACACGCCGACCGGCCCGCGCACGTCGGCGAACCGGTCCCGCAGCTCCCCGGTGCTCTTGAAGTACGGCACCCCGGCCCGCAGGTTCTCGCCGGTCGGTTTGCTGACCGCGCCGGGGATGTGCCCGGCGCGCGGGTCGATCGGCTCGACCTCGCCCCGGTAGCGCTCACCGGCGCGGGCGTCCAGCAGCGTACCGGTGGCCGGCAGCGCGGCCGCCTCGTCCGCGGTCAGCACCGGCAGGTGCCCGCCGTTCAGGGTGATGTCCCCGGCCGGGCGGGTCCGGGCCTCCCCGGTCGCCTCCGCGTAACCGGCTTCCCGCCAGGCCGCGAGCCCGCCGTCGAGGATCCGTACGTCGGGCACGCCGGCCCAGCGCAGCAGCCACCAGGCCCGGGCGGCCGCGAGCCCGCCGCTGTTGTCGTAGACCACGACCGTGCTGTCCCGGCTGATGCCCCAGCGGCGGGCGGCCGACTGCAACTTCTGCGCGGTGGGCAGCGGGTGCCGCCCGGCGCCCGGCGCGTGCGCTCCGGCCAGCTCGGTGTCCAGGTCGACGTAGACGGCGCCGGGCAGGTGCCCGGCCCGGTAGTGCTCGGCGCCGTGCGGATCACCGAGCGCCCACCGTACGTCGAGCAGGACCGGCGGGGCGGGCTCGGCGGCCCGGCGGTAGATCTCCTGCGCGGTGACCAGCACGGTGTCCCGCGTCGTGTCGTCGGTGGCCGTTCCATAGCGGACCGTGAGCGACTGCAAGCCGGGGGAGAGCGGCGACAGGTCCGCGGCCTGCTCCGGCTGGAGCGGCCGTTTCTTCAGCGCGGGCAGCGTCGCGGCCAGGTCGGTGTCGTCGAGCGAGCCGGCCGGCGTGGTCTCGGTGATCGCCCGGTGGATGCGCGCCTGCACCGCCGCGGCGGCCGGGGTCGGTACCCCGTGCAGGCGGCCCAGCAGCACGATCTCGCCGTCCAGGAAGTCGGTCTCCGGGACGGTCGAGCGGGTCAGGCTCTGCCGGGTCGAGTTGCCGACCCGCGGGTGGGTGGCGATCTCGGCGACTCCGAAGCCGGTGTGGTCGGGGACGGCCGGGACGATCCCGGCGGCCGCGTAGACGGCTGTCGCCTCGGCGCGCAGCGCGGCCACCGCGGCGTCGCGCAGCTCGCTCGGCGGGTAGAGCGCGTCGAGGGAGTTGACCAGGTTGCCGAGCAGCTTGGCGGCCTTGTGCGCGGTCACGTCCGCGACCAGGTGCACGGTGAAACCGCCCTGGCGCAGCCCGCCGGCCACCCGCTCGGCGACCGGGTCGGTGCCGGGGGCGGCCGGGTAGCGGCCCAGGAACAGCACGGCCGGGACCGGGTCGGCGTGGTTGACCACCTCGCCCGGGACCACGAACGTCGCCGGGATCCAGACCACGCCGCCGATCACGTGCGCGAACGAGCGCAGCGCGGTCCGCTCGTTGTCCAGGCCGTTCTGCAGGGTGACCAGGGGCAGGTCGGTGGCCGCCACCCCGGTGCGGCCGTCGGCGCGTTTGACCGGGCGCCACGCCCAGTCGCGGACCGCCGCGGCGGTGTCCGGCGACTTGGTGGCCAGCACGAGCACGTCGTTCTCCGCGAGTTCCACCTCGTCGGGCCCGGCCACCACGGGCAGGCGCAGCTGGTGGGCGCCGTCCGGTCGTACGTACGTGAGGCCCTTGTCGCGCAGGGCGGTGAGCTGGGCACCTCGCGCGACCAGGAGGGTGTCGACTCCGGCGCGGTGCAGCTCGGCGGCGATCGACGCGCCCACCGCGCCCGCGCCGATGACCACATAGCGAGAGGAGTGGCCGATGTCACCGATAGGTTCAGTAGGAATTGGAGCCGAAGTCATGCAGGTCAGCATGGCTGTCGTGAGTGGCGCCTGTCCAACACTGATTTCCGATCGGAATCAAACGCGGTTGCTTATCGATGCGCTGCTAGCGTCCGCGGCATGGGTCAGATCCTGGATATCGTCGCGCTGCGCAGCCTGGTCGCGGTGGCCGACTGCGGCGGTTTTCACCGCGCCGCGGCGACCCTGCGGATCAGTCAGTCCGCGGTGAGTCAGCACGTGCGGCGGCTGGAGAAGGTGCTCGGCCGGGCCGCGGTCGAGCGGCAGGGCCGGGCCGCGGTCTTCACCACCGAGGGGCAGGCGCTGCTGGGTGAGGCCCGGCGGATCCTCACCGCGCACGACGAGGCGCTGCGCCGGCTGATCGGCCCGGGCCGGCCCAGCATCACGGTCGGCGCCACCGAGCACGCCGCCGACCTGATCCTGCCCGCCGTCACCGCGGCGCTGCCCGGCCACCAGGTGCGGTTCCGGATCGACCGGACCCGGCGCCTGGACGCTGCCGTCGACCGCGGCACCCTGGACCTGGCCGTGCACCTGGCCGAGGCGTCCTCGGTGGACGGCATTCCGGTCGGCGCGCTGTCGCTGACCTGGTACGCGGCGGCCGGCTGGCAGGCGCCGCCCGGCCCGGCGGTCCCGCTGGTCGCCATCGAGGAGCCGTGCGTGCTGCGCCGCCGGGCGGTGGCGGCCCTGTCCGCGAACGGCCGCGACCCGTATGTGGTCTGCGACAGCGGCTATGTCGCCGGCGTCTTCGACGCGGTCCGCGCGGGCCTCGGCGTCGCGCTGATGGCAACGGCCGCCACGACGCCGGAGGGCCTGGCCGAGCAGCCCCACCTGCCGGCCGTGGCCCCCGCCGCGATCAGCCTCCGGGTGCGAGCCGGCGCCGACCCGGCTCTCACGCAGGCGGTCCAGGCCGGCCTCCGCGCGGTCCTCACCCCGGCGTAACGGCCCCCGGCTGGCCCGCGGGGGTGCCTCGGCGCCGCCGAGACACCCCTGGCGGCCAGCCGTCGCCGCGCGCGCGGCCGCGGCTGGTGCTGGCGGCTGCCTCGCGGGGCTTGAGGGGACCGTGGGCGCCAGCCGTCGCTGCGCGCTGGCGGGGGATCGATAAGCGGGGGTGATCGCAGCGATCGCGGATCGTCGTTGGACAGCGGAAACAAAAGCCTACTAGATTGGTGGGCGTTATAGAGTTTGACTGACGAAGACACAGAAGGTCGCGCCGATGACTCTCGCCTCCGAGGACACCGTTCTCACCTGGACCGAGCCCGACCCGATCCCGCTGCGCGGGACCCTGATCCTGCTGCCCGGACGCGGCGAGTCCGCTCAGGTCTACGAGCGTTTCGGCCGCCGGCTCGCCGCCGACGCCTACCGGGTCCACGCGATCACGGCACCGACCGACGACGAGGCCCGCAGCCGCGAGCAGCTCGAGGCGCTGCTCACCGGCGCCGACCCGGAGAAGCCGCGGATCGTGGCCGGATCCGACGCCGGCGCCGCGTACGCCGCAAGTCTTGCCGCCACCGGCCGGCTGCCTCGCGCCTCCGCGCTGATCCTGGCCGGCCTGCCGGCCTCCCCGCGGGCCGCGGCGCACCGTGACTGGGCCGGCGAGCTGGACGCCCGCTCCTCCTGTCCCACCCACCGTGGCCGGATCACCGAGGCCGGGGTCCGGGCCGGCGAGCTCTTCACCGACCTGCCCGCCGCGTGGTTCGCCCCGGAACTGCCCGGTGAGATCACCGTCCCGGTCCTGGGACTGCACGGCCAGGCCGACCCGATCAGCCCTCTCGACAGCGTGCGCGGCTGGTACGCCGCCGTTCCCCGCGCCGACCTGGTGAGCATCGCCGGCGCACCGCACGACGTGCTCAACGACCAGACCCACCGCACTGCCGCCGCCGCGATCGTCCTGTTCCTGGAACGTCTGCGCGCCGGCGCGGCGCTCGCCCGCACCGAGAGGACCTACTCATGAGCACCCCTTCCTTCGACGACAACAGCGCTCTGCCGGAGACCGCGGTTCCCGAGGCCGAGTTCATCAGCCTCACCCACCTGAACCCGTCGACCGAGCTGAACCCGGTGCCCTCGCGCGGCATCGACCTCGGCTTCTTCCGCACGTATGTCGAGACGCTGGAGACCGCGGGCTACGACTACACGCTGTTGCCCTACGGCTCGAGCAGCGCCGACTCGTTCGTCACGGCCGCCGCGGTCGGCACGCTCACCGAGCGGATCAAGCCGATCGTCGCGCTGCGGCCGAACACCACCCCGCCGACGATCGGCGCGCAGAAACTGGCCACCCTGGACCAGCTCACCCAGGGCCGCGCCGTGGTCCACCTGATCTCCGGCGGCAACGACGCCGAGCAGGCCCGCCAGGGCGACTACCTGCCCAAGGCGAAGCGGTACGCCCGCACCTCGGAGTACGTCGACGTGCTGCGCCGCTCGTGGACCGAACCGGCCGCGTTCAGCCACGACGGCGAGTTCTACAAGTTCGACGAGTTCGGGCCGGGTTTCGCGCCGTACGCCGGCTCGATCCCGATCTCGATCGGCGGTCAGTCCGACGAGGCGTTCGCGATCGGCGGGGCGAAGGCGGACATCTTCAGCTTCTGGGGTGAGCCGCTCGACGACCTGCGCGCCGAGATCGACCGGGTGCACGGCATCGCCCGCGACGCCGGCCGGACCACGCTGCCCCGGATCTGGGTGACGTTCCGCCCGATCACCGCGAAGACCGACGAGCTGGCCTGGGCCAAGGCCCACGAGTACGTCGACAGGATCGCCGCGAACTTCAGCAAGGTACGTCCACTGCTCGGCAAGGGCGCCCCGCAGAACGTCGGCTCCCAGCGCGCCCTGAACTTCGCCGACAAGTCCGAGCTCTACGACCGCGCCCTGTGGACCCGCACCGCCGCGGTCACCAACGCGGCCGGCGCCTCGACCGCCCTGGTCGGCTCGCCGGAGACGGTCGCCGCCGCGATCCTCGACTACATCGACCGCGGCGCCTCACTGGTCTCCATCCGCGGCTACGACACCCTGGCCGACGCCGCCGACTACGGCCGGCACGTCCTCCCGCTGGTCCGCCAGGAGCTCGCGCACCGCAAGGCGACCGGCCGCCGGGGCCCGCTGCAGTCGCAGCACCTGGGCAACTACGGTGCCGAGTACGGCAAGTACGCCACGGCCGGGCAGCCATGACGTTCGCCGCGCCGAAGCTCGACGAGCTGCCGGAAGTCACCGCCGAGATCGCCGCGCACGCCGCCGAGTTCGACCGCACCGGCGACCTGCCCTGGCCGGGTCTGGAGATCGCGCACCGGGCCGGCCTGCTCACCGCCACCGTCGGGACCCGCTTCGGCGGGCCCGGCCTCGGCCACCGCGACACCGCGCGGATCCTCACCGCGCTCGGCGAGGGTGACGCCTCGGTCGCCCTGCTCGCCGCGAACAACCTCGGCACCCACGCGGCGCAGGCCGTGCACCCGAGCTGGCCGGCCGCCGCCTACGACGACCTGCTGCGCCGCTCGGAGAAGGGCCCGGCGCTGGCCAACGCGGTCCGCGCCGAACCCGAACTGGGCGCACCGGCGCGCGGTGGCCTGCCGAAGACCGCGCTCACCCGTGACGGCGACGGCTGGCTGCTCAACGGCCGCAAGGCGTACGCCACCGGCGGCACCGGCCTGGCCTACCACGTGGTCTGGGCGGTCACCGACGACGACCGGGTCGGACACGCGATCGTGGCCGGCGACAGCGACGGGATCACCTGGGTCGACACCTGGGACCACATCGGGCTGCGCGCCTCGAACACCCACGACGTGATCTACGAGAACGTCCGGTTGCCGCTGGACGCGTTCGTCGAGATCCCGCGCGGCGCGGACGGCGTCTACCGCGACCCGGCCGCCGCCACCGGCCCGGGCAGTTTCGGTCACCCGGCCCTCTACATCGGTGTGGCCCGGGCCGCCCGCAGCGCGTTCGCCGAATACGCCCGCCACCGGGTGCCGGCCGCACTGGGCCGCCCGATCGCCGAGACCGAGCGGATCCAATCCGTCGCCGGTGAGATCGACCTGCAGGTCGTGCAGGCCGAGACGCTGCTGCACGGCGCGCTGCTGCGCCTGGAGGTCGGCGACCCCGGCCTCCTCCCCGAACTGTCCGCGATCAAGGTGGCCATCGCCCGCTCGGTGATCGCCGCGACCCAGACCGCGGTGGCCGCGCTCGGCAACCCCGGACTCTCCCGTCACCACCCCCTGGAACGCCACCTGCGCGACGCCCTCTGCATCCGGGTCCACCCTCCCCAGGAGGACGCCGTGCTGCTCGCGAGCGGACGTCGCGTACTGAAAAAGGAATCTGAAAAATGAAGAGATATGTAGCCGTCGCCGCCGCTGCGGGCCTGCTCGCCCTGAGCGGCTGCGGCGACAACGCCGCGTCCTCCGCGGAGGCGCAGAAGACCCTCAAGGTGTCGTTCTGGCCGGACAACCCGACGTTCTCCTGCATCGACCCGTTCCAGGTCTACTGGATCGAGAGCCGGTCGATCATCCGGAACTTCGCCGACTCGCTGACCGACCAGGACCCGGCCACCGGCAAGATCGTGCCCTGGCTGGCGACCAGCTGGGAGATCAGCAAGGACGGCCTGACCTACACGTTCAAGCTGCGCGACGGCGTCACGTTCGCCAACGGCAAGAAACTTGACGCGCAGGCGGTCGCCGACAACGTCAAGGGCTGGATCGAGACGGTCAAGGCGACCAACGGCGCGGCCTACGGCGCCTCCTACATCCAGGGCCTGACCGGCGCCACGGTCGTCGACCCGCTGACGGTCGAGCTGGACCTGAGCAAGCCGAACTCGTCGTTCCTGCAGGCCACCTCGACCACCAACCTGGCGATCACCGACCCGGCCGAGTTCGCGCTCACCCCGGCCGACCGGTGCACCGGCAAGGGCGTGGTCGGTTCCGGCCTGTTCGCCCTGGACCACTACACCGCCAAGGTCGAGACGGTCCTGACCAAGCGGGCCGGATACGCCTGGGGCTCGGCGCTCTCCACCAACACCGGCGAGGCCAAGCTCGACAAGGTGCTGTTCAACTACGTCGCCGAGGACAGCGTCCGCACCGGCAACCTGGTCAGCGGCGCGACCGACGTGGCGTGGCCGCGCAACCCGTTCTCGCCGCAGGACGAAACGCTGATCACCAAGTCCGGTGACAAGGTGGAGAAGCGAGCGTTGCCCGGCGTCGCCTACAACCTGTACGGCAACACCACGGCCGGTCACCCGCTCGCCGACCCGCTGATCCGGCAGGCGCTGAACAAGGCGATCGACCGCAAGACGTACGCCACCACGATCTTCGGGGCGGACTACCCGACCGTCGAGGGGCCGTTCGAGACGACCACGCCGTACTTCACGTCGCTGGCCGCCAAACTCGCCTACGACCCCGAGGGCGCCAAGAAGATCCTCGACCAGGCCGGCTGGGTTCCCGGCGCGGACGGCATCCGGGCCAAGGCCGGCAAGCAGCTGACCATCGACTACCCGATCACGGTCGGCGCGGCCGGGCCGGAGTTGCTGCAGGCGCAGCTCAAGCAGGTCGGCATCGACCTCAAGCTGCGCACCCTGACCACCGCGCAGCAGGTGACCTACCTCAAAGAGGGCTCCTACGACCTGACCAGCACGTACTTCACCCGGGCCGACCCGGGCGCGCTGCAGTTCATCCTGAACCCGGAGGTGGCCAACTCCAAGGCCCTGGCCACCAACGCCACCACCCCGGACGTCACCAAGAAGGTCCAGGACCTGTTCGCCAAGGCGCTGCAGACCACCGACGAGAAGCAGACCGAGCAGGCGTACGCCGAGCTGCAGGACTACCTGGTCGACCAGAGCGTCACCATCCCGCTGTTCGAGCGGGTGCAGAAGGCCGGCGTCAGCAGCAAGGTGCACGGCTTCGCGTTCACCTCGGAGAGCTTCCTCAAGCTCAACGACGTCACGAAGGACTGACCTGAGGTGCGCCCCGCCACCGTCGGCGGGGCGCACCCGGGCACGACGAAAGGCAAGAGATGACCCGGTACGTCGTGGGTCGCATCGTCCAGGCGGCAGTCGTCCTCTGGGCGGCGTTCACGCTCACCTTCGCGATCCTGTACCTGCTGCCCAGCAACCCGATGCAGCTGCAGCTGGCCGCCGCCGGCATCGAACAGGACAGTCTCACCCCGGACCAGTTCGCCGCGATGCAGCACAAGTTCGGCCTGGACCAGTCGATCGGGGAGCAGTACTGGCAGCACCTGTCCGGGGTGCTGCACGGCGACTTCGGTGACTCGCTCAGCCAGCAGGTGCCGGTGCTCGACCTGATCGGGCAGCGGATCGGCTCGACCCTGCTGCTCAGCGTCTCCGCCGCGGTGGTGTCGCTGCTCGCCGGGTCGACACTGGCCTACCTGGCCACCTTCGTGCGCTGGAACCCGCTGCGGCTGGTGCTCACCCGGCTGCCCGCGCTGGGCGCGTCGTTCCCGCAGTTCTTCATCGCGCTGTTCCTGATCCAGTTCCTGTCGTTCCAGCTCGGCTGGTTCCCGGCGACCGGCACCGAGGGCGTGGCCTCGCTGGTCATGCCGGTGGCCACGATCGCGGTGGTGACCTCGTCGGTGCTCGCCCAGGTGCTGATCAAGAGTTTCGACGAGACGTTGTCCCAGGCGTACATCATCACTGCCAGGGCAAAGGGCCTTTCCCGTACGGCGGTGCACCTGCGGCACGCGTTCCGCAACGCGGCGCTACCCGCGATGACCATCCTCGGCGTGATCGTCGGCCTGACCGTGACCAGCTCGATCGTGGTCGAGACGGTGTTCACCCGGGAAGGTGTCGGCAAGCTCGCCCAGGAGGCGGTGCTGAGCCAGGACGTGCCGGTGGTGCTCGCCGTGGTGACCCTGGCCGCGACGGTGTTCGTCACCGTCAACCTGGTCGTCGACCTGCTCTACCCGCTGCTCGATCCGCGGATCTCACACGTCCGCGCCAAGGTCACTGCCCCGGAGGTGGTTGCGGTATGACCGCCGTGCTGACCGAAACCGATCCGATCCTCACACCGGCCGAGGAGACCCGCACCCGGCACGGTGGCCGGCTCGGGACCCTGGCCCGCAAGCCCGGGTTCCTGCTCGCCTCGCTCTACGTGCTGTTCGTGATCTCGGTGGCGTTCCGCCCCGGCCTGTTCACCTCGCAGGACCCGTACGGCACCCACCCCGAGTCGTCGATGCAGCCGCCGAGCGCGGCGCACCTGTTCGGCACCGACGTCTACGGCCGCGACCTGTGGAGCCGGGTGCTGCACGGCTCCCCGCTGACCATCAAGGCCACCCTGATCGCGCTGGCCATCGCCCTGATCGCCGGGCTCGGCCTGGGCATCGTGTCGGGCTTCTTCGGCGGGCTCACCGACGGGTTCCTGATGCGGGTGATCGACGTGCTGCTGGCCATTCCCGGCCTGCTGCTCGCGCTGTCCATCGTGACCGCGCTGGGTTACGGCACCATCCCGGTCGCGGTGGCGGTCGGCGTCGGCATCGTGCCGGGCTTCGCCCGGACCACGAGGGCCGAGGTGCTCAGGGTCAAAACTCTTCCGTACGTGGAGGCCGCACGCGCCGGGGGCGCCAGCTGGGGCCGGGTCCTGCTGCGGCACATCCTGCCGAACTCCTGGGGCCCGGTCGCGGTGCTCGCCGTCCTGGACGCCGGCGTGGCGATCATCGCGATCGCGTCGCTGAGCTTCCTCGGTTTCGGCGCCGCCCCGCCGGCCGCCGAGTGGGGCACGCTGATCGCCGACGGCCGCAACTACCTGGTCACCTCGTGGTGGCTGAGCCTGCTGCCAGGCGTCTTCGTGGCCCTGCTGGTGCTGAGCCTCAACCACATCGCCAAGACCTTCCAGGAGCCTTCCCGATGAGCCTCGTCGAGATCACCGGGTTGGACGTGGGCTACGTCCGGCACCGGCACATCCAGCCGGCGGTGACCGGATTGGATCTGACCGTCGGCGAGGCCGAGGTGGTCGCGATCGTGGGCGAGTCCGGCTCCGGCAAGACCAGCACGGCGAACGCGCTGATCGGGCTGCTGCCCGCGAACGGCCGGATCACCGGTGGCTCGATCCTGGTCGACGGCGTGCAGACCGCCCAGGCCGGCGAGCGTGTGCTGCGCAGGTTGCGCGGCTCGACGGTCGGGCTGATCCCGCAGGACCCGATGGTCGGGCTGAACCCGACCAAGCGGATCGGCGACCAGATCGCCGAGGCGGTCACGCTGCGCGGGATCAGCGGGCCGGCCGCGCGGGCCGAGGCGCTCGAGTTCCTCACCCAGGCCGGTGTCCCCGACCCCGAGTTGCGGGTGCGGCAGTACCCGCACGAGCTCTCCGGTGGCCTGCGCCAGCGCGTACTGATCGCCATCGCCCTGGCCGGACGCCCGAAACTGATCATCGCGGACGAGCCGACCAGCGCGCTCGACGTGACGGTGCAGAAACGCATCCTGGACCACCTCGGCGGCCTGGTCCGCGAGCAGGGCATCTCCCTGCTGATCATCACGCACGACCTGGCCGTCGCGGCCGATCGCGCCGACCGGGTGGTGGTGATGCGGCACGGGCGCAAGGTCGACGAGGGTGATCCGGTTACCATCCTCGACGCTCCGCGTGAGGGCTACACCAGGCAGTTGATCACCGCGGCTCCGCGTCTGGCGCACGGCGGTCAGCTGGTCGCCCATTTTGATGTACGCCATGAGCCCACGCCCGAGCCGATTCTCACCCTGACCGGGGTGGGCAAGACGTTCCCGGTCGCCGACCCGCGCCGGGGCAAGCGTGGCTTCAACGCCCTCGAGGACGTGTCGGTGACCGTGCCGCGCGGGCGTACCCACGCGCTGGTCGGCGAGTCCGGCTGCGGGAAGACCACCACGCTGCGCATCGCGCTCGGCCTGGAGTCGGCGACCAGCGGCTCGATCGTGCTGGACGGCACCGAGATCTCCGGGCTGTCGTGGAACCGGATGCGCCCGCTGCGCCGCAAGGCCCAGCTCGTGCACCAGGACCCGTTCGCCACCCTGGACCCGAAGTTCACCGTCCGGCAGTCGGTCACCGAACCGCTGGTGTCGTTCCGGATCGGCGACCGGCGCAGCCGCGAGGCCCGCGCCCGGGAGTTGCTCGACCAGGTCGCGCTGCCCGCCTCCTACCTGGACCGTTTGCCCGCCGAACTGTCCGGCGGGCAGCGCCAGCGGGTCGCGATCGCCCGGGCCCTGGCCCTGGAGCCGGAGCTGCTGATGCTCGACGAGCCGGTCTCCGCGCTGGACGTGCTGGTGCAGGAGCAGATCCTGCGGTTGCTCGCCGACCTGCAGGACCAGCTCGGGCTGTCGTACCTGTTCGTCTCGCACGACCTGGCCGTGGTCGCGCAGATCTCGCACACCGTCTCGGTGATGAGCGCGGGCAAGGTGGTCGAGGAGGGGCCGGCCGCGGAGGTCTTCGCGAATCCGCGCAGCGCGTACACCCGCGAGCTGATCGACGCCATCCCGGGCCGCCGTGTCGTCACCCGCTGAGCCCTTATCCTTGGAGAACCGCGCACCTGATCTCAGCCGTCGCTCCGCGCTCGCCGCGCAGTTCGCCGGGGCGCGGGCCAATCCCGGTGCGGCGCTGGTCGCCACGGTGACCGGGCTGATCAACGGGTCGACGATGGTGGTCGGCGCGTCCGCGATCGCGTGGGCCACCGACCACCTGGTGATCCCGGCGCTCACCGGCGGGCACGTGCCGGCCAGTGCCTGGTGGCTCAGCGCGCTGTTCATCATGGGCGTCTCGGCGACCCGCTGGGGCACCATCTTCATCCGCGGCGTCAGCACCGGCCGGGTCCAGTACCGGGCCCAGGCCGAGACTCGCCGCGCGGTCGTCCGCCGCTACCTGGACCTGCACCCGGACTGGCACCGGGACCGCTCACCCGGCCGGCTGCTCGCGCACGCGGCCGGCGACGTGGACGCGCTGTGGTCACCGATGCAGTTCGCGTACTTCGCGGTCGGCATGGTGTTCATGCTGCTGCTCGCGCTGACCGAGCTGTTCCACCGGGCGCTGGTGCTCGGCCTGGTCGGACTGGTGCTGATCAGCCTGGTGCTCGGGCTCAACGTGACCTATCAACGGTTGCTCGCCCCGCGGGCCCGGGACGCGCAGGCCGCCCGCGGCGTGGTCAGCGGCGTCGCCCACGAGTCGATCGAGGGCGGGCCGGTGGTGCGCAGCCTGGGACTCGTCGACGAGGAGGACGCGCGGATCACGCCCGGGGTGGAGCGGCTGCGCACCGCGGATCTGCGGATGGCGGCGGTCAGCTCGTTCTTCGACCCGGTGCTGGAGTTGCTGCCGACCGCGGCCGTGCTGGTCGTGCTGGCGTTCGGGGCGCCCCGGGTGCAGCAGGGCAGCCTCAGCGTGGGTGACCTGGTCGGCGTGGTCTACCTGCTGATCACGATCGCCATTCCGCTGAATGTGATCAGCAGGTTCCTGTCGATGCTGCCGATGTCGTCGGCCGGGCTGGAACGGGTGCAGGACGTGGTCGGGAGTGCTCAGGTCGTACCGAAGGGGCACCTGGACCTCGGCGGACCTGGACCGATGCGGGTCGAACTGCGCGGTGCCGGCGTGCGCCGGCAATCCCGGCGGCTGCTCGCGGACCTCGACCTGGTGCTCGAACCCGGCACGATCACGGTCGTGGTGGGCGCGGTCGGGTCCGGCAAGACCACGCTGCTCGACCTGGCCGCCGGGCTGACCCACGCGGACACCGGCGAGGTGCTGCTGGACGGCCTCGACGCACGCGAGCTGACCCGGGACGCGGTGCCGGCGCAGGTGGCGACGGTGGCGCAGAGTCCGTTTCTGTTCGCCGAGTCGATCCGGGACAACCTGGAACTGGCCGGGCATCCGCGCCATCGGCGGCCCTACACCGACGACGAGGTGTGGCGGGCGCTGCGGCTGGCGGCGGCCGATGAGATCGTTCGCGGCCTGCCGGACGGGCTGGACACCGTGGTCGGGGAGCGCGGGGCGACGTTGTCGGGTGGGCAGCGGCAGCGGATCTGCGTGGCGCGGGCGTTGCTGCGGGAGCCGCGGCTGCTGGTGCTCGACGACGCGACGTCGGCGCTGGATCCGCGGGTGGAGCGGCAGGTGCTCGAGGCGTTGACCGAGGTGGTGGCGGCGGGCGGGCCGACCGTGCTGATCAGCACGAACCGGCCGGCCTCGGTGGCCGTGGCGGACCGGGTGGTGGTGTTGCGGGCCGGGCGGATCGTGGCGTCCGGGAGCCCGTCATCGCTGGCCGGGGACGCGGAGTATCGGCGGATCGTGCACGCCTATCAGCAGGAGTCCGGTGTTGCCGCGGACCTGGCTCCCGGGGGCGCTCCGAGTCTTGCTTCCGGCGGTGCTTCCGGCGTTGTTGCGGATCATGCTTCCGGCAGTGCGGATGATCTTGTGGAGGGGGAGCGCAGCGGTGTCCACTGAGCTGCTTGCTGAGCTGCGGGGGATCGGGCCGCGGCGGCTGGTCGCCACCGCGGTGCGGGTCTCGCCGCAGCTGCGGCAGGGGCTCGCGGTGACCCTGCTGCTCGCGTTGCTGGCCGGCGCCGGGCGGATCATCGCGCCGCTGACCGTTCAGCACGTGATCGATTCCGGTCTGGACCCGGACACGGTCGGCCCGTCCATCGCGGTCGGCTCCGCGGCGATCCTGCTCGCCGGCGGCTCCTCGCTGCTGCTGAACCGGCGGCTGCAGAGCCGGGTCGAGTCGGCGCTGGCCGGGCTGCGCCGCGCCGGGCTGCGCCGGGTGCACGACATGGCCGCGTCGACCGCCGACCGGGTGCCGAGCGCCGACCTGGTCACCCGGCTGACCAGCGACCTGGACCAGGTGACCACGTTCCTGCAGGGCGGCGGCATCCAGTTCCTGACCAACACCGCGCAGCTGCTGATCGCCACCGGCATCCTGCTGGTCTACGGCTGGCAGCTCGCCGTGCCGGTCCTGCTGATCACGGTGCTGCTGCTCGCCGCGATGACCCGCACCCAGCGGCTGATCGCCCGACGCTTCGACCGGGCCCGCCGGGACGTGTCGGCCATGCAGAGCGCGGTCGCCGAATCGGTGCTGGGCGGCCCGCTGATCCGGGCCACCGGCACCCAGGCCCGGACCCGCGCCAGGCTGGACGTCGCGGTGGACCGCTCGCGGGACAGCCTGATCGGCACGCTGAACCCGCTGCACGCCAACGCGTCGATGGGCGAGCTGGCGATCTCCACGATGACCGTGACGGTGCTGCTCGGCGGGGTGTGGTTCGCGCTGGCCGGCTCGCCCGCCACGCCGCGGCTCAGCCCGGGGGAGGTGGTCGCGATGGTGTTCCTGGTGACGTTCTTCGTCCGGCCGCTGCAGTTCGTGGTGCAGAGCCTGGGTGAGGCGCAGAACGCGCTGACCGGGTGGCGGCGCGCCCTGGAACTGGTGACCACGCCGTCCGCGCTGCTGCCGGACGGTGTCGCGCTGCCGGCCGGGCCGGTCGGCGTGGTGCTGACCGGGGTCTCGGCCCGGTACGCGGGCGGGCCGCCGGTGCTGCGCGACGTCTCGGTACGGATCGAACCGGGCGAGCACGTGGCGGTGGTCGGCCGGACCGGGTCGGGCAAGTCGACGTTCGCGAAGCTGCTGACCCGGCGTCTCGGTGCCGAGGCCGGCCGGATCGAGCTGTCCGGGGTGCCCGTCGAACGGCTCGGTGACCTGGCCGGGCGGGTGGTGATCGTTCCACAGGACCCGTTCCTGTTCGACGGGACGATCGCGCACAACGTGCTGCTGGGGCGAGCTTCGTCGTCCCGGGCGGACGTGTCGCGGATCCTGCGACGGCTGGGTCTGCAGGAGTGGCTGGCGACGCTTCCGGAGGGGCTGGACACTGCGGTGGGCGTACGAGGAGAAGGTCTTTCGATCGGTGAGCGTCAGCTCGTGGCCCTGGCCCGGACCGCCCTCGCCGACCCGGACCTGGTCATCTTCGACGAGGCGACGTCGGGCATCGACCCGGCGACGGACGCGGCGGTGCAGCGGGCGCTGACGTCACTGACCGAGGGGCGCACCACGATCTCGATCGCGCACCGGATGCCGACCGCGGCCTCCGCCGACCGGGTGCTGGTCTTCGCGGACGGCGAGCTGGTGCAATCCGGCTCGCACGACGTGCTGGTGGCGGAGCCGGGACCATATGCGGCCCTGGTCACCGCGTGGACCCAGCGGGCGTCGTGACGCCGGCCGCTGGAAGACTCCGGCGGCGTGGGGAACTCGTCGGTCTATCGCATTCACACCGGTGACGATGTTCAGGAGGCGCTGCGGATGGCGCGGCGTCTCCTGGGCCTGCGGTCGGTGGGGTGCTGCCCGCAGCACGTCTCCGCGACGGCGCGGACCGGGAGCCGGGCGGCGCTGGATCGCTATCTGGACGTGGGGCCGGTCCGGGCGGGCCTGTCTGTCCCGGCGGATGTGGCTGGTGCGGCGGTGGCGGCCTTGGCGCCGTTTGCCGGGGGCCGGGAGCCGCTGCGGCGTCGGGACGGCAGCGGATTCCTCATCGTGGATCTGACGCCGGGGGGCATCGAGGTCCTGCGCGGGTTGCCACCGATGGCGGCCGAGCTGCGGACGGCCGATTTCCCGCTGCCCGGCGACTCGACGGCATCGGTCGGCGGCGCGGCGTCACCTGGCGCTGATCATCCCTCGCCGGGGGACGGCCTTGCGCCGGCTGGCGGTCGTCTTGCCTCGCCGGGGGATGGCCTTGCGTCGCCAAGTACTGCTACGGAGGTTCGTAGCTTCCGAGCGTGCTGAGTCGTTTGTGGTAGTGGGAGTTGTGGGCTCGTTGGAGGCAGCGACGGCGGAAGTCGGACCAGGCCAGGACGTGTCTCGCGGTGTGCTGGACGGTCAGGACGAGGGCGGCGAACAGGCGCCTGATCTCGTTGACGGTCAGCGGGGTCAGGCCGTCCTCGTCACCGTCGCCGGGTGTTTGCCAGAAGCGTTCTCGGTGGTGCGGGTGACGATGAGGAACGCGGCGGCGGCCATGGCCAGGGTGATGTGGGCATACCAGGCGTAGACGCGAGGGCCGTGAGCACCGTCGCCGCAGGAGATCCGCCGCCACGCCCCGGCCCGGATCTTGCTGATCAGGGTGTCGACGCGGGTGGTGCTATGCAGTCCGGAGGGCACCTCGTGGTCTTTGCGGGTAGCCATCACATAGTGGATGTCCTGTTCTTCGCACCAGTCGCGCAGACCGCGATTCTGGCCGTACGCCTCGTCGGCGGTGAACCAGGCGAACGGCACCCCGGCATCGACGGCGCGTTCCAGCATGACCCGTGCTTGCTGCGGTTTCGTGGCGAACGCGACGTCGTCGCCGATGTTCGCTCTGCGGCACCGGTCCCGGTCGCCGGTCCACGATGCCGGCAGGTACAACTCCCGGTCGATCAACGCCCGTCCCGTGCGGGTGTGGTAGCCCAGGAACACCCCGATCTGGCAGTTGTCGACCTTGCCGGTGGTTCCGGTGTACTGCCGCTGGACACCGGCGGAGCGTTTGCCCTTCTTGATGAACCCGGTCTCGTCAGCGACCAGCACCGCACCCGGATCCCCGATCTCTGCGGTGATGCGGGCCCGGACGGCGTCACGGACCGCGTCCCGGTCGAAACACGGGCTGCACAGCAGCGCCTGCATCGAGTCCGGGGTGGCATCGCCGGCATGCCCGGCGAGGGTCCAGCCGTTACGCCGTTCGATCGGGGCCATCAACGCCCGCAGGTACTTCCGTGCCTGCCAGCGGGTCTCCACCCGGCCGAAATGATGCGAGAAATCCAGGAAGAACTCCTGGAACGCCTCGTCCCAACCCTCAACCTGCTCAAGCGTCACCACGTCCAGAAAACGAACCAGAACTACTCGAAGTAGTGATCCGCCGTAGCAGCACTAGCACCGTCCGGTAACGAATCAGATGACGCGAGCCAATTTCTACGCGACCAGCAGGCTGCGCGGATGGTCTCGTCGCTGGTCATCACCTCGATGGTGGCGGATCGTTTAGGGGGTCCATGCCGATGACCACACGCAGCGATGGGTTCACGTGCCCTTCCGTTTGCTGACCCGCCAGTTCGTCGAGCGGGGAGGGTATCGCTCCTTCGAGTTGTGCAAACCTCATCGAGGCGGCTCGCGCCGGCGTGGCGTTTGAGGTCAGAGACCTCGCCCAGGAAACCGCCCGCGTCGCCGAGGACATTTCCCGCCGGGTTGAGGCGATCCAAGCCGGCACCGGCGGCGCGTCCCCGGCCGGGCCTGGTTCCGGCGATCAGGGACGCCGGTCGTGCCGGAGGATGGCTGTGGTCCCAGCTGTGACCAGATCGGTCGGCGCAGACCTCACTATCTACTCCGTTTGTGCTGTTCAGGCGGTTACCGGATGAGTGTTGCGATGTGTCCGTGGTGGTCAGGCGTATCGGATCGCGGCGGTACGTTGGAGGTGATGGCGAGGATCGACGGCAGCCGGGCATGACGCGGTCACCGAGGTCAGGCCATCCTGAGAGGCCGTGATGACGCAAGCCATGTCCGCAGGAGTCAACGACGCCGACGCTGTGGTTTCTCCGGCGCAGACCTTGCTCGTGGTATCGGCACAGGCCTACATCGCCACCAGCGTTGACGGCGGGGTGCGGGGATGGGATTCAGCTGCTGAGAACGTTTTCGGGTACACCGCCGCGCAGGTCTCCGAAGGCGACCTCACCGACCTGATCATCCCGGTCCGGTTTCGCGACGCATACCGCGCTGATCTCGCCCACCTGTCCCGCCTTGCCGCCGGTGATCCCAGTCGAGTCCTCGGACAGCAGCTTCAGCTGGCGGCACTGCACCGCGACGGCCACGAGTTCCCGATTGAGATGACCCTGACCGTCACCGAGGAGCCGGGCGGGCGAGTGTTCCACGCCTTCGCTCACGACATCACCAACGCGCGGCGGGCCGCCCAGTTCGCCGATGTCCAAGCCGCCATCGCCCTCGGGCTTGCCCAGGCGCACTCCAGCACCGTCGCCGGGCATCGGGTGGTCGAGGCCCTTGGTATGAAGATGGGCTGGTCGGTCGTTGAGTTGTGGCTGGTCGACGATCACCGGCAAGTGCTCACCTGCGCGGCCCGCCACGTCGAAGCAGGCCAGCAGCTGGGTGACTTCGCCCTGAACGTCCTTGAACTCGGCGTGGCGCTGCCCGGCCAGATCTGCGCCGACGGCACCGGCCGGTGGATCAGGGACCTGAGCACCGACAGGGCGTCGTTGCGAAGCAGCGCCGCCGCGCGTGTCGGGCTGCGCGTCGCCGTCGGTGTGCCGGTGTCCACCGGCCGGCAGACGCTCGGCGCGCTATGCGTCTACGGCAACCGGGTGGAAGACCCCGAAAACACCCTGCTCGGGCTACTGGGCGGGCTCGCCGCTCATGTCGGGCAGTACCTCGAACGGCGCCGGGCCGAAGAACTCGCTCTGGAACTGGCCCGCACCAAGAACGAGTTCGTTGCCATGGTCACCCACGAACTCCGCAACCCCCTCGCCGTGATCAGCGGCGCCGTCACGGTATTCGATGACGAACTCGAGGAACTGACCACCGAGCAGCAACGCGAATACCTACGCATCATCGCGCGCAGCGCGCAGCGCCTGTCGGTGATGGCCGAGGACCTGCTCGACCTGGCCCGCCTCGAATCCGGACACCTCGCCGTGGAACTCATCGACACGGAACTGTGCGCCATCATCGGCGAGTCCGTGCAGGCGAACACGGCACCAGCCGCCGGAAAACAGCTCACCGTCACCGTTCGGTTGCCCGAACGGCTCGACCTGCTTGCCGACCCTAACCGGCTACGTCAGGTCGCCGACAACCTGCTCACCAATGCCATCAAGTACACCCCCGCCGGCGGGGAGATCACTATCACGGCTGGCCGCGTTGACACCGGCCAGATAATCACCTGGACGGTCGCCGACACCGGGATCGGCATTCCCCCCGCGGAACAACCCCGGCTGTTCCGCCGCTTCTACCGGGCGTCCACCGCCTTGGACAATCGCATCCCCGGGACCGGTTTGGGTCTGGTCATCACCCGCGCGATCGTCGAACGCCACCACGGCACGATCACCCTGGGCGAGCACACCGGGCCCGGTACCACCTTCGTGGTACGGCTGCCTGCCACGGCAATCCCCGCCGACTCTGACTCCTCGCCCAGAGTCCCTGGAACGTAAGCCGCGCGTGCCCGGCTGGCTGGCTGGCTGCCGAGCTTTGCTTGTGAAGCGCAACTCGGTGCGCGGATCTGCCGCGTAGAGCTCGGTGGCGGCTCGACGTGTTCGTGGCCGGCAGCGCGGGCCGGCGTTCGTGCGGACCTTTCGCGGGCTGTCTGGGCGGGCGCCGGGGAGCTGCGGGCGCAAGGTTCCCCGCTAGGTCGGCAACCGTGAAGTCCCCCGCTTGGATCTCAGCCAGGCGCCTCTGACACCTTTCGCAGGCGAGGCTTATGAACCATCACCAGGCGCGGAGAATGTGCTGCTGGATGGCGTCGTTTCCGGCCGATTCGATCTGTTGCATCAGGTTCGTGAAGACGGAGCCGGGACCGTGGCTACGGTTCGTGGTCCCTCCGTTGAGAGGCTGTGGTAGGTGGTCACATCAGGGATGTCAGATTCGAAAACCTTGCGACCGGCGAGCTGCATCTGCACCTGTTCACGCTGGCTCGCCCGTGTATCGATGACTACATCACGAAACTTCTGCTCGTTGAGTTGCTGCAACAGGCATCCGAGGGCTACCTGCCGGGCGGCCTCACGGTCCGATTCCGATGGGCCGGGAAGGGGTGCCTGCACGGTGAGGAACGCCCACCCGGCATGAGCATGGACGGCGTCGAGCATGTCCTCGATCGGCGTGATGTGACCCAACTTGTAAAGGGCAGTGGAGTGGTACGGCCGATGATCGGCTGCGGCGTGGCGGGCAGCGCCTATGACGGTGGGCAGGTCGTCGCTGTCGACGACGACGCCGGCGAACAGATACACGCCCGGATGACCGCCCCCGGAGATGAAAGATTCATCGACGAAAGCAAAAGGATAGCCACTCATCAATACCTGCCCGGGTGCGACGCTGCGGGGTCTTGCGGAATGCAGATGAACGGGCGCGCGAGGGCCGGGCCACGGTCAATAGGCGTCGGTTCAGTCACGGTCGATGTCCATCTCGTGATCGGGTTGGCGGCCCGCGTCGTTCGTGGCGTCGGTGATGCGCTCGTACGCGGCGTCGGCGTCAGCTCCCAGGTGCACGCGAACCGGTCGGCTATGCGGGTTCGGCTGGGTGGTGTCGACCGCGCGGACACGTGCAGTCGTTGCCCGGACTTGTTCGCCGAGTTCTTTCGTGCCGGCGGCGAGGCGGTGCGCCCGGCGCGCGGTTTCTGCGGCTGCGGCGAGGCCGGCGTAGCGGGTCGGCAGGTTTTGCTGGTACCAGCGGTTCCAGTCGTGGTGAGCATCCTCGAGGACGGTCGCGTCTTCACGGGCGGAAGCGACCCGCGTTTCGGCGCCGCCCAGCTGGCTCTGTAGCTCTTCGACACTGGCGGAGGCGCGTAGCGCGGCGACGCGGGCGGTGTGGTGTTCGGTGGCGGCGCGGGCGCGCAGGGGGCCGGCATGCCACCACCGCGGTGTGCTCGCCTGGGCGGTCGCGGTGGCTTGGGTGGCCTGGTGCTGGGCGGCGGCCAGGGTGAGGCGGGTGTCGCGTAGATGCTGTTCGGCGGCGACCAGTCGGGTGTGCGCTACCCGCAGTTTGCCGCTGACGTATAGCGGTGCGGCTTGGTCGGCGGCGCGTTGCGCGTCAATCAGCGTACGGAGTTCGCTGTCGGGTGCGGCGGTGATCTGTCCGGCGAGGGTCGCGACGCCGAGCACGATCTGCGCGCGATGCCGGCTGGCCCAGCGTGCCGGGTCGCGGGTGGAGGGCTGCGGACCGATGGGTTCGTCGCCGTGGATCGCATACCGGTCGCGGTGGGCGGCGATGACGGCGGCGCCGGCGAGCCACTGCCTACGGCCGGGAGCGTCCTCGGGCAGCGCGCCGAGCGCGTCCGTCCAGACCCAGGGCTGGGATCCCAGCCTCCTAGGATGCCAGGGAGGCGGTGCGTCCCGGCACGGAGCGCACTCTCGGCACGGGCGTGCTGCCGGAACGGGGCGCCTGCGGTCACCACCAGAGCCATTGGGCGCCGTGGCGATGCTGCCGGACGGTGGGCACGGTGTCGACGATTCCGGTGCCGCGGTACTCCTTCGCGGCGTTGCGGCACGCCACCCGGGCCGCCTGACGTTCGCGGTCGGTCCAGACGTGCTTGACGAACCAGCCGGGCGGGCCGCCGCCGAGGAGCCGGCGCAGGCCGGTGCGGTGCTGACCCGGACCGTCCTTGTCGGTGCGAGACATGGTCGAAACCCCTTTCGGGGCCGCGGGCGCGGCCACCTAATAGGGGTGGAACGCGGCGCTCATCCGTTCGCGCGGATCAATGACCATGACTGCAGGATAGGCCGGGGCTTCAAAACCAGGCCAACGGGCCAGGCCGGGCAGCTTCCGGTTCCCGGCTGCTCTCAGGGGTGTCTCGAGGACAGGGAGACACCCCTGAGCACCAGCCGGGGGCGCGGAGCATGCGGGCGGTCCGGGCGGTGGCGTGGTGACCGGGTGGCGGTGAGTGCCGCTGCGGGGGAGGGCGGTGGGAGTCCGCATTGCCAGATCGCGTGCGTTCACCGCCCGCCCGCGGGCGACAAGCGCACGCATAACTCGACCGCGGACCGCTATCGCCCCTGAACCCGACCCAACGCGGACTCCTGCCGCCCCTTCGCTGGTGAGCGTGGACTTCTGCCGCCCACCGGCGGCGAGCGCGGACCCTGGCCGCCCCTTCGGCGGCGAGCGCGGACTTCTGCCGCCCCTTCGGTGGTGAGCGTGGACTTCTGCCGCCTCACTGGCATTGAGCGGCCGCGCTCGCTTGGGAGCCGAGCGGGTCCGGCAGGTGCTGGCCGCGGCGCAGGGCGGGTTTCGGCGCGGTCGGCCGTGCGCCGGGGGTCTTGTTGGCTTCTTCTACCGTCGCGGCATGAGAACTGTGCCGCGTGCGCTGGCCTGGGCGAGCGCTCAAGCCGTTTATGTCGGTGCCTGGGTGGCTGCCGGAGAGCTGTCCACCGGCAAGCGGAGGCTGGCTCGGGTCGGGATCGTGGCCGCCG
This sequence comes from Actinoplanes awajinensis subsp. mycoplanecinus, assembly GCF_001509495.1. Taxonomy (NCBI): domain Bacteria; kingdom Bacillati; phylum Actinomycetota; class Actinomycetes; order Micromonosporales; family Micromonosporaceae; genus Actinoplanes; species Actinoplanes awajinensis. Next base: position 8,064 of record NZ_LLZH01000340.1, on the reverse strand, counting down.
CCTACGCACTTGTCCCGACCGGCCCCGACACGCCCGAGCCGCGTCCGGCCCGCACCCCGGCGCACCCCCGGGCCGGGCTCGCCGGGGCGGCGAAGCCGGTCGCCGTCGCCGCTACCGGGGTGCTGCTGATGGTCGGGCGGCATCGGCTGCGGAATCGCTGGCTGGCCGGCCTGGCCCGGTCCGGGCACTCGCGTCCGCATGTGGCTCTGGCCGTACGGATGGGTGCTCTTGCTTTGGTGATCTCCCTGATCGATCAAGCGGTCAGGAGCACCGACGGCCCCTCCTGAGCCGTTCGTCACGGATCGCACCGGACGGGCGGGACGCGCCCGATCGCCGATCACGCGCTGGGTGCGACCCGGCCGGGGCGGTCCTCGCTCAATGCCGCCGGGACTGAGCCGATGGGAAGGGTGAGAATTCCGCGGAGGTGATGGTCCGGATGGTTCCGGAACAGGTCGGCGACTGGGTGCTTGACGAACTACCCCGGCTCAACGACGCGATCCTGCACGATCAAGCTTCACCCGACCAGCTGGTCACCGAGGTGAGCGAGCAGGTCCTCCGCCATCTGCCGTGCACCACCCGGCTGACGGCGGTGCAGGCGCAGCGCCTCGTGGTGCACCTCGGGTTCATCGGCGCCTCGGTCGCCCGCCATTACCAGGAACGCACCCCCGGAGGGCGGGAACATCCCGAAGGCGCGTTCACGTCGCTGCTCGTCGGCGGGCGAATACCGTTCCGGACCTACTTCGCCGCGCTGGCCGAGCACACCGGCACCGGCCATTACGTCCGGGACAGCTACGCGTCGCTGGTGCGCTGGAACGTCGGCACCATCCGGGTGAGGTTGCGCGGCGAGGTGGTGGCCGAACTGCCCGGCCTCTTCGACGACGGGCGGATCCGCAGCTATACCGGCACGCCGGGGGAGGAGCGCTTCTTCCTGCTGGTCAAACAGGGTGAGGCGATCGAGATGGCGGTCAACTGCTTCCTGCAGCCGCTCACCGGCGAACACGCCGACCTGACCGGCGCGGACGCCCGCCACCGGGTGCAGGAGGCCACCGTGCTGCTGGATGCCTTGCGCCGTCTGTTCGTCGACTTCGGGGCGCTGCCGACCGAGCAGAGCATGGACGCCGAGATGTTCATGGACGTGTTCCGGCAGTTCGCCGCGCACTGGACCGTGGACGACATCCCGCCCAGCGGCGCCCTGGACCCGGAGGCGCTCAAACGCGACTTCCTGCTCGGCGTCGCCGAACCCGGTTACGACCGCCTGGCCCGGCGGCTGTTCCCGGCGCTGCTCACCCGGGAACGCGACGAGATCGCCGAGCTGATGAACCTGCCCACGCTCCCGTGCCGGCTGCTGGCCGCGTTGGGCTTCGACGAGTGCGACATGAGGCTGTGCGACGAGGGTGACCTGCGCCGGCTGATCGCCCGGCACCCGGCGGTGATCGACTGGTACCGGCTGCTCGCGATGCACGCGCGGGTCTCCGGAGCGCACCTGATGCTCAGTAAGAAGTTCCTGTTCAAGCCGCAGCGCCGGCGCGACGAGGCCGGGCTCGGCGACGGGCGCCTGGTGTCGAACCGGGCCGGCACCACCGGGATGACCGAGACGTTCCTGGAACGGCTCACCCGGGCCCGGCAGCGGCATACCCTGACCGCGCTGCGTCCGGTGCTGATGCCGGAAAACCCGGAAGGCCCGCCCGATCCAGGGGTACGTTCCGGGCGGGGAGCGGCCGCGCCGGTCGTGCTGGAACCGGCCGGATGAGCGGAACGGACGACGGGGGCGAGGTGGACGGACCGACCGGGGCGCCGGGCACCGGGGGGACGCGTCAGCCGATGCTCAGGCTGGGCCGCGACCAGCTGATGGCGCTGATCGACCACACCTCCGCGGTGATCTACATGCGCGACGCGAACGGGCGGTACCTGCTGGTCAACCGGGAGTACGAGCGCCTGTTCGGCCTGCGGCGCGAGGACATCGTGGGGCTCACCGACCACGACCTGTTCCCCGCCGAGGTCGCCGACGCGTTCCGGGACAACGACCGGCAGGCGCTGGCCGGGGGACTGCCGGTGCAGATGGAGGAACAGGCGCCCGGCGAGGACGGGGTGCGCACCTACCTGACCGTGAAGTTCCCGCTGATCGACGCGGCGGGCACGGCGTACGCGGTGGCCGGCATCTCCACCGACATCACCGAGCGCAGCCGGGCCGAGGCCGCGCTGCGGGACAGCGAGGAACGGTTCCGGCTGCTCGCCGAGCACGCCCAGGACATCATCTTCCGCTACCGGACGGGGCCGGCGCCGGCGATGGAGTACCTGAGCCGGGCGGTCGAGTCGATCACCGGTTTCGCGGCGGAGGAGTTCTACGCCGATCCCGGGTTGATGGCGAGCCGGGTCGAGCCCGAGGACCGGCCGGTCTTCGAGCAGTCGTGGCAGGCGCCGCGCTCGGCGACCACCACGTTCCGGCTGCGCCGCCGCGACGGTGGGGTGTCCTGGATCGAGCAGCGGGCCAGTGTGGCCACCGACGGCGCCGGCGCGCCGGTCGCGGTCGAGGGCATCCTGCGCGACGTCACCGAGCGGGCCGTCGCGGAGCAGGAACGCGCCCAGCTCGAGCAGCAGCTGCGCCAGTCGGAGCGGCTGGACTCGCTCGGGCAGCTCGCCGGGGGCATCGCCCACGACTTCAACAACATCCTCGCGGTGATCTCCGGATACGCCGACATGCTGGTCGACGAGCTCGGCGACGAGCATCCCAGCCTGCCCGACGCGGCCGGTATCAAGCACGCGGCGGCCCGCGGTTCAGGGCTGACCCGTCAGCTGCTGCTGTTCAGCCGGGCCGAGCCGTCGCAGGTGGAGCTGCTCGACCTCAACGCGGTCGCCTCGGACATGCTGCGGCTGCTGGAACGGACCCTCGGTGAGGACATCGAGCTCGGCACGGCGCTGGTCGCGGATCTGCCGCCGGTGGTGATGGACCGCAGCAAGCTGGAGCAGGTCGTGATGAACGCGGTGCTCAACGCGCGGGCCGCGATGCCGTCCGGCGGGCGCCTGACGATCAGCACCGGTCTCGAGCACGGCGGTGACGGCGATCAGGTCAGCCTCGCGGTGACCGACACCGGCTGCGGGATGACGCCGGAGGTCCTGGCCCGGGCGTTCGAGCCGTTCTTCACGACCAAGGGCCGCGGCAGTGGCACCGGGCTGGGGCTGGCCACCGCCTACGGTGTGGTCGCCGACGCGGGCGGCACGATCAGCCTGGAGTCGCAGCCGGGCAACGGCACGACGCTGCGGGTCCGGCTGCCGGCCGGCGTCGAGGGTGTGGCCGGGCCGGGTGCGGCCGTGCCGGTGGCCTCCGGGCTCGGCGGTGACGGGCGGCGGGTCCTGGTGGTCGAGGACGAGGAGGCGGTCCGCGAGATCGTCTGCCGGTTGCTGGTGAAGGCCGGTTACCGGGTGTTCGCGGCGCCGCATCCGGCCGAGGCGCTGCGGATGTGCCGCGACGACGGGCTGGCGTTCGACCTGCTGCTCACCGACGTGATCATGCCGGGGATGTCGGGCACCCAGCTGGCCGCGGAACTGCGGCGGGACCGTCCCGACCTGCCGGTGCTGTTCATGTCCGGCTACACCAGCGGCCCGGCGCCCGGCGGGCAGGAGTTGCCGGCCGACGCCCCGCTGCTCCGCAAGCCGTTCGAGAAGCAGGGCCTGCTCAACGAGGTGTACCGGCTGGTCACCGACGCCCCGGCGGCTCAGCCTCCGACGTAGGCCAGGGCGAACCCCGCGGTCGGCACACCGAACAACAGCGAAACCACCGCCAGCTTCGGGATTCTCCAGTGGCGGGTCAGAGCGGCGTAGGCCGCGAACAGCACCGGAATCTTGACATCTCCCCCAGCTGACGCAGGGGGATTCCACCCTCGCGGGTTGAGCTTTCTGCTTCACCGATCGCTGCCGACCCGGATTACCGGCGAGGGACGGTGGACCGCCCATCGGTCTTCTGCAGTCTCCACAGACGTAACTTCCCGCCAGCCCGGCGGTAGGCCCGACCGGCTTGGTTATCGCTGGCCGGGCCCGAAAAAATTAGCACACCTGTTCACTCGCGCACCACGGGTGTCCGACGCCGGATTCGCCCTGGCGGCGAACCGGCTGCCCCTGACTTGCTCCGCGGGGAGTCCGTTTCCTCTCCGGCCTGAAGGCCGGAGTATCCGCGGAGGTATCCGACGACCAGTTGCTGTACCACTGTCGACCGTGGGACTAGGACACCGAGGGCCGTGCAGGCCAGCGAGAACGTCAAGGCCGCGTCCCACAGGAAAAGCCCGAGACGGTACGCGAACGGAGCCTCGAATCGCCCGGTGACACCAGCCCGACGACGAGGGCGTTGACCGCGACGACTGTGGCCGGGCTGAGAGGGGTCAGATCCGGTGGCTCTCCAGGGCGAGCAGTGCGCCGTCAAGCGCGGCCTCGAGGGGCTCGATCGCGTTCTTGGCCTGCATCACCAGCAGGCCGCCCTGCAGCGCGGTGAAGACCATCATGGCGAGACGGTGCGGGTCCGCCGCCGGGTTTATCCGGCGCTGCGCGCGCATTTTCTGTACGCCGGCAGCCAGGTGATCGAACCACCGGTCCGCGTGCGCGGCGACGGTGGCGGCGAGCGCGGGGTCGGCCGGGGTCAGCTCGGTGATCAGGGCGCTGATCGAGCAGTGCAGGTGGGTCAGGGTGCGGTAGTGGGCGATCACCGCGTCGCGCCAGCCGTGCCAGGACTCCCAGCTGTCCAGCTGGTCGAGCCACGGGCGCTGGGCCTCGAGCACCCGGCCGCTCTGGAACTCGGCGATCGCGGCGACCAGGTCGCGCTTGCCGTCCGGGAAGTAGTGGAACAGCTGACCCTTGCTGGTCGCGGTACCCGCCCGGATCTCGTCGAGGGTCATGCCGCCGACGCCGCGTTCCAGGATCAGGTCGGTGGCCGTCCGTACGATGCGGGCTTTTGTCGCGGCCCCTTTGGCGGTCAGCCCGGACATGATCAGCAACCTTTCGCGGGGGTGGAGCGCGGCCGCAGGCCGGCGATGCCGATGTCGAGCGCGGCCTCGAGGTGCGCGGTGCTGCCGGTGGCCATCAGTACCGCGACGCCGCCCTGGATGCCGGCGACCAGGGCGGCGGCCGCGCGATCCGCGTCCAGTTCCGCGTCGATCTCGCCGGTGGCCTGCAGGTGCCGGATGCCGGCGGTGAGGTGGGCCTGGCGGGTGGCCAGCAGCCGGGCGATCACGGCCTGCGCGCCGAGTGCGGTGCGGGCGGGTTGCGCGGCCAGGTCGCTGAGCGTGCAGCGCTCGCCGGCGCCGCGGTAGTGCGCGACGACCCGGTCGCGCCAGTCGTGCCAGGCCGCCCAGGTGGTGAGGTCTTCCGCGGAGGGTTGCTGGTCGGATTCGTGCTGGGCGACCGCGAGCAGCAACTCGTCCTTGCCGCCGGGGAAGTAGTGGAACAGCTGGCCCTTGCTGGTGCGGGTGCGGGCCAGCACGTCCTGGAGGGTCAGCGCGGTGACGCCCCGGTCGCGGACCTCGTCGGCTGCTCCGGCCACGATCCGCTGCCGGGTCTCGGCGCCCTTGCGGGTCAGCTGCACGGTCCCTCCGCTCTTCTGGACTGGCGGGTCCATTTTTTGCCGGTCAAAGTCTGGACTACGCAGTCTAGAAGGAGAGTTCATGAACCAGTACTACCTGCTCGGCCGGTCCGGACTCCGGGTCAGCCGGCTGGCGCTCGGCACGATGAACTTCGGCGTCGACGGCTTCCACGCCGCCTACGGCAAGACCGAGGAGGACGCCGAACCGATCTTCCGGCGGTACGTGGAGTCCGGCGGCAACTTCATCGACACCGCGGACTTCTACACCGCGGGGCAGAGCGAGCGGATCCTCGGCCGGCTGATCGACAAGGCCGGTAACCGGGACCGGCTCGTGCTGACCAGCAAGTTCACCAACACCGTCGACCCCGGTGACCCGAACGCCAGCGGCAACGGCCGCAAGCACATGATCCGCGCGCTGGACGACTCGCTGCGCCGGCTCGGCACCGACTACCTCGACCTCTACCTGCTGCACACCTGGGACCGGATCACGCCGGTCGAGGAGGTCGTGCGCACCTTTGACGACCTGGTCAAGGCTGGCAAGATCCGCTACGCCGGGCTGTCCGACGTGCCGGCCTGGTACGCGGCGCGGGCGCAGAGCTACGCCGAGGCGCACGGGCTCACTCCGATGGTGACCGTGCAACTGCCGTACTCGCTGGTGGCGCGCGGTGTCGAGCCGGAGTTCGTCCCGATGGCGCAGAGCCTCGGGATCGGCCTGACGGCCTGGAGCCCGATCGGCGGTGGCCTGCTCACCGGCAAATACCGGCGCTCCGGCGCGGGTGTCTCCGGCGAGGGCCGGTTGAGCAACCCGGGCTCCGGCATGCCGATCGCCGAGGAACACTGGCGGGTCATCGAGGCGGTGCAGAGCGTCGCGGACGGCCTGGGCCGCCCGATGGTGCAGGTGGCGCTCAACTGGGCGGCGACCCAGCCGGGGATCACGTCGCTGGTGATCGGGGCGAGCAGCGCCGGGCAGCTGGACACGAACCTGGCCGCGCTGGACTTCGTGATCCCGGCCGACGCCCGCGCGCGGCTCGACGAGGCCAGCGCGCCGCAGGTCCCGGGGCTGTACTCGATGTTCACCCCGCAGTACCAGTCCTGGGTGGCCAGCCCCGGTCTGGCGGTGTCCGACCGGCCGGCGAGCTTCAGCGCTCCGGTGGTCAACCGGGCGGGTTGACCCGAGACACCTTCGGGTAACGCGCGTCGTCGCTGGTCAGTGCGGGTGGCCGAGGATTGTTGGACGAGTTCATGGCGTACCTGGGCGTGGGGGTTTAGGCTCGGACGCTGTCAGCTTCGCAAGGAAGGCGGGTGACGGTGACCGACGCCGCGTCAGCGACCCGGATCGTGCACCGTCCCGAGGACGGCCGGCGGATCGCCTACGAGGTCCTCGGCCCCGCCCACGGTTTCCCGGTCTTCCTGCTGCACGGGACGCCCGGCAGCCGCCTCGGCCCCCGCCCGCGCGGGATCGTCCTGCACCGCCTCGGCATCCAGCTGATCACGTACGACCGGCCCGGTTACGGCGAGTCCGAGCGGGTGCAGGGCCGCGACGTGGCGCACGCCGCGCAGGACGTCCGGGCCATCGCCGACGAGCTCGACCTGGACCGCTTCTCGGTGGTCGGCCGTTCCGGCGGCGGCCCGCACGCGCTGGCCTGCGCCGCCGACGGCAACCTGCGCGACCGCCTGATCCGGGTCGCGGTCCTGGTCAGCCTCGCCCCGGCCGGCGCACCCGGCTGGTACGAGGGGATGAACGGCGACAACCACAAGCAGTTCGGCAACGCGGTGACCGACCCGGCCGAGCTGGAGTCGGAGATCCGCCGCCGGGCCTCCGGCATCGACGTCGACCCGGACTTCCTGCTCGGTCTGCTCACCGACCAGATGACCACCGCCGACCACCGCGTGGTCAGCGACGCGGCCCTGCGCCGCCAGCTGCGGCTGTCCTACCGCGACGCGATCAAAAACGGACCGTACGGCTGGATCGACGACGTGCTGGCCCTGCGCCGCGACTGGAAGGTCGACCTGGGCGCCATCACCACCCCGGTCCGCGTCTGGCACGGCGGCGAGGACACGTTCGCCCCGGCCACCCACTCGCGCTACCTCGCCGACATGATCGGCAAGACCGCGGAGCTGGACGTGCGCCCGGGCGCGGCCCACTTCGACGCGATGCCGGAGCTGCCCCGCACCCTGCGCTGGCTGGCCGCCCGGCCCGCCCTCGCCACCCGCTGACCGCGGGGTTCGGGTCGGCCGCAGGGCGCGGTCGGTGCCTGCGGCCGTCTACCGCCCGCCGGCGGGCGACAGCCGCACGCGATCGGCTGTTCCCGGCAGAGGCCCGGCACGGACCGCTGGGGGTAGCTAACTGCTGGCGTGTTGAGCATCTTTGGCGTTCTTGAGGCAGCTATGATGCTCTCGTGAACTTGAAGGAGTGGGCGTCGTCGACCGGCATCGCGTACATCACCGCTCGACGGCAGTACGCGGCCGGGACGCTGCCTGTTCCTACCTACCGGATC
>NZ_LLZH01000339.1:0-47594 GCF_001509495.1 Actinoplanes awajinensis subsp. mycoplanecinus | reverse complement strand
CCCCAGCTTCTATCGAGCCGCTGCGACGACCCAATGGTGAAGGTCTTTCACCTCCACTCGATAGAACAGCGCCTCGTGGCGCACGAAGCGGAACTTGAACGCCCACCTCACGCTCGAGGTCAAGCCTCGCAAGCTAGCACAATGGGCTGGAAACGATCGTGGGGGCTTGTCCCGAGGTGGTAGACGCCGATCCGCCTTGACGGCGGATCGGCTACCCATGACCTGCTCCGCAGGGGGTTCCGTTTCCTCGCCGGCCTGAAGGCCAGAGTATCCACGGAAAGAAATCTGATGACCGGTACGCTCGTCGCCGTGGTCCTGGCCGGCCTCACGATGTTCGTTGTCAGCGAACTGGTCGTTGCGGTACTTCCGATGATCATCGTTATCGCGTTCATTCCACCGGTGGAACGCCCGGGCGTCGCCACAGTCCTCGCCGCCGCCGGCGGTTCCCGCCGCCTACGGCTCTGGCGGGCGCTGCGACTTGCCGTCAAGGCTCGGCGCCTGACCCGAGGGAACGCCGGCCCCCTGGATCGATCGCCTTGTTGCTGCGCACCTGCCGTCAGGCCGGGCTGCCCCTTCGCCGCCCCCGCACGCACGGCGCCACCGAACCCGCACCGCCACTGGTGAACCCGCCAGGAGTCGGCGCGATCTCCGGATGCCGGCCAGGTATTGACACCCACCCATGGCCATATTTAGCTTTCCGTGCTCGTGTCGTGCGGTCGCAGGCGTCACCGAGGTCCCGCGATTGCGTATACGCCGCGAAACGGGGGACACCTATGCGCGCTCTCGTCCGGGCTCGGACGCTTGGAATCCGGGCACTGTCGGCCGTGCTCGCCGTCCTGGTGATGGCCGGCGGTGCCCAGGCCGCGCCCCGCTCGGCCGCAGCCGGGGCGTTCTCCGAGGCAGACGGCCCTCCCGTGGTGCTGCCGAAGATCGACTGCGCGGCCCTCGCCGGGCAGGACCTGTCCGGGATCCCGGACGCTCCGGCGGTCATCGGGTCCGCGACCGCGGCCACCTCCCCGGACGGCTCGGCAGCCTGCGAGGTCAAGGGAACCGTCGCACCGCAGATCCAGTTCGACGTGTACCTCCCCACCGAGACGTGGCGGCAGCGGTATCTGCAACTCGGGTGCGCGTCGCTCTGCGGGAACATCGACTTCTACGCCGACGCGACCGACGGGTGTGTGCCGCTGACCCGCGGCGACTTCGTCCTGGCCACCACCAACCAGGGCCACGTCGGCGTCGCCGGCTTCGACGCCACCTTCGGCGCCGACCCACAGCTGGCAAGCCCCGCGCTACTCCTACTTCGACGGCTGCTCACAGGGCGGCCACCAGGGACTGACCGAGGCACAGCGCTACCCACACGACTTCGACGGCATCGTCGCCGGCGCCCCGGCATCGCTGCTCACCTCGCTCATCGTGTGGTCCACCGGCTGGCACGCCACGGCGAACACCGACGCGCAAGGCCGGCCCATCCTGACCGCCGCCAAGCTTCCCGCACTGCACGCCGCGGTCCTGCGCGAGTGCGACGCACGCGACGGCCTGGCCGACGGCCAGATCGACGACCCCCGGGCCTGCACGTTCGACCCGCGCAGCCTGCGCTGCCCGACGGGAACCGACGATGCGAACTGCCTCACCGACGCGCAGATCGACACCGTACGCAAGTTGTATGACGGACCCCGAGACGAGCGGAACCGGCGGATGTACCCGGGCGGTGAGCCCGTCGGCTCGGAAGCGAACTGGGCCCGCTGGGTGACTCCGACCGCAAACGGCACCCCGGCCGTGGCCGAGAACAACGCGACGAACGCCCTGAAGTACCTCGCCTACCCGTCCGCCCGTCCGTCGGCGACACTGCACGACCTGCACTACGACGCGGCGACGTTCCACGAGATCTACCAGCGGGCCGGCATCTACGACGCGACCAACCCCGACCTGACCGCCTTCCGCGCCGCGGGCGGGAAACTCCTGCTCTGGCACGGCTGGGCCGACCCGGCGATCTCCCCCTACGGAACGATCGCCTACTACCACGCCCTGGTCGAACGCATGGGCGGGACGCCCGCCACCCAGCGCTTCGCCCGCCTGTTCATGCTGCCGGGCGTCGCCCACTGCGGCGGCGGCCAGGGACCGGACGCGATCGACGCACTCACCCCCACCCTCAACTGGGTCGAGAACGGCATCGCCCCCGACCAGCTCATCGCCACACAACGCCAGGACGACACCGTCACACGAACCCGGCCGATCTACCCCTATCCCACCGTCGCCCGCTACGACGGCACCGGCAGCACCGACGACGCGGCAGACTTCGCCCCGACACCCCCACCCACCCGCTACCAGGACGACATCCCCTGGCTCGGCTCGTTCCGCTCCGGCTACGAGCAGACCTGCACCTGGCACAACGGCCACTGGACCTGCACCCCGGCGCACAAGCCGAGCTGACCGGGGCGACTCGGCGTCCTGCTCCCCGACCGTGGCCAGGGCCTGCTCGATCCCGGGCTACCTCGTGGACCTTCGTGGACGGCGGACGGCGGGACGCACCTGATCCGCTCTTTCAGATGTGGGGCGAGTTCCGGGCCTCGATGGCCGTGACCGTGTTGCCCAACGCCTTGTCGAGCTGGCTCTTGGCGACCGATCCGAGCAGGAATCCGACGATCTTCCCCTTGAGGTTCTTCCCCTCGCGGATCACCACGGCGTTCAGCTCGGTCAGCCCGTCGGGCCGCCGGGTCAGGGTGTAGGTGTGCCCCGACGCTCCGCCCCACAGGTTGGAGTCGACGGTCGTCATGACGATCCGGTTCGGGTCCGACCAGTCGTACTCCAGCCGTTCCCAGACGCCACCGGAACCTTCCGTGACGTCAGCCCGGGTGGCGCTCCTGGAGTGCACCTTCAGCTGGTCGTCGGCGCTGGCGGTGAAGAGCTTCGACCGGCCTGGGCCGAAATCGGTGATCCCGGCGACCAACTGCTCAGGCGTCGCGGTGCTCGTCTTGGTCATGCGAATGATGGACATCGGTGTGCTCCGGTTCGGTGGTTTCGAGTACCGCACCAGCATCGCGTTCTCCGCGGTCCGCCGAGCCGGTGGAAGACCCTGGTCCCGGACCCTGGTGTGCCGGCACTGCGGGCGATCTGTGGAACGGTCGTCGCCGCACAACCGTGGCGCATGAACAGATCCCGGGCGACTGCCAGGATCTCCGCGCGGGTCGCGGCCCGGGGGCCGACCAGTGATCTTCCCTGGCTCGGGCGGGCACCCCGGCTGTGAGAGTCCTTGGCATGAGACGACGACTACTACTGATCGCCGCCGCGATCGTTCCGCTCTCGGCCGCCGCCCTGGCGCCGATGGCCGCGAACGCCCTCAACCGCGCCGAGAGTGCCTCGACGTCCTGCGGCACCCTGCCGGTCAGCGCGCCGGCGGGTACGCAGGTGGCATCCGTGACGGCGGTCGCCCGTCCCGGGGGAAGCGTCACGATCCCCGATCAGACACCACTGCCGACCCCGGCCGAACCGATCACCGGCGTGCCGGCCTGGTGCGACGTCACTGTCACGCTGACCCACCCTGGCGCGAACGACCACGTCACGGTCAAGGTCTTGCTGCCCACCGACCCGAAGAACTGGACCGGGCGGCTGCAGGCCACCGGCGGCAGCGCCTACCAGGCCGGCAATCTGGACGGCCCGGAGCTGGTCACCGCGGTCAAGAACGGCTATGTCGGCACCGCGACCGACGCCGGGGTCAGCGACAACCCGCTCGACACCAGCTGGGCGCTGAAAGCCGATGGCACGGCGAACACCGCGCTGGTGACCAACTTCGCCTCCCGCTCGCTGCACGACATGACCGTCGTCGCCAAGAGCGTGACCACGTCCTTCTACGGCAAGCCGGCCGACTACTCGTACTGGAACGGTTGCTCCACCGGCGGCCGGCAGGGCTACCTGGAGGCGCAGCGGTACCCGGACGACTACGACGGTGTCCTGGCAAACGCCCCCGCGGTGAACTGGGACCGGTTCGCGATCGCCACGCTGTGGCCGCAGGTCGTCTACAACGAGGAGAAGGTGGCGCTGACCGGCTGCGAGCTGACCGCTTTCAACAATGCCGCGGTTCAGGCCTGTGACACCGACGACGGGGTCAAGGACACCATCATCGGGGACCCGCAGACCTGCCGCTGGGACCCGCGGAAGCTGGTCGGGGCCACTGTCGAATGCGACGGTCAGACGCTGACCATCACCAAGGCCAAGGCCGACGTCATGCGCAAGATCTGGGCCGGACCGGTCACCCCGAACGGCACGAAGCTCTGGTACGGCCCGAACAAGGGCGCCGACCTGTCGTTCTACCTGGCCAAGGCGGGTCAGCCCTTCTTCGTCGCGGACCTCTGGGCGAAGTACTTCGTGACCCGGAACCTGGCGCTGGACACCACCGAGCTGACCTACCCGAGTTTCGCGAAGCTGTTCGCTTCCTCCCGGCGGCAGTTCAACCAGGTCATCGGCACCGATGACGCGGACCTCCGGGCGTTCCGCGACTCCGGCGGCAAACTACTGACCTGGCAGGGCCAGTACGACGAACTGGTTCCCACCCAGGGCACCGTCGACTACCGGGAGCGAGTGGAGCGGCTGCTGGGCGGCAAGGCGAAGGTGGACCGGTTCTACCGCCTGTTCCTGCTGCCGGGCGTGGCACACTGCGGCGGCGGCACGGGGCAGCAGCCCGGTGACGCCCTCGGCGCCCTGGTGAAGTGGGTCGAGAAGGGCAAGGCCCCGACCAGCGTGTACTGATGTCGCAGTGGAACGCGAAGCCGGCCCCGGGGCTTTCCCCGGGGCCGGCTTCTGTCACGGCCTCATCCGGGCCAGGCCCCGCCAGGCTCGATCCGGCGGGACAGGATCTAGCGGCGTGCGGTCGGCGAGGTGGAGGCGTCGGGGAACAACTGCCAGGAGCTGACCGCGAGGCGGCCGGTGCTGCCGAAGTCGAGGGCGGCGTCCGGTTCGATGGTCTGGGCGGGACGGCCGGCGAGGGGCTCGATCCGCAGGTACTTGCCGTTGGCCGGCGGTTTCCGCGTGTCGTCGTAGGTGTTGCGCCAGGCCAGTGCCGTGCTGGCTCGCTGGCCGGGACGCAGGGTGACCGGCTTCGGCGGGCCGTCCCAGGGCATGCTGCCGAGGATCTCGGTGACACCGTTGAGGACTCGGAGGTCGAGCACGGCCCCGTCGTCGTCGAGTGCTTGCACGGCCGGGTAGCCACTCAGGCGGTAACTCTTCGTACCGCAGTTGACCAGCGTGATGCTGAGCACGCGCAGGCCCGCCGCCGCGTCACCGCCGTCCGGCTGCACCCGGACGCCCTCGGGCGGGCAGGCCGCTGACAACAGCCCCGGAGGCGACGGCGACGGTGTTGCCGAGGGAACGACCGATGGTGTGGGGACCAAGGGTGACACTCCGTCGGCCGTGCCGATGGGACGTGCGCAGCCGGCGAGCAGCACGGCCCCGACAAGCGGGACGGCACAACGGAAGATCCGAGATCCGATCACCGGGCCATCCTGCCCGGCCGAGGCAAGAACGTCCGCACCGCTGTCAGACAGGGGCCTCGAAATGCTGGTAGTCCTTGAGCGACGTCCAGTCCCCGCCCCAGGTGAAACCGTGCCTCGTGAATGCCCGCCACACCGGGTCACCGTGCTTGATCATGCCCGGCCGGACCTTCTCACGGTTCGTGAACGCCTTACCGGCCGGCGGCTGCACGACCGCACCTTTGACGTAAGGGTTCTCCAGCGTATTGAGGTCAATGGCTTTACCGTACGAATGCACCGAGAAACCGCTCGTCGAACCGGTGATCGGCCGGCAGTTGAACCCCGAGGTGTTGTCGGCGGCCATCGACGCGTTGTCATCGGCACCGAATCGATCCACCGGGAGCATCGTCCTGATCGGAAAACGCATCGAGTACAGCGTGTGGAAAACCTCCACCACGCTGCGCGCCACCGTCTGATTGACGATCAACTCGCCGCGGTGCCGGACACCGTCGAAGCCCCAGTGGGTCAGCTCCACACGGCGCAGGTCCGAGATCCGCACCGGGCAACCCGGGTGCCACGAGACTCCGGTCATCGCTTTCGCGGCGGCGAGGTCGATGGCCTGGATCGAGGCCCGGTAGCCGTCGTCGGCTGCGGCGGGTGCGGCAACGCCGATCACGCCGAGAACTGCGCTGGTCACGGCAGACATGATCGAGGCAAGCGAGGAAGGACGCACGTCCCGATACTGTCAGCCCCCACCGCAGTCGGCGTCGTTTATGACCACAGTGGCCTCGTCGTGAAGGGCCGGCGTCACCCGGCCGAGGTAACCATCGGGTGCGGGCGTTGCGGGCCGAACGGGATGTGAATGCGAGATCGGGAAGATACGGATGGCCCGAGCCGATCAGTCGAAAACCGACAACGGCAGTCGTACGAGCGGCGGAACCCGCTCGGCGGCTCGGCTCTCGAACCACACCAGGACATCGTCGCCCTCCACCCGGGCGGCGACCTGGGCGTCCGGCGCCGGCCAGCGCTCGTCCACCTCCCGGACAGCCTCATGGATGGCTTCCAGAGCGGCCACGGCCGCACCCCGCACACGTGTCCTGCGTGGCATCGGCACCCAACTGCCGAACCCCCAGGGCAACCAGACACCTCGCTGCCCGATGCTCAAGATGACGTCGCCGTCCCCGCCGCTGACGTCCCAGAATCCATATTCCTCGCCGGGCGCTGCGGTGCTGGGCACCGCCCAGATCTGCAAACCGCCGCCGGTACCCACTCTCGTGTCGACGCTGCGGACCCCGGCGGGTAGGTGCCCCGCCAGCGCCTCGATCAGCCGATCGAGCAGTCGTCGCCCAGCAATTCCCTTCACGGCATGATCCAACCAGCCGGAAACACCGCGGGCCAACCCTCGATCCGGACAGTCGAACGACCCACACGGCCGACCGGGCACAGCGAACCAAAACCACGACCAATGGGCCCGGATCAGCACAGCGCTTACTGTGGCATCGTGAAGGGACGTGCGATTCCCCTGCGACCCACCGCAGTGATCATGTCCGTGGTGGTGCTGGCGGTGCTGCAGGCCGGGCAGTGGAGCATGCCGTCGTGCTGGGCGCCGCGCTCACCCTCCCGCTGCTGACCGCCCGCCCGGCACCCCTGATATCGACCCTGGTCACCGTCACGGCGGCGGGTTGGTGCACGTTCTCCGGGTACGGGCAGGGCCTGCTGGGCTGGCCGTGGCCCGCCGCCGGATGTTTCGCGCAGCGCCTTCCTGCTCACCCGCGACCGCGACATCGTCTGACCCGGGCCGGGTTCGCGCCTGCTGCCGGTCGGCGAGACCGCGGACACCGCTCTCCTGCGCCGACGGTTACCGCCGGCTCCGTCAGGGAACCTCAGGGAGATGAGTACCTATCCTGATCCGGCCTGGCACGGCGATGTCTACCCCTCTGAAGAGGAGATCGATCCGGCCGGCACCGACGGCCCGGTCGGGGCGTACGCCAGCGGGCCCGACCCGTTACCATCCTCCGCGCCTGGATCGCCGCCCATCCCCGGACCGGCAGACCGGGTCGCCACCGCCGCTAACTCGATTGTCATCCGGCGCGCGGACGGGTCGATCGAGGTGGTCACCGACCTCGACGGTGACGGTATCGCCGACGTGGTGCAGCTCGACCTCGACGGTGACGGGGTGCCCGACCTCACCTACCTCGACACAGACCACGACGGGCAGCTCGACACCGTGCTGCGCACCCCGAACCACTGACAGCACGGTGCGGGCTCGACCCGGGTCCGGTAAAGCCTATGTCGCATGCCGCAAGGCAAGCCGATAGGCGGGTCGGCGGCATAAGCGCACTTCCGGCAGGCGCCGCCCCCTCAGCAAAGTCCCGCTCCGTGCCGGAAGCAGTGGGTCGCGCCGAACGCGGTAGAAAGTACGGATGAACATCCGAGCGGGTGGGATCGCCCTCTCCGCCGCGGTCGGGGCGCTGGCCGGTGCCGCGCTCGCCGGGACCGCGTCGGGTCGGCGTCGGGGCGCGGCAATGGGCGCGGCCATCATGGCGGGCACCGAGGTAGTGGCACGCGCCCGGCAGCGGCCCGGCGAGATTCCGGACTGGTGGTCGCGGGTGGTGATGAGTGGGGCCCTCGCGGCGATCGGCGGTGGCCTGGTCAAGGCCGGCCCTGTGCCGGTCGGGGTCGCCGCGGGCGCGACGGCCGGCGCGTTGGGCCTGCGACCGCAGAAGGTGCTGCTCGGCCCGGTCGTCGGCGCCGCGGTCGGGATGCTCTTCCCGAAGGGCGCGAAGCCTGCCGCCGTCGCCGCGACTGCCGTGGTCGGCTTCCGGGTGTTGTCCGCGCTCGTCTTCCGCGACCCGCAGGTGAGCCTGCTGGCCGAACGCGCCCGCGCCGAGGAGCTGCCGTTCGTCGTCCCGCTCGAAGCGCGCACCAATCGCGTCGGTACAGGTTTCGTGCGCGAGCTGGCCGACGTGCTCGGCGGCACCTACCGGGCCGACACCGAGGACGAGGGTATCGTCGCGTCACTCGACGAGCTGGCCGGGCCGCAGTTCGACCCGAGCGACGTCGACCCTCTGGTGCGCGAATTCTATGAACACACCAGCCGCTTCACACTGACCATCGTGCCCGAGTGGCGGCTCTGGGTCCGCCCCGGCTACCTGCTCTACCGCAATCTGGTGGCGCGCCCGCTCGGCCAGGCCAACGTACCGATGAACCAGCGCGAAACCATGCGCGGTGTCCGCAGCCGCATCGACACCATCACCCTGAAAGATCAAGAGCAAGTCGGCGTACGCGGGTGGATCCGCTCGTTCGCCGACACCGACGAACCAATCTATGTCGGCATCTACACCACATACCGGCATGAGGGCCGCGGTTACGTCAGTGTCGGCTTCCCGGTGCCGCACGGCAGTTTCACCGCCACCCTGCTGCCACTGCCCCGCCCCGGTGGAGGGCTCGTGCTCACCAGCCGCAGCGACCTCGCCCATCCAGGCCATTATCTGAGTTCCATCGACCCGCGAACCCGCGATCTGACCACGCTCGCAGTGCACGGCTTCACCGAACAACTCGACGTACACACCGAAGACGGCCGACTACACGCCGAGCACGCTTTTTCCCTGTACGGCCTCCCGTTCCTCACTCTGCGCTACACCATCACTTCTTCCCGAACCGAACCGAATGCAGGCCCGTGACAATCCGCCGTAGGCGACTTCCATCGAACAGGAATCAGCCGAGCTCCGCGATCAGGCGACGGAGGGTGTGGAACGCAGGCTTCGGCGAATAGTCGCTGCGCAACACGCCGAACCGGTGAAACAGGTCGTCCTTCGCACTGTCGGCATCGCGCAGTGTGAACAGTTGCCAGTGCGTCACGTTCAGCTCCGCCCGCAGTCGATACACCGTCCGGATGATGGTTTCCAGCACCACTGCCTGCTGTTCCTCGGGCCGGCCCGGGCCCGTTGGCCAACCGTTCTCACAGATCCGGATCGGCACCGTGGCCGGAATCCCCGCCGTCACCAGGGCTTGCTCACGGAAATCGCGCAACAGCCGCTCCACCGTGCCCGGCAACGCGTCGAGGCTCACTCGGGGGCCGAACACGTCCGGGTAGACGTCGATCCCTGCATAGTCCAGCGCCGCCGCGAATGATGGACCACCGGACTTGCGCACCCCGGTCCAGAAGTCGCTCACGGCGGGATCGATGTCGGGCACGACCGCGAACCCGATCGCCGCCGAACCACCGGTCTCACGCTTGGCCGCGGCGCCGGCCAGCACGCCTTCGACCATCGCGTCGCGGGCACCGGGAAACGCGCCGTCGGCTGCGGCGCCGGCCCAGGTCAGATTCGGTTCACCGGTGACCTGCACCGCCGACAGCCGCCCGCCGTGCCGGCGGACGACCTGGGCCACGAACGCAGCCCATGCCGCCACATCCCCGGCGGGATCCCGATAGCAGAGCACCAGATCCCACGGGATCCCGCCCGCAGTGAGGGTTGCGATCTGCGCGTGCACCGCCGCGGTGGAGTCGGCGCCGGACCAGAGTACGTACATGCGCGGAAGCAAGGCGCGGCCTTCTCCCTGCAACTCGCGGACCATCCGCCCGATCGCCTCGAAGTCATCCGGCGGTCCCGCGGCGATTCCGTCCGGCCCACCAGCGATCCCCAGCGGGAAGACTCCGAAAATGAGCGGCGCCGTCATAGCACCGACCCTAAATCAGAATCACCTCCACTACCGGCCGGCAGGTCGGCCTGCTCAATCCCAATCGTTGATCGATCTCCGCGGGTTGCTGAATCGCGAGGCGAACTTCGCGGTGAACAGGTCGGCGCCCTTGCGTTCGTAGACCATCTGCGCCGTGGCCGGGGCAGCGCCGTCCGGGGTGGGGAGCTGGCCGGCTCCCCCGTGCGTGCCCAGCGGGAGCAGGATCCTGCGCTCGGCCGTCGGCGACCAGACGGTGCCCGGTTGGTCGCCGGCGAGCTGGGCGGTGATGTTCTGCACCACGACCTCGGCATGGGTCATCGCGTAGGACGCCATTTTGGGATCGGGCAGAGCGGCGATGTCGCCGATCGCGTAGACGTGGTCGTAGCCCTGGACGTTCAGGCGCTCGGTGACCGGGACGGTCGCCTGCTCGGTCAGTGGCGTGAGCGTCCCGTCCGCCAGGTAGTCGGTGTTGGTCCGGACGCCGAAAGCGCGGAACCAGATGTCCGCCACGATCTCGTCGCCGCGGTCGGTGGTGACCGCGACGTGGCCGGCCCGGCCGGCGTCGATCGTCGGTAGCGCGGTCAACCCGGTGCCCAGGTGCAGCTCGACACCGAGTTTGTCCAGCTGGCGGCGCAGGTCGTCCTGCACCTCGGGCAGAAAGCCGGGTAGCAGCTGATCGGTCCGGTCGACGACGATCACCTGCTTGTCCGGCCAGACCTCCTTGATCTCCCCGGCGAGTTCCAGGCCGACCGGGCCGGCGCCGAGGATGAGGACGCGGTGGGTGCCGGCCAGCTCCTGGTGAGTCTCGCGGAGATCGCCCAGCTGCTCGGCGATGCTCGTTGAGCCATGGTGCGGCTTGGCCGGATAGGTGTAGCCGGAACCGGTGGCCAGCACGAGGTAGTCGGCCTCGACCCGCTCACCCGAAGCGAGCGTCACGCCGCGCGGGTCCACCGAGGCAGCCCGGTCGCGGAGCACCCGTCCTCGTTCGAGCAGGGTCGCGAACGAGAAGAAGGCGTTGGGCGCCCAGTCCGGCTGGGTCAGCGCCCGTAGCGACGCTGCCGCGTTGACGAACGCCTCCCGGGGGTCGATGAGGATGACGTCCGCGTCGGCGTCCAGCGCCTTGGCGACCAATGATCCTGCGTAGCCTCCGCCGACGACCACTACCGTGCGATTCACAGCTACTCCTTGCTGCAGCGCAGTGAAGTTGACGCGACAACTCTAGCTCGCAAAGTTGTCGCGTCAACTCCCCACCGATAGGGTTTCGCCATGACGAAGCCCCTGGAGCCGGCGGAGTGGGAGCTCTGGCACATCTGGATGCAGGCGCAACGCCTGCTGGCCCGCGAGCTGGACCGGCACCTGCAGCAGGACTACGGCATCTCCAAGGCTGAGTTCAGCGTTCTCGTGTCGCTGCACCAGGCGGCCGGTGGCCAGTTGCGCGTCGGCGAGCTCGCCGAGTCGCTCGCCTGGGACAAGGGTCGTGTCGCCCACCAGCTCACGCGGATGGAGGGCCGCGCACTCGTGAAGCGGATCGACAACGGGTCCACCGGCCGCCGGATCGGGGTCGGACTGACACCCCAGGGCCGCAGCGCCGTCCAGAAAGCCATCCAGGGCCACGAAGGCAACATCCGCCGATACTTCTTCGACCAGCTCACGCCCGAGCAGGCCGCAGTCATCCAGGTGTGGAGCCGGCAGGTGGTCGACCGGATCGAAGCGTCCGGCGACGAAGCCGCCGAGGACGCCGGCTGACGGCGGCAGCGGGTTCGACTCCGACGTCACGGTGGTCGATGCCGACGATTTTCTTGACGATCTGATCAGTACGGACGAGCCGCGCGACCGGGGGCTGCACGCCCTGGCGGGCCGATCCGTCAGACGGGGTCAAGGACGGCGGCTGAGCCACGCGGCGTGCGCGCGGGGTGCGCCATGAAGTGCAGCAGGGTGCGGCCCCGATGGTCGCGGGTGTGCGCGGAGACACCGGCATCGAGCAGCATCAGCACGCCCTCGGTGTCGCCGTGCAGCGCGAGCCGCATCAGTTCGCGGCGCTGCTCGGTCAGCCGGCGCGGCAGCCGGGCCTGGCGGGCCGAGCGGACGGGCGGGGCCTGGGGGACGACGGGCGTCGCGGGCACGGCCGCCGCCCCCGGATCCGGGAAGCCGGTGTCGTCGCCCGGGGAACGGGGCAGTCCGGCGGGACCGTTCTCCATGGCGGTCTTGGCGGCGAAGCAGCCGCTGCGGCTGCCGCCGAACGTGACAAGCATGGTTTCGCGCTGTTGCTCCTGCGCACTGTGCGGAATGTGTACGCGCCCGCCCTGCCAGCGGACCTCGTGCCAGACGCCGCCGCAGCGCACCCGCACCGGGTCCACCGGCGGGCGGCCGGGACGCGGTGGACCGGCCGGTGACACGGTGGCCGACGGGAACAGCGCCGCGTGGATCAGCGGGTGCAGATGGTCCGGGTCGATGAGTCCGAGACGGATCAGCAGGGCGTCGAGCGGCAGGCCGAGACGTTCCAGCGGGACGTAGGCGTCGCGCGGTGTGTAGGTGTAGAAGTCCATGGTGAGCCGTCCACCCCCGGCCGGGGTGAACGACAGGTAGGACTGGTCGCGCCACCCAGCGACGACCTGGCCCGGGGTGGTGGCGGCGTCACGGACCGCGCGGACGATCTCCGGCAGCCGATACCAGAAGCCGAGGGCCATGAACCGGTTGATCTGTACCCGCCGCTGCGGGACGTCGACTCCCAGCTCCGCCCACGCCCGCACGAACCGTTCGGTGGCCGGTACGGGGGCTGCCGACGGCGAGGATCAGGTCGTCGCGGTAGCGGGCCAGGACCGACAGGCGACGTGGCGACAGCGCGGTGTGGCCGGTACTCGGGCGCCGGGGCAGGTGCCAGCGCAACAGATCCGGGGCGAAATGGCGCAGATCTTGCTCGACACGGCCGGCTGCCGTCGTACCAAATCGGCTTTTGATTGTGGAAAAGTCGAGATCAACCGCGACGTCGGCGGCGGAGCAGGCACCCCGCCAGTCACCGGCGAGGCGGCGTTCGGTCGCCCGGTGGATCATCGGGGCGGGCACCGCGTAGCGGCGGACGGTGCGCCAGCCCCGCGCGTCGGCGTCAGTCAGGATCACCGCAACAAACTAACGCTGCGAAGTGCGGGACGACGCCAGTCATCCGCTGGGTATGAGGCGGGCCGCCCGGCGGGAGCCGACGCTTGCCGCATGACCGGCTACCCGCTCATCGCCGACCACGGCCTCATCGGAGATCTTCAGACGGCGGCGCTGGTCGCCACGGACGGGACCGTCGACTGGTTCTGCGCTCCCCGGTTCGACTCGCCGAGCGTCTTCGGCGCCCTGCTCGATCACGAGCGCGGCGGGCACTGCCGGGTGCGCCCCACCGTGGACGTGTTCACCACGAAGCAGCTCTACTTCCCGGACACCGCGATCCTGGTCACCCGCTTCATGACCGAGGCCGGCGTCGGCGAGGTCATCGACTTCATGCCGGCTGCCGGCGGCGAGGTCGCCTCGGGCACCCACCGGCTGGTCCGCATCATGCGCTGTGTCCGGGGCCGGATGACGTTCGCGATCGAGATCGCCCCGCGGTTCGACTACGGACGCGAGCCGCACGAGACCCACGTGGCCGACGACGGCGTCGTCTTCCAGGGCAGCCGCACCTCGATGACGGTGAACCTGGTCCGGGAACCCGACGACGACCGCCGGGCCCGAACCCTGCTGGACGCCGACGGCGACCTGCACGCCGAGCTGTCGCTGGAGTCGGGGCAGATGCGCGGCATGGTGCTGGAGACCGGTGTCGCCGGGCCCCTGCGCCCGGTCCGGGTGGCGGAGGCCCAGCTGCTGTTCGACGAGACGGTCGCCTTCTGGCGGGCCTGGCTGCGCAAGTCCACCTACTCCGGGCGCTGGCGCGAGATGGTCAACCGGTCGGCGATCACCCTCAAACTCAT
Organism: Actinoplanes awajinensis subsp. mycoplanecinus; assembly: GCF_001509495.1. Classification (NCBI taxonomy): domain Bacteria; kingdom Bacillati; phylum Actinomycetota; class Actinomycetes; order Micromonosporales; family Micromonosporaceae; genus Actinoplanes; species Actinoplanes awajinensis. The sequence continues at coordinate 33,505 of NZ_LLZH01000339.1, read as the reverse complement.
GACGTACGCGCCGAGCGGCGCCCTGATCGCGGCACCGACCGCCGGGCTGCCCGAGCAGATCGGCGGCGAACGCAACTGGGACTACCGCTACACCTGGGTGCGCGACGCGTCGTTCTCGGTGTATTCGCTGCTCGGCCTGGGGTTCACCGAGGAGGCGGCGGCGCTGGAGCGCTGGCTGGGGGACCGGGTCGACGAGGGCCGGGATGCCAAGAACGGCAGCGGTCCACTCCAGATCATGTACCGCGTCGACGGCTCCGGCGATCTGACCGAGGAGGTGCTCGACCACTGGGCGGGCTACCGCGGATCGTCGCCGGTCCGCATCGGCAACGCCGCCTCCGACCAGCTGCAACTCGACATCTACGGTGAGGCGCTGGACAGCGTCTACGCCGCCGACCAGAACGGGGTCGAGGTCGGCCACCAGGGCTGGAAGCGCATCGGTGAACTGCTCGACTGGGTGAGCGAGAACTGGGACCAGCCCGAGGAGGGCATCTGGGAGACCCGCGGCGGACGGCAGAACTTCACCTACGGCCGGCTGATGTGCTGGGTCGCCCTGGACCGCGGCATCCGCCTGGCGACCAGGCACGGGCGCCCGGCCTCGCTGCAACGCTGGCAGCAGGAACGCGACGCGATCTACCAGCAGATCATGGACCGCGGCTGGAGTCCGACCCGGCGGGCGTTCCGGCAGCACTACGACACCGACGTGCTCGACTCGTCGCTGCTGCGGATGTCCACGACCGGTTTCATCACCCCGACCGATCCGATGTGGCTCTCCACGCTGCAGGCGATGGACGCCGAACTGGTCACCGACAGCCTGATGTACCGCTACGACCCGTCGGCGTCACCGGACGGTCTGCGCGGCTGCGAGGGGACGTTCTCGCTGTGCACGTTCGCCTACGTCACCTCGCTGGCCCGGGCCGGCCAGCTCGACAAGGCCCGGGTGACGTTCGAGAAGATGCTGACGTACGCCAACCACGTCGGTCTCTACTCCGAGGAGATCGCGCTGACCGGCGAGCAGATCGGCAACTTCCCGCAGGCGTTCACCCATCTCTCCCTGATCGACGCCGCGATCACCCTCGACCGTCTGCTCGACCGTTCCCCGGCCGCTGATGAGATCGGCTGAGCTGCGCCCGGCCGCACGGCACGCGCCGATGCCGGGTTGGCGGGAGCGCTACGTCACGGTGCAGGGACGGCGCGTCTTCGTACGCCTCGGGCCGGACGTCCCGGGCACGACGCCGCTCGTCCACGTGCATGGTTTCGCGGTGTCCGGGACCTACCTGATGCCGACCGCCGCAGCGCTCGCCCACCGGGCCACCAGCCTGGTCCCGGACCTGCCCGGCTACGGCCGCAGCCACGGGTGGGGTCACGTGCTGGGCATCTCGTCGCTGGCCTGGGCGCTGCTCGAGACACTCGACGCGCTCGGGCTCGCCCGGGCGACCCTGATCGGCAACTCGATGGGCGCACCGGTCTGCCTGGAGGTCGCGCACAGCGCCCCCGACCGGGTGGCCGGCATCGTGCTGGCCTCGCCGGCCGGCGGCGTGCACAACCAGCCGCTCGTCCGCGCGCTCGGCCAGCTGGCGCGCGACGCCTGGCGGGAGAGCCCGGCGATGGTCCGCGTCGTGGTGCCGGACTATCTGCGGTTCGGGCCGATGAACGCGCTGCAACTGTTCAGCGAGCTGATGCGGTTCCCGTCTCTCGAACGCGTTCTGCGTACTCCGGTGCCCACCCTGGCCGTGCTCGGCTCCCGCGATCCGCTGATGCCGCCGCTGCAGCGGGTGCGGGAGGTGGGCCGGCTCGCGCCACCGCAGGTGACGATCGCGGTCATCGACGGCGCGGCCCACGCGATGAATTTCAGCCATCCCGGCGAGCTCGCCCACCTCATCGGCTGCTGGCTCGACGGGCGCGACATCACCGACGACCCGGATCAGCCCGGCCTCACCCAGGTCCTGCGCCTGGACATCGGCGACTGACCCGGCCCGTATCTCACCCCTGGCGGGCGGTGCCCGGACGGCCGCGCCGGTCCAGAGTGGCAGCGAGTACACCTCGATCGCAGGGAGTACCGATGGACAACACCTACCCGTACCAACCGGCCCGCGTCGCTACCGAAGGCCACACCCTGTTCGCCCGCACGATGGGCTACGTCTCGGCCACCACCGGCCTGTTCGCCCTCGGCGCCTACCTCGGCCGCAACCTGCCCGGGGGCGTGGCCTTCCTGGCCTACCTCGCGGCGTTCGCCGCCCTGATCGCCATGCAGTTCACCGTGCGCCGGTCACCGCAGGCCACGGTCGCCCTGCTCGCCGCGTTCGGGCTGCTGATGGGCGTCGCGGTCGCGCCGACGCTGGTCTACTACGCCAGCACCGACCCGCAGGCGCTCTGGCAGGCCGGCGCCGCCACCGCGCTGTTCGTCGCCGGGTTCGGGGCGGCCGGATTCGCCACCCGCCGCGACCTCACCGCGCTCGCCCGGATCTGCTTCTGGGCCCTGGTGGCACTGATCGTCTTCGGCATCGTGCTGATCTTCGTGAACATCCCGAACGGCGCGCTGATCTACTCCGTGCTCGGCCTGGTGATCTTCGCGGGTTTCATCATGTTCGACTTCCAGCGACTTCGACGCTCGTCGGACGTCGCCTCCGCACCACTGCTGGCGGCATCGATCTTCCTCGACATCCTCAACGTCTTCCTGTTCTTCCTGCGGATCTTCCGGGGCGGCAACCGCTGACCCCGGCCTGACCGCCGGCGCGCGGCCGGGGCTGCCCTCTGGCGCTGCCGCGCGCGGTCAGTGGATCGTCCATAGCGGAGGGCCACCGGCTCGACAATCCGCCGATCGAGCTATCACGGGCGAGTGACGCTTCCGCTACCTTCTGTGCTTTCGGTGGCCGTGGGCGGCCGCTCCCGATGAGACACAGGAGGGTCTCATGCCTATTACCGTGACACTGAAGCAGCTCGACGCTCTGTCCGCCACGAAACCGGCGAACAACCCCGCGCTGGAAGACGTCTTCGACGACTATGTCGTGCTGCGCGAGGTGCTGGCCCGGTACCTCACCGCCCCGGACCTGCGGGATCGCCACGAGTTTCTGATCGACCTGACCGAGCTCGGCACCGATTGGATCAATCGGCATGCGGCCTTCCACGACACATCGGCGGAGGGAAAGGTCTGGTCCGCCCTGGTGAAGCGGCGCAGAGATCGGAGACCGAGATGCTCGAACTGGGCGGCCTGCACGGCGCACTCGCGATCTCGGGTCTGCGCAAACTGCCCTTGTACGACAAGGACGTCTACCGCGGCATGGCCTTCACTCCCGCCGAGTGGGCGGAGAAGTCGAAAGAGTACGTGGTCGGGCAGCCGTTCACGCTGAAGACGATCACCAGTACCAGCACCGCCCCGGGCGTGGCGGTGGACTTCATCACCAGAATCGCGCCGGGCAAGAACGCCGCCCGCACGGTCGGCGTCCTTCTCAACCTGCACGACGCCGGCGGACACGACACGCTCGCTCTCAACGCGAACGAGATGGAGGTCATGCTGCTGCCCGGCACGCAGCTGTGGACCGAGTCGGTGTCGGCCCCGGCCGCCAACCAGCCGTGGTACGAGATCGTGGCCGGCGGGAAAGCTCCGGCCTGAGGACGGGAACCCACGACCCGGGCCCGGGCCCGAGAAGCCCGGCGACACGCCGAGAAAATCTGTGGCCCAAATGCTAGATATTCTGGCGAGGACTGGTTAGTGTTCTTCTTGTCGAACACAGAGATCGCTGAAGACGCAGACGATCGGACTGAGCGTCAAGCAGGGCCCGGCACCACGTCGTGGCTCGCTCGGTCCAGTGATTGAGTACGACGCAAGGCAGGTAAGACCCTGACGTAAGTCCAGGTCAGGGCAGATCTGGTGGGGCCGATGCAAGTTCAGGGCCGCACGGGAAAGACCGCCTGTCGCACGTGCCCGGGGCCATGAAGTCGCGTGGGGTTCCGGCACCGGCGGGCAGCAGTATCGGAAGAAGAGGAAAGGGAGGGCTGGACACCGTTGGATCGCCCGCTTCCAGAGCGCAGTTCACGTCTGGGGCGGACACCGAGTTTCCATCGTACGAAAGGTGGTCTCCGGTCACGCTTACGCGATCCTCGCACCGCACGCTGCTCATGGCGGCCGGTGTGGAAACGACAAGCCGACGACCCTGTCGGTGAATGGTGGTTCGACCTGTAAACCCGGGCCCCGGCGCATCAGCGCCGGGGCCCTCGTCCATGCCCTGCCCGACGACAGCTGCGGGTTTCACCGCTTCGTGTCGCGCCCCCACTCCAGGGTCACGGTGAAGTTCGCCTCGGCCGCCGACTTGGCCAGCATCACGCCCAGTTCCCCGGAGACCTTCACCTGCATCTGGACGATCACCTTGTCCGGCGCCGTCGGCATGCTGGTCAGCCGGTTGATCGCCATCTCGCCGAAACGCCGGATCTGATCGATCGACTCCTCGACCCGGCCGGCCAGCCGGCGGGCGTCGTCGGCGCGCCCGACCGGGCGAGGGTCGGCCGCGAACGGCGAGCCGTTGGTGGGGCCGGGCCCGTCCGGCTGAACGGCGAGCAGCTCGCCGTTGCCGTACATCAGGACGCTGACCTGCTCGGGCATGAGTTCTCCTACTGGTGGTTGGGGTCGGCCGGGATCGGCGGGGTGATGGTCAGCGTGGTGCCGGTCAGGGTGGCGGTGTGCCGGCGCGACGGGGCGCTCGGGCAGCACTGGGCGTCGCTGCCGGCGTACTGCGGCAACTCCAGCCGCACCGACGTGCCGTCCTGGCCGAGGATCTCGTACCGACCGCCGTGCGTGGTGCCGGCCAGCCGGCCCTCGTCGAAGAAGAAGACCTGCTGATAGCCGCCGTCAGCGCTGCCCGTGCCGACCGCGAGGAACGCCCGCAGCGGCCCGGGCGGCACGGTCGCGGGCTTGTCCGCGGTGAACCCCTTGCGGCGGATCTCGGCCAGCACGGTCCGGTAGTCGAACGGGACGCCCGACGCCGGTGCGGCGCTGGTCTGCACGCCCCAGCCCGGAGCCCGCCGTGGCGCCGGTTCGGCCTTCGCCGACGAGCAGCCGGCCAGCGCCAGCGCCACGCTCAGCAGGGATCGACCAGCCAGGGCACCGGGCCGAGACGCTCCCGTGCCCGGTCCTGATCGGACGTGGTCATCGCGCACAGCTGTTGCCTCCATAGGTCGACGTCGGTCGGGTACACCTCGACCGCACCGTGGCGCACCACGGCGAACCGCTTGCGGTCGTGGGTGAGCAGCACGTGCCGGGCCTCACCGGGCACGCGGGCGGAGCCGTCGGCCGGCCACAGCCGGTCGAGGTCGGGTGACAGCCCCCAGCCGGCGAGCACCTGCGGCCAGCCGGCCACCGAGTCCGCGTCGTCCGAGGACAGCGGGCGCGAGGTGAACTGGCCGACCGCGCCGGTCGCCTCGGCCGGTGCGGCCGGCGGGTCCCGGTCGAGCACGTCCCGGCCGAGATCGACCTCGTCGGTGCCGCCCTCGCCGATCACGACCGCACGGTCCGGTGACGGAAAGACCACGTTGCGGGTCTCACCGCCGGACATCGGGCCCCAGGCCGGGCCGGTGGTGCCGCGGTCGACGTCGAGCAGCTGGAACCCGGAACCGTCCGGGGCGACCACCGCCACCTGGCTGGATGCCGGCCTGGCCGCCAGCACGGTGGTTCCCGACTCGCTGCGCCCCGCCGCGGACGACAGGGTCAGGTGCCGAGGCGGCGCACTGCCCAGCCTGGCCGGATAGATCAGAAGATCATCATTCGATCGTACGACGATCCGCCCGTCCCCGAGCACGGTGAGCGCCGAGCGCGCCTCCCCCGGATCCACCTCGGCGGTGACCACGGCTGTCCCGGCGCGCCGCAACCCGGGCAGCTCGTAGCGGCTGACCTCGAAGGTGGCCGCCTTACCGGGCCGGGCCAGCAGCGCCACGAACGAGCCGTCCGGGGCCATCTCGGCCGTCCCCCGGTCCCCCGGCGTGCCGGTCTGGTCCACCGTCACCGCCGCCCGCGCGGAGCCGTCCGGGTTCAGCAGCTCCAGCACGTTGTCGTCGTGCAGCGCGAGCAGGGTCCCGTCCGGGCGGAACCGGGCGAACGAGATCTCCGCCGTGCTGCGGGGCGGCCGGGCCGGTGGCCGGATCACCCGCACCACCCCGTCGCCGGCCGCCGCGATCAGGTCACCCACCGCGTAGGGGCCGTCGGCGTCCGGGCGCCCCGGCGCCTCGGCGAGCTGCCGCGCCCCGTCGAACAGGAAGATCCGGTGCATCGTCGGGAACCCGGTGCCGACCTGCTCCCCGGTCACGTTGTCGACGCAGAGCACCCGCCGGCCGCTGACCGCCGCGGTCAGGCGCCCGCACCGGCCCTGGACCACGGCCGGGTACCGGCGGCGGGTCACCGGGTCGAGCAGCTGCTGAGAGTTGTCCTGGAAGTGGGCCAGCAGGGTCGGTGTCCCGAAGACCACGTGGTCCGGTGACGCGGCGGGGCGCATCGCTCGCACGGTGCTGGTGCCGGGCTTCCACAGCAGCGGTTCGAAGCCGTCCGACAGGCCGTCGCCGTCGGTGAGCCCGGCCACGACCCAGCCGCCGGGGCTGAAGCCGAGGTGCTCGATCGGGAACGGCACCCCACCGCGCAGAGTCCGGTTCCAGATCGTGCCGGAGCTCAGGTCGACGACGCGTACGGCGCGGGACCGGTCGGCCACCGCGGCCAGCCGGTGTCGCGTGCCGTCGAAGGCGAGCGCGTGCACCGCGGTGCTCTCGCTGTCGGTGCTGGCCGGCCCGGTCAGGCGCCGCACCACCGCCCAGTCGGCCGCCGCCCGGACGGTGATCTGCCCGGTCCGGTCCCCGGTCGCCACCAGCGTCCCGGCCGCGGCCAGCGCCGTGACCCCGGTCTCGTCGACCACCCGGCGCGGACCGTCCGGGCCGATCCGCCAGCCGGTCAACCGGCCCGCGGTGTCGGCGATCAGCACCAGGTCCCCGGCGACGGCCAGCTGTGCGACCGGGCCGGTGACCGGCAGCAGGGCCGTCGTGCCGGCGTTGTCGAGCAGGTCGTCGAGCACCGGCCGGATCGTGTCGGTGCGGCCGCGGGCCCGGGCGGCGGCCAGCTCCAGGATCGTCCGGGTCGCCTCGTCGGTACGGCCGATCTGCGCGGCGGTGCGCTGCAACCCGTCGGCGGTGCGGTCCCGGGCCACCGGGAACAGCACCGTGACCGCGGTGACCAGCAGCAGTACCGCCCCGGCGGCGCCGGCGGCGACCGTGCGCCGGACCCGGCGCTGCCGCTGCTCGTGGGCCAGCGAGGCGCGGACGAACTCCTGCTCCACCGCGGACAGGTCGCCGGGGCGCTCGTGCAGCCAGCCGCGCGCCGCCCGCAGCATCACCCCGCTGAGCAACGCGTCCTTGGCCCGCCCGGCGATCCAGTGGCGCAGCGCGGACTCCAGCTCGGCGTGCCACCGCCGGAACGCCCGGTCCGCGGCGATCCAGTCGCGCAGCCGCTGCCAGTGGATCAGCAGCGCGTCGTGGGCGAGCCGCACGCTGAGCTGCCCGTCACGCTCGCTGACCGTGATCAGGCGTTCGCCGGCCAGGCGCTGGGCGACCGGCCAGTAGCCGGGTGGCAGGTCCTCGACCGGCACGGTGGCCCGGGTGTCCTGCAGCGCGTCGTCGCCGACCCGGACGAGCCGGGTGAGCAGCCGCGGCGCGATCCGGCGCAGGTCGGTGCCGAGCCGTCGCAGGGCCTCGTCGCCGATCCGGGTCAGGATCCGGGCGACCCCGCCCAGCCGGAAGTAGTCGTCCGGACCGATCGGCGAGTCGGTGGCCCGCTGCCACAGTTCGCCGGCGGTGAGCTCGATCAGGGGCAGCAACTGCCCGGGTACGCCGTCGGTCGCGGCTGTGGCGTCGGCGACGATCCGGGCGACGGTCTCCGGGGCGAACCGTACGTAGCCGCTGAGCTCGGCCGGGCGCCGGATCGCGGTGGCGAGCTGCTCGGGCCCGAGCGGCGCGAGCACGAACGGCTGCTCGACCAGCGGCGCGGGCAGGTGGGTCGTGGCCATCGGCAGGTAGTCGTGGCGGACACAGGCGAGCACGCGCATCCGGTACCCGCCGCCGACGGGCCGGTCGGCGGTGTGCGGCAGCAGCAGTGCGAGCAGCTCACGTGCCGTCGCGGGGTCCTGGACCAGCAGCTCCTCCAGCTGGTCGATGATCACCACGAGTGGGGCCGGCAGCGCGCTCAGCACGTGGCCGAGGCCGTCGTCACTCAGCAGCCCGGCCAGGCGGGCCGCCGTTTCGGGGCCGGATCCACCGGTCAGCGGCAGCAGCGCGTCGGCCAGCCGCGCCGCGCTCGACAGCGCCGGGGCGCCGGCGTCGACGTACGAAACAAGGTGATTTTGATCTTTGAGGGTGGGCACCAGGCCTGCCCTGACCAGCGACGACTTGCCGACACCGGGCCCGGCCAGGACCAGGGTGACCGGATTCGCCCGCACCCGGGCGGTGAGCAGGGCGGTCTCCCGGTCCCGGCCGAAGAACCACTCGCGGTCCGCCTCGTCGAAACAGTGCAGGCCCCGGTACGGCTGCGGGGGCCGGCAGGCCTCGGTCAGCTCCGGCCACATCCGGTGGATCTCGCTGAACGGCAGCGCGTAGGCGGTCTGCCAGCCCAGCCCCTGCTCGCTGCTGAGCACGATCCCGAACGCGGCCCGATGCGCGGGCGCCCACAGCGGGCCGCCGCTGTAGCCGGAGACCACGCCCATGCGCGAGCGCGGGTCGACACCGAGCTGGATCAGCCCGCCCGCGGTCACTCCCTGGCAGGTGGTCTCCAGCCAGAACCCGGCCTCCCGGTTCTCCGGCACGCCGAACAGCCGGAACGTCGTCCCGGCGGGCGGCACCGTGCGCAGCACCGGCGCGGGTCGCACCCCGGCCGGCGGTTCGCTGTCGAGCACCAGACCGGCGAGGTCCCCGGTGAGCTGCGGGCGTTCGGGGGCGAAGAACCGCACCCGGGCGACCCGCTCCTCCCCCGGTGCGACCAGCGGGAAGTCGATACGGACCGGGTCGCCGTCGCGCGGCTCGCGGCCCAGCGCGAAGCTGACGTTGTGCCCGGCCGTGACCACGTGCCGAGCCCCGACCAGCACGGCCGCGCCGACCGGCACGCCGTCGCGTTCCCGCAGCACCCGGACCACGGCCACCTGGCTGGGCTCGCGCAGCAGCCGGGTCACCGGTGGCACTCGGCGGCGTCGCTCGTTCTGGACATCGCGTCCCAGGATCGGGCGGAGCCGAGATCCACTCAAGACACGCGGTGCGCTTTACCCCGATCGTGCGGGCGCGCGCCCGGGACGCCGGCCGCGGTCAGCTGACCCGGGGCCGCAGGCCGGATCCGGGTTCTGCCGTCAGGCCGGGGACCTGGGCGAAGCGGCGCACCGCCGCCGCGCCCACCGTGGCGCGGGCCGTGCCGGTGAGCCAGCGGTCGGCGGCGCGCTGCAGCTCGGCGATGATCACGTCGCTGCCGAGCGGGTCCGGGTCGGCGCCGGGTGGCAGGTGGCGCAGCAGGAGCCGGCCCCGGGTCTCCGCGGCCTGCGGCATCGTCGTGAGCACCTCGAACCGGCTGCCGGGCGGGAAGATCACCCGGTGGTCGGCGTGGTGCTCGTCGACCGGTTCCAGCGGTTCGGTGGCCGCGGCGCCGGCCGCCCAGATCAGCACGTCGACCGTCCCGGGCAGCACCGCCGGAACGGTCAGCGCCTCGGTGAAACCCCAGTCGGTGAGCACCGGCCGCGTCGTGATCCACTCCAGCTCGGTGGCGTTGAGGTCGGCGCTGAGCATGGCCGGGCCGTGATGCTCGGGCATCTTGGTCAGGCCGCTGGCCACGCAGCGGGCGAACGGCAGGTGCGGGCCGATCGCGCCGCCGTGCAGGGTCTGGCTGACCCCGATGCCGAACCCGGTCAGGTACATCCGCACCGCGGCCAGGTCGGTGATCAGGCCGTCCTCGGCCTGGAACCCGGAGTAGCGGGCGAGCACCTGTTCCACCTCGGTGCGCGCGCTGCGGTAGCGCGAGGTGAACGTCTCGCCGAGCCACACCCGGTCGGCGGCGACCGCCTCGGTGCCGGCCACCGCCCGCGCCGCCGGATCCGGGGTGGCCTGGAAGAAGCCGTTCGGGACCACCGGCGCCGGCGCGGCCGCGGGCACGGCCGGACGCGCGACCGGCGGCAGCACCCGCACCTGCTCGGTGATCTGCTCGAGCACCGGGGCCGGCGCCACGATCGGCAGCTGCATGGTCGGCTCGGCCAGCGCGGACACCGGCGCCGCCGGGGCCGGCGCCACGACCGCCGCCGGGGCCGCGACGACGACCGGGGCCACCACCGCGGGGCGCAGCGGCGCGAGGTCGAAGGCCGGGCTCTCGATCGCGGCGAAGGCCACCGGTTCGGCCATCGGCGCGGTGACCGCGGCCACGAACTCGCCGACCGGCGCGCCGCTCGACGCGGTCAGGAAACCGGCCCGCTGCTGGGTCGGCGCGTCCAGCCGGGACACCAGGTCCTCGGCCAGCTGCCGCAGCCGGGCCACCTGGGCCGGGTCGGCGTCGTCGACGAGCACCTCGAAGCGGTCCGGGTCCAGCGCCCGGGACCGGACCGCGGCCGCGTGCCCGGGCAGGTCGTTGCCACGGATCCACAGGCCGGACTCGACGATCTCGACGACCGCGTCGCCGGCGTACTGGAACTGCAGCGCCCCGAGCGGGTCGCCCAGCTCGGCGGTGGCGCGGTGCGCGACGATCTGCGGCGGCGCGCTGGCCTGCGGGGAGAAGCGCACCTCGCGGGCGAACGTCTGCCAGCCGGGTTGCCCGTCGGTCGCGGTGGTGTGCATCAGCGCCTCGTCCGGGCGGCCGGTGGGCACGCCGGTCAGGCACACCACCGGCGCGCCGAGCAGGTCCGCCAGGGCCTGACCGAAGCTGACCCCCTCGCCCAGGCGCACGTCGCCGTACTGCACGAACCGGGCCCGGCTGCGCGCCTGGTCACCGAGCAACCGCCAGAACCGGGCCACGTCGTCGAGCGCGAGCGCCGGCGCACCGGGGCTGCCGATCACCACGGTGACCTGGTCGGGATCGCAGGCCATCGACGTGGTGAGCCATGCGGCGTACGCGGCGGCCTCGGCGCCGGTGTGGTGCAGCCACACCCCGCCGGGCAGCGGTTCGGCGACCCCGGCGGCGCTGGTCGGCAGCGACTCCGCGACCTGTGCGTCCCAGGCCGGTGCCGGGTGGCGTTTGCCGGTCCACTCCGGCGGGCGGCCGCGGCGGTAGCGGATCCAGCCGGACCCCTCCCCGCCGTGCGCGAAGAGCATCCCGGACTCGCTGAGGGTGACCGCGCCGTCCGGGGACAGCACGGCGCGGCCGAGCCGGTCGGCGAGGAACTGCCCGGCCAGCAGCGACGTCTCCCGCCCGGCGCCGAGGAAGATCAGGCGCAGGTCGCGGCGGGTGCCGTGCAGGGTCGCGGCGACCGCTTCCCAGAACCCGGCGGGCAGGCCGGTGTGCAGGTCGAACACCACGATGTCGTGCTGCGGGTCCGGACGCACCTCGAGGGCCAGAGTCTGCGCCTCGGGGCTGATCTCGTCGCGGGCGTGCAGCACGACAGCGTTGCCGACGACGTTGCGGGTCACCGTCGCGGGATTGAAGGCCGTACGCACTGAGGAGCTCCGCTGGTCGAGAACGAGATGGTGGGGCGACGGTGGACGGTCAGTGCAGGTTGATCTCGACCGGGCCCATCCGCTGCTCGGCCAGGCGCGAGGCGGTGGCCGCGGCGGCCCGGACCGCCTCGGTGATCGCGGTGGCCAGCCGGTCCGGGTCACGGTGGTCGAACACGGCCGGGTCGACCTGCACCGAGGTGAGCTTGCCGAGGCCGCTGGCGAGCACCGCGACCGTACCGTCGGTGGAGCGACCGGTCACCACGGCCTGCCGCAGCGAGATCTCGGCGTCGCGCATGCGCTGCTCCAACGCCCGCGCGTTGTCGAAGAACTCCTGCATATCGGGGGCCATGACGGTTCCTCTCAGCTGACGGCCGCCAGGCCCTCGGCCTGACGGGTGGCGGCGGCTGTCCCCGCCATCGGGACGTTCAGGTCGGCGACGGCCAGGGTCCGCGAGGCGGCGGTGCGGCTCAGCAGCGAGGAGAACTCGTGCGCGGCGCGGACCGTCGGGCGCGGCAGCCGACCGGCCAGCCCGGCGATCGCAGCCTGCACGTCCGGCGGCACCTCGTGGCCACGGCGCACCAGGTGCCGCACCACGATGTCACCGAGCTCGGCCTCGGAGAACGCCGGCATCGACCACTGCCGGCCGAACACCTCGTCGAGCCCGGGGATCCGCTGGCGCAGCGCGGCCAGCGCGGCGATCTCCCCGATCAGCACCACGACCGGGTCACCGGCCGCCGCCCGCAGCTGCTCCACCAGGGCCTCGACGGCCTCGTCGGCGCCCTCGCCGGGCGTGTGGTCGATCAGCAGCACCCCGCCGGCGGCGTCCTCGATCGCGGCGCGGACCAGGCTCGGGATCTGGCCCGGCCACTGCGGGGCCAACGCGCCCGCGGTGGAGACCCGGACCACCTGGCCGACGCGGACCAGGTCGAGTTCGCTGAGCGCGGCCGCGTACAGCCGGGCGACCTCGCTGCGGCCGCTGCCGGGCACGCCGCCGAGGATCACGTTGGCGTTCTTCCCGTACGCGCGGCGGCGGTTGCGCAGGTCGCACAGCTGCAGCAGGCCCGAGCCGAGCGCCTCGCGCACCGAGGTGGAACCGACCAGGGCGCAGACGCGTTTCCACGAGCGGGTCGCCTTGATCGCGCCGGCCGGGTCGGTGGCGCTGTCCGGGCTGCTGTTCTGCTCCACCGGCAGGTCGTCGAGCAGCGCGAACTCCGGCGCGACGTCCTCGCCGGTGAGCCGGTTCATCTCGGTGTCCTTGACGACCGCGCTGGTCGCCAGCCGGGAGGCCTGGTTGTTGATCATGGCTTCGAACAGTTTACGGGCGACACGGCCGTTGCCGAAGGTGGCGTTCTTCGGGACCCGCTCGAAGTACGCGGTCAGCCCGTCGACCGCGTCGTCGGTGAGCTCGTAGTAGTGCTTGGCGACCAGGTTCGAGGTGATCGTGACGAGTTCCTCGACCGAGTAGTTCGGGAACTCGATGGTGCGGGTGAACCGGGAGGCCAGACCCGGGTTGGACTCGAGGAACTTCTCCATCAGCTCGGAGTACCCGGCGACGATCACCACGAGCTCGTCGCGGTGGTCCTCCATCATCTTCATCAGCGCGTCGATGGCTTCCTGGCCGAAGTCCGGCCCGGAGCCGCCGGAACCCGCCGACAACGTGTACGCCTCGTCGATGAACAGCACCCCGCCGAGCGCCTTGGTGACCAGCTCGGTGGTCTTGATCGCGGTCGAGCCGATGTACTGCCCGACCAGGTCGGCGCGGGCCGCCTCGACCATGTGGCCCTTGGACAGGATGCCCAGTTCGGCCAGGACCGAGCCGTAGAGCCGGGCGACCGTGGTCTTACCGGTACCGGGCGGGCCGGCGAAGACCAGGTGCCGGCTCATCGGCGGCATCGGCAGGCCCATCTGCATCCGTACCTGCGACATCCTGATCAGGTTGATCAGGGCGGTGACCTCTTTCTTCACCCCGCGCAGGCCGATCAGCGCGTTGAGTTCGCGCAGCGGGCCGGCGAGTTCACCCTCCGGCTCGTCCTTGCCGGCCGGGCCGGACTCGCCGTCGCCGGTGGCCGGGCCCGACGCGGACCCGGCACGCCCGGCGGCCGGGCCACCGGATCCCTGGGCACGCCGGCCGGTGGTCACCGAGTCCAGGCTCAGCTGCGCTCCGGTGCCCCGGTGGATGTCCTCGCCGGTGCTGTCCTGCACGACGCAGCGGGTCACGGTGACCGGCTCGGTGTTCTCGGCGCTGATCCCGGCCGCGCCGCTGCCGAGGATCTCGCAGTCGACGACCCGGCCCCGGGCGCCGTCGGCCAGGGCGATCCCGTTGCCCTTGGCGTCGCGCACCCGGACCTGGGTGGCGGTCACCTGGCCGCCGCCGGTGACCAGCAGCCCGTCGCCGGGCGCGCCGGTGATCTCGCTGTCCTTGAGCTGCAGCTGACCGCCGTCGACCCGCACACCGCAGCCGCGGGCCACCATCGAGCTGAGCGTCAGCGACGAGCCGGTGCCGACGGTGACCGTGGCCGGCGCGCTGCCGTCGAACCGGGCGTCGCGCACGGTGCCGCGGGCCTGGCCGCTGAACTCGAGCGCGACCCCGCCGTCGACGGCCAGATCCGAGCCCTCCAGGACGGTCTCGTCGCGCACCACGACACCGGCGCCGGTCTCCACCTCGGCGCGCAGCCGGTGCAGCGTCACGGTCCCGCCGCCACCGAACACCGCCACGTTGTCCCGGGTGCCGCGCACGGTCAGACCGCTGAACGTCGGCGAGGCCTTCGCCTCGGTCAGGACCGCTATCGGGGTTCCGGTCACCGTCGTGTCGGTGAATTCCGGCTTCGCCGAACCCGTCAGGTGTACGGCGGTGTGCCCGATCCCGGTGAAGGTACAGCGTACGAAATGGGGGGTTGCATTATCCGTGATGTGGACCGCCTGCAGTGCCGCACCGCTGAACGTGGAGTCGGTGACCGTCACGTCGATCTCACCGCGCAGGAACACGTCGACGTTCGCGCTGTCGCGCACGGTCAGCCCGGTGATCCGGGCGTGTGCCTTCTGCTCCACCACCAGGGCGGGCTTGCGCGCGCCGACGATCTCGCACTGGTCCATCACCAGCCGGCTGTCGCCGTTGGCGCAGATGCTGTTGGCCGGGGTGTCGCGCACGGTGCAGCGGCGCAGGGTGAGCGTGGCGGTCTCACCGACCACGATGCCCGAGGTGGTCACGTCCTTGATCGTGGTGTCCTCGACGGTGCCGGTGCCCGAGGACATCATCACGATCCCGGCGCCGGCACTGCTGGACACCTCGCAGCGGCGCATCGCGAGCGACCCCTGCAGCCGGGCCAGCACGGTGACCCAGGAACTGCCGGCGATCGTGCAGCCGTCCAGGGCGACCTCGCCGGCGTAGACGTCGACGGCGGCGAGTTTCGGGTCGCCGCTGGACAGGGTGAGCCCGCGCAGCTGGGCGCCCTCGCCGTGCACGACCAGCACACTGCCCTGCTCGACGTGCACCTCGACCGGGCCGCCGTCCTCGGCGCTGATCGTCACCCGGTTGCCGAGCACCAGCTTCTCGGTGTACCGGCCCGGGTGCACGCTGATCGTCGCACCGGCTTCGGCCCGGGCCAGCGCCGCACCGATCGTCGGGTACGCGCCGGGCTGGCGCGAGCCCACCACCAGAACCTGTCGGCTCATCACCGGGTCACCTCCTGCCGTTCCAGGCCCGGGAGCACGTCGAAGCGTGCCCGCGCGGCCGAACCGATCCGTCGCTTGGCCGGTGCGCCGGCCCATCGTTCCAGGCTGCGATGCAACGACGTGACGGCCAGCTCGTCGAGCGAGACCCGGTCCGGGTCGACCCGGCCCTCGTCGTCGATCTCGTTGCTGCCGATCTCGCGCATCAGGATCGAGCCGCGCCCGTCGTCCGACGGCTCGCGCAACTCGAGGACCTTGAAGCTGGTGCCGGGCAGGAACACCACCCGGTCGTCGATCCGTTCGTCGTCCTGCGGCTCGAGCAGCGCGGTGCGCCGCCCGGTCATCGACCAGAGCAGCACGTCGGTGTCGCCGTCCTGCACCTCGTCCGGCTGGGTCATCGCGGTGACGAACCCCCAGTCGGAGAAGAGCCGGCGCTGCCGGTAGAGCTCCCACTCCTCGGCCAGCGGCGACATCCGGAAGATCGTGGTGCCGCGGAACGACGGCAGCCGCGACAAACCGGAGACCGCGCAGCGGGCCAGCGGCACGTGCGGGCCGTTGCGCCCGGCGCGCAGCCCGGCGTCCACACCCGGGCCGCGGGCGGACAGGAACAGCCGGACCGCGACCGAGTCGACGAGCACGTCGTCGGTGCCGTGGCCGGCGCTCTGCAGACCCGGGTGCTCCGACATGATCCGGGCGACCGAGCTGGCCATCGTGTCGAAGTCACGGCTCAGGGTGCGCCGGACCCAGACGCGCTCCTCGTCGAGGGGGCGGTTGGGCAGCAGGGCGCTGGTGGCCGGGTCGGGCACCGGCTGCTGCCGGACCCGGGGGCCGGCCGGGGCGGCGGGCGCGACCGGAGCGGCGACGACAGGCGGCGCCTCGATCTCGACCGGGCCGGGGAGGTCGACCGGGGCCGGGGCCGACGCGGCGGGCGTGGGCTGGACGGCGGGAACGCCCACCTCGACGACGGCCGAGAGCGGCACCTCGATCGGGGGCGCGACCATGCCCGGGTCGAACGGGGGTGGCGGCTCGACCGCGGGTGGTGGCTCGACCGGCGGGGGCGGTGGCGCGATGTCCACCGTGGTCGGCGGCGCCGGAGCGACCGGGGCGGCGGGGAAGTCGACCGGCGCGGCCGGCAGCTCGACCGGCTCGTCGGGAGCGACCAGTGCGACCGGCGCCGGCGGCTCCTCGACGACGGGCGCCGGTTCAAAGGCGGCCGGTTCTTCGACAACCGGCGCCGGTTCTTCGACAACCGGCGGCTGTTCAACAGCGGCCGGCTCTTCGACAACCGGCGGCGGCTCATAAGCGACCGGCGGCCGCAACAAAGCGGACGACTGCTCGGCGACAGCCAGCACCGACGGCTCCTCGACCACCGGCAACGGCAGCGGCATGCTGAACGCCTGCGAGTCGTCGAACACCGGCAACGGCCCGCTGAACGCCTGCGACTCGTCGAACACCGGCGAAGGCGCCGGCAACGGCACGCTCACACTGAACGCCTGCGACTCGTCGAAGGCCGGCATCGGCGCCCGGTACGACTGCGGCTCCGCCGCCGGAACCGGCAACTCCACCACCGTCGGCACCGTCACGTCCACCGGCGCCCGCGACGTGATCGCGTCCACGTCGGCCGCGGCGGTGGCCCGCCCGCCGCGGGTCATCTCCGGCACCAGCACCGACGCCGGCACCAGCGCGCCCGGCGCGGTCATGTCGTCGAGCCGGGCCGCCAGATCCGCGGCGAGTTCGCGCATCCGGCCGGTCTGCGCCGGCACCGAGTCGTCGAAGATCAGCGTGCTCTGCTGCGGGTCGAGCGCGGTGGCCCGGACCCGTTCGGCGTTGCCCGGCTCCTCCACCCCGCGGATCCACAGCCCGGCCTCGACCACCTCGACGACCGCGTCCGGGGCGTACCAGAACACCCGGGGCGCGATCTCGTCGGTCCAGCGCAGCGGCGCCCGGTGGCTGAGCACGACCGGGCGGCGCGGCCGCGAGTTCTTGTGCACGCGCGGCACGTAGCCGAGTTCGCGGGCGAACGGCGGCCAGCCGAGCGTCCCGTCCGGCAGGACCGTGCGCAGGTCGTACTTGTCCGGGGTGCCGACCGGGACACCGGTGTAGCAGATCACGTTCGCGGCGAGCAGGTCGGCGAGCGCCTGGCCCAGCGCCTCGCCCTCGGGCAGCCGCACGTCGCCGTACTGCACGAAGCGGGTCCGGGCGCGGGCGTCCTCGTCGAGGCCACGCCAGAACCGCACCACGTCGTCGAGCGACAGCGGCGGGGTGCCGGGGCAGCCGAGCAGCACGGTCATCACATCCGGCTGGCAGGGCACGCCGGTGATCAGGTGCTGGCGGTGGGTGGCCACCGTGGCGGTGTCGCGGGTGTCGTGGATCCAGACGCCGCCGGGCAGCGGTTCGATCTCGCCGATCGCGCTGGACGCGCGGCTGTCGACCGCCGCGAGGTCCCACAACGGCGCCGGGTAGCGCTTGGACTCCCAGGTCGGTGTCTTGCCGGGGCGGAACCGGACCCAGCCGCTGCCCGGCTGGGAGTGCACGAACAGGGTGCCGGCCGAGCCGCGGATCAGTTCACCGTCGGGCGCGATGACCGTACGATTCAGTCGCTCCGACAACCACTGCCCGGCCATCGCCGCGGCGGTGGTGGAGCGCCCGCAGGCGACCAGCCGGATGCCGCGCCGGCGGCGCGGCAGCACCCGGGCCATCGCCTCCCAGGAGTTGATCGGCATCCCGGCGCCGAGGTCGAGCACGACGATGTCGTTGTCGGCGTCGGCCACCACGGCCATCGCCAGGGTCTGCGCCTCCGCGCTGATCCGGTCGGAGCCGTGCAGCACCGTGGCGTTGCCGACGATGTGCTGCTCGACCCGGCCGGGCTCGTCGCCTTTGCCACGGAGCAGGCCACGAATCCCGTTCGCCATGTCGATCAACCTCCTGCGGGGCTGTAGATCGCCCCGCGACTCAGGGCCGGGCCGTGCGGCAGGGCCGCCAGCAGGCTTTGCGGGAACGGCACCGGGGTGCCGTCGAGGCCGAGAGCGCTCTGGCTGTCCGTGTCGGCCACCGGGTAGGCGGTGCCCGACTCGGAGAGGTAGACGACCTGGTCACGCCGGTTCTGCGGGTGCGGCACGGCGACGACGGCCATGCCGGTGCCGGGTGCGGCGAGCACCCCGGCCCGGCCGGTGGCGTCCACCCCGGAGGCACCGGCGGCGGTGAACACGATCTGGGTCTCAAAGGTGTCCTCGCCGCTGGGCCGCTGCCGCTGGCACAGCGCCGCCGAGCCGCGGTCCTGCGGGCGCATCGCGGTCAGGTCGGGCAGCCGGTCCAGCAGGGTGCGGTCGCTCGAGCGGGCCGCGCCGACCACGGCGGCGGCGTCCAGCTCGATCGGCGGGGTGGCCGCGGCGGCCGCGCCGAGCAGGAACTCGGTCGCGCTGATCGGGGCGAGGCCGTCCTTGCGCAGCACGAACAGCTGCTCCTCGCCACCGGCCGGCCGCTGGCGGAACAGCGTGCCGACCCGGCGGTGCTGCCCGCCGACCTTCGGGCCGAACGTGCCGGCGCCGGGCACCTTCGCCGGGCCGAGCGCCACGCCGTCGGGCAGCCAGTCCAGCCAGGTCTGCGGGGCGAGCATCGGCCGCACGTTGCTGGCGCCGAGCGCGACCAGCACCGAGTCGGCCTCGACCCGGAACTTGTGACCACGAATGATCAGGTATGCGACGCCGGCCGGGCTGCGGACCACGCTGAACCGGTCCTGCGGCAGCACCGCGACCGGGGTCTGCGGGTCCAGGTTGACGCCGAGCGCGGCCGGGTCGGGCTTCTCGACCAGTGAGCCGGGCAGGCAGACCAGCCACGGCCCGGCCACCCGGGTGCCGCCGGACACCGACTGCGGCCAGCCGGAGTCGCCGAGCTCGGCACCGCGCGGCACGTCCTTGATCGAGTTACGGGAGATCAGCTTGACCGTCATGGCCTTGCCGAGCAGCAGCGACGCGGTGGTCACGTTCGCCACCGGGCGCAGCGCGCCGTCGAGGTAGACGTAGCGGTTGCCGGTCTCCTTCTCCACCACGAGGTTGCCGGGTTTGCTGTACGCGGTGGAGCCGCCGGGCACGATCCAGCCGTAGACGGCGACACCGCCGATGCCGAGCGCCGCCACCAGGATGCCGAACAGCAGCCCGGTCATCGCCCGGTGACCGGGGATCTCGGCGCTGGTCGGGTCGCCCTGCACCAGGGCCGAACCGAGCCGGCCCATCATGAACTGATGGGCGTGCACGTGGTCGCGTTGGGTCTGCACGCCCGCCTACCCGAACAGTCCGCGGGCCCAGGCGTAGAGCCCGAGCGTCTGCGCCAGGATCGGCAGGATCGCGACGCCGGAGGCCACGTCGAAGAAGGTCGCCGAGTACTCCCAGAACGGCAGCATCCGCTGCGGCCACGGTCGCAGGGCGGCGAGCACCAGCGGGATCAGCAGCACGAGCAGCACACCGATCAGCGTGAACCGCCCGCCCGAGGGCATGCTGTCGGCCAGCCGCAGCAGCACCAGGACGTAGCCGGCCACACCCGCGGCGACCAGGGCGAGCCGCTGCCAGAGCCCGAAGAACGTCCGCGAGCGCAGCAGCACCGCACTCGACACCAGCAGCACCAGCGTCCAGCCGGACCAGCCGGACACCTGGTTGACGAAGTGGAACAGCACCGGCAGCAGCACCGCGGCCACCACGATCGCCACGGTCAGGTACGTCTCGGCGTTGTCGGCGCGCTCCTTGACCAGGCTCGAGTCGTCCGGCTCGATGTCATAGGCCATGTCCTCGCCGGTCTTGGGCAGCTGCGGGCCGCGCAGGCGCGACAGCTTCACCGCGAACCGGGGCGCCAGCACGATCACCGCGAACAGCACCGCGCTGGCCGCCGCCGACGTGGTCGCCGCGCTCGCGCCGGCCGCGTCGCCGAGCAGGATGGTCAGCACCACGGTCAGCGCGGTCAGCCCGACGAACAGCATCGGTGCGAACGGCATGTGCGGGGTGACGGTGCGCTGGAAGACCAGCAGCAGCGCGCTGACCGCGGTGGCGGCCACCGCGCCGGCGAGCACCGCCGGACCGGTCCAGGCCACCCCGTCGAGCTGGTCGTCGACGGCGCTGGACGCGGCGATCGCGGCGAAGAACACCGCGCCGCAGCCGAACAGCAGCGCGAAGTTGCCGTCGGTCAGCCGGCGCGCGCTGACCAGTGCGGCGGCCAGCAGCGCCAGCGACAGCACCGCGCCGCTGACGATCTGCGGCAGCAGCGGGCCGTGTGCCACCACGGCCCGGGCCACCACCAGCATCACGATCGCGGAGAGCACCAGGAACAACGGCCGGCGGTGTTCGGCCTGCCACCGGTCGGTGCGCCGGTTGACCATCGTGGCGACACCCTCGGCGAGGTCGTCGAAGTCCAGTTCGGGCAGCGGGTCCTCGGCGCGACGCAGGTACAGCTGCTCGCCCTCGATCCAGTCGAGGCTCTCCGGAGTGCCGGACAGCTCGAACGGCACCGCACCGAGCCGCTGCAGCACCCAGGGGCCCTCCGGCAGGTCACGTTCGAAGCCGGGCCCGCTGCTGGTCAGCTGCAACAGCTGCGGCAACAGGTCGGCGACCGGGATGCCGACCGGGACCGCCAGGTCCACCTGGCGGTCGGGTCCGGTCACGGTGATCCGGCAGATCTCGCCGCTCATCGCCGCGGTCATCGGGGTACCTCTTTCATCGGCGCGGGGCGCCCTGGTGCGGATCTCATCGGTGTGTGCCGGTGCTGACGTGACCGGTCTGCATCAGGCGCACACCACGGCGGGTGACGAGCTGGGCGCGTCCGGGCGGGAGCCGCCGCGGCGCGGCCTCGCCCAGGAACTTGCCCTCCTCCTTGGGGTAGGAGAACAGCGTGGCCGGGGTGCCCAGCTCCCACATCCGGCGCACGACCGGGTCCATCATGGCCCGCATCGCGCCGGACGTGCTGCGCGCCAGGATCACGTGCAGCCCGACCGAGGAGCCCTGCGCCAGCAGCGGGAGCAGCGGTTCCAGGGTCGAGCCGACACCGACCCCCTTGGTCATCAGGTCGTAGTCGTCGACCACGACGAACAGTTCCGGGCCTTCCCACCAGTCGCGGCGGCGCATCCGTTCCGAGGAGATGTCCGCGCCGGGCAGCCGCCTGGTCATCGAGACCGAGGTCTGCCCGGCCAGCTCGTAGAGCCGGTCGCCGGTGAACGCCGCACCCACCTGGTAGGCCGCGTCGATCGCGGTGTCCAGGTCGCGCCGCGAGTCACCGAGCACCACCTTGGCCTGCTCGGGGGTGTAGCGGCGCTGGATGGCGGCGAGCACCAGCCGCAGCATGTTCGTCTTGCCGGTCTCGTTGTCACCGAAGACCAGCAGGTGCGGGGTGGCCAGGAAGTCGTGCCAGACCGGGGCGATGCGCTGCTCGTCCTGGCCCAGGCAGACCCGGAACTCCGGCTCCGGGTCGGGCAGGCTCGCGGCCGGCAGGCTCGGCGGCAGCATCCGCACCTGCGGGGCCAGCGGGCCGGGCCAGAACGTGCCGATCTCCTCGACCACCGCCTTGGTCGCCTCGGCCAGGTCACCGACCGCGGACAGCCCGTCCATCCGCGGCAGGCCACCGAGGAAGTGCAGGCCGGTCGAGGTCAGGCCGCGACCGGACTGGTTGGGCACGGTGGCCGCCTTGCGGGCGCCGACGTCGGACTCCATCGAGTCGGCCAGCCGCAGTTCGAGGCGGGTGCCCATCAGGTCACGCAGCCAGGTGCGCATCTCCGACCAGCGGGTCGCGGTGACCATCACGTGCACGCCGAACGACAGGCCCCGCGAGACGATCTCCTGGAACTTGCTGTCGAGCTCCTGGAAGTCCTGCTTCATCGTGTACCAGCCGTCGATCACCAGGAACACGTGACCGAACCGGTCGTTGATCTCACCGCGCGCACAGGCGGCCAGGTAGGAGGCCATCGAGTCGAGCCCGCGCTGGGCGAATTCCGCTTCGCGGCGCTCCATGATTTGCAAGATCTCTTCGATGGTACGAACGACCCGGTCCCGTTCGAGTCGCGTCGCGATCGAGCCGACGTGCGGCAGCCCGGCGATCGAGGCGAGCCCGCCGCCGCCGAAGTCGAGCCCGTAGAACTGCACCTCGCGCGGGGTGTTGGTCAGCGCGAGCGCAAGCATCAGGCTGCGCAGCAGGGTCGACTTGCCGCTCTGTGCGGCGCCGGCGATCCCGACGTGCCCGTCGGCGCCACCGAGGTCGGCGGTCAGCAGCTCGCGGATCTGCTCGGCGGGCCGGTCCACGATCCCGATCGGCACCCGCAGCTTGCCCTGCATCGCCGGGTCGTCGACGGTCATCCCGCGTCGCGGGTCCGGTACCACGCTGGGCAGCAGCGAGTCCATGCTGGGCGCGGCGGACAGCGGCGGCAGCCACACCTGGCGAGCCGGTGGGCCGGACCCGGCCAGCCGGTCCAGCAGCACCTCGACCATGCTCGGCCCGGTCGGGGTGGCGAAGTCCTCGGCGAGCACCGGGCCGGCCTCGGCCAGCTCGCGCGCCGGGTCGTAGCCGCCGGCGATACGCCGGGTGGTGAACTCGACGACGTCCCGGGACCCGGCCGGCCCGCCGGCCACCGCGACCCGCCCACCGGCGCCGGTGTACGGGCCGGAGACGTACGCGGACTTGAACCGCACCAGGTTCGTCGTGTCGATCTTCAGGTAGCCGTTGCCGGGCTCGGACGGCAGCTCGTAGGCCGCGCCGACGCCGATCACCGCGCGCGACTCCATCGAGGAGAACGTGCGCAACGCCACCCGGTACGACAGGTGGCCCTCGACCCGGCTGATCCGGCCCTCGTCGAGCCGCTGCGAGGCGAGCAGCAGGTGCACCCCGAGGCTGCGGCCCAGCCGGCCGATCGACACGAACAGGTCCATGAACTCGGCCTTGCTCGACAGCAGCTCACTGAACTCGTCCACGATGATCAGCAGGACCGGGAACGGCACCAGCTGGGCGCCGGCCGAGCGGGCCTTCTCGTAGTCGAACAGCGACGCGTACCCGCTGGCGCGCAGCAGCTCCTGGCGCCGGGTCATCTCGCCGTTGAGGGCGTCCTGCATCCGGTCGACAAGCGGCAGCTCGTCGGCGAGGTTGGTGATCACCGCCGAGGTGTGCGGCAGCCGCTCCATGCCCATGAAGGTCGCGCCGCCCTTGAAGTCGACCAGGACCAGGTTGAGGATCTCCGAGGAGTGGGTGGCGGCGAGCGAGCAGACCAGGGTGCGCAGCAGTTCGCTCTTGCCGGAGCCGGTGGCGCCGATCAGCAGGCCGTGCGGTCCCATGCCGCCCTGCGCGGACTCCTTGAGGTCCAGCTCGATGACCTCGCCGTCCTCGGTGACCCCGATCGGCACCTGCAGGCGGTTCCGTTGCGGATTGCGGGTGCGGAACAGCGCTTGTACGTCGTACGCGTTGAGGTCGCGGATGCCCAGCAGCGAGGTCAGCTCGAAGTCGTTGGTCAGCGGCTCGTCGACCACGTCGAGGGTGCCGCTGGTGCGTTTGGGCGCCATGCTGCGCGCCAGCGCCAGCGCCTGGGTGCCGTCGAGCACGTCGCGCACCGCGGAACCGACCGCGTCGCCGGCCGGGAACGTCACCTTGTCGTCCTGCACGCTCAGCCGCAGCACCTTCGGCCCGCCGGGCATGGTGCCGGTCAGGTCGATCAGCACGACGTTGCGGATGCCGGTGCCCAGCAGCCGGGAGCTGTCCGGGATGTCGGCCAGGTGCGCCAGCACCACCACGAACGGTTCGGCGGTCGACGGGCGGGCGGTCCGGTCGTGGTCGCCGCGGTCACCGACCTCCGCGCCGAGCAGGTCCATCAGGTCGTCGTGGCTGCTCGCGAACAACCGGACCGGGCCGGCCGCGTCCACCGCGCTGGGGTGCGCGTTGTGCGGCAGCCACTTGATGAACTCCCACGGCTGGCGGTGCACCTCGGTGGCCAGCACCGCGATGCGCACCTCGTCCGGGGCGTGGAACGTGGCCAGCTGCGCCAGCATCGCCCGGACCAGGTCGATCGCCGGTTCGGCCTCGCCCTCCAGCTCGATGCTGGTGAAGCTGCGCAGCCCCACCGAGACCGGGATGCCGCCGACCGTGCGGTACGCCTCGGAGAAGCGGCGCAGCGAGATCGACGAGAGTGGTTCGAGGTCCTCGATCGGCTTGGTGGTCGGCGGGATGAACTTCAGCAGCGCGTTCTGCCGGCCCAGCCCGATCCGGACCCGGCCGAAGTCGTCGTGGCTGGCCCGCCGTTCCCACAGCCGGCTGCTCATCGCGATCGACCACAGCCAGCTCGGCTGCGGGTTGTTCCACAGGACGAACTCGCGCTGCTGCGCGGCCGCGGTACGGGCCTGTTTGCGCAGCTGGGCGATGTAGCGCAGGAAGTCCCGGCGTTCGCCGCGCATCTTGCGTTTGCGTTCGGAGGCCGACTTGCCGATCTGCATGACGCCCATCAGCAGCATGCCGCCGGCCATCGCGCCGCCCATCACGTACATGATCGGCGCTTTGCTGTAGAGGCCGAACATGGCCATCATGCCGCCCATGCCCAGGCCCATCGGCACGATCATCGCGAACGACCGGAAGTCGAGCGGGGCCTCCTCGGCCATCAGCGGCGGCTCCTGCAGGTCGATCTCGCCCTCGGGGCCGTCCGGGCCGGTCGCGCGCGGCGGCCGTTTGACGGTGACCGTGCTCATCCGAGCACCCCGGTGTCGCCGGCGCCGCCGCCCCAGACGTCGTCGCTCTGCTGCAGCAGCTTGACGGCGTACCGGTCGTTTCGGAAGCGCTCGACCACGCGGGCCTCGTCCTCCTCGTCGCCGCGGGCCCGGCTCTCCTTCTCCTTGGCCTTCTCCTCGGCCTCGGCCTGCTCGCGTTCCTTGGCCTCGTCCATCTCCTGGGCCAGGGCGTTCATCATTTCCCAGCGTTCGTCCACGCTGAGGATCGGTCCCTCGCCACCACACCCGACGGTCGGGATCAGGTCCTGGTCCGTGGCCGGCTTGGTGGGCCGCCAGACCGGACGCGGCGCGGCGAGCCCGTCCTCGTTCCGATCAGGCATCGGCTGGTTTCTCCTCGTGCGTACGGTTCGGCTCGTCCTGCAACCACCACGAGTCGCCGGCGTCGTCCCAGCCCGCGGTGTCCCCGCCGGACTCGTCCGGCCGGACCACCGGTACGTGATCCTCGGCGGCCGGGAGCATATCCGCCTCGATCTCGGCCTCGGCCTGCGGCGTCCACCGCTCGGGTGCTTCGGTCAGCAGCTCGGCGGCGTCCGGGGCCTCGGGCTCGGCACGCTCGTCGATCTCCTCGGTGACGGCGGCCAGCGACGGCAGCAAACCGAGGTTCTCGGCCGTGGCCGGCTCCGGCTCCTCCGCGATCGGCGTCTCGCCGGCCTGCTCGCCGGGGGTCTTCTCCTGCGGCTCCTCGTCGGACGAACCGCGGACCGGCAGGAACGGCAGGATCAGCAGGTCGTCGTCGCGCTTGTCCTTGCCCGGGGCCTCGACCGCCGGGACCGGGGAGCGCATCACGTCGACGGCCTGCATCGGCATCGGGACCTCGACCGGCGTGGGGGCCTCGGGCAGCGCGGTCACCGGGACGGACGGGTCCGTCCCGCTGCCCGGCTCGCCCTGCCACGCCGCGTCGTCGCGCTGCGCCGCCTCGGGCCGTTCGATCGGCGCCACCGGCACCAGGTGCGGCGCGGCCGTGAGCGGGTTGCCACCGGCCGGCAGCGTCGTGCCCAGGCCCGCACCGCCGGCGTCGGCGCCGCCGGGCGCGTCCGGCCCGTCGACCCCGCCGAGCTTGACGCCCGACCAGTCGGTGTCGTCGCCGGTGAGCAGCCCACCCGCGTCCGGGGCGTCCGGCAGGCTCACGCCACCGGCACCACCGGGCGCACCACCGCCGGGCATCTGACCGCCGGGCATCTGACCCAGACCGCTGCCACCGGGGTTCGCACCACCAGACCGCTGCCACCGGGGTTCGCACCACCGGGCGCGTCCGGCACGTCCACCGACCCCAGCGTCGGCGCCTGCCAGTCCGCCTCGTCACCGGTCAGCAGCCCACCCGCGTCCGGAGCGTCCGGCAGGCTCACCCCGCCCGCGCCACCACCGGCACCGCCGCCCGGCATCCCGCCGCCGGGCATGCCGCCCAGACCGCTGCCACCGGGGTTGGCACCGCCGGGCGCGTCCGGCACGTCGACCGATCCGATGGTGGTGGGCTTCCAGTCCGATTCGTCGCCGGTCAGCAGGCCGTGCGAGTCCGGGGCGTCCGGCAGGCTCACGCCGCCGGCGCCACCGCCCGCGCCGCCACCGGGCATGCCACCGCCCGGCATGCCCGCGCCCACGCCACCGCCGCTGCCACCGCCGACGCCGGGGCCGGTGAGGCCGGGGATGTCGATCCCACCACCGATGCCGGTGCCGCCGGACGTGTTCGCGGTCGGCGCGGACGGGACCTTCGGCGGGGTGAACGCGCCCACGCCGGTGCCGGAGCCGATGCCCCCGCTGGATCCGGCGCCACCACCGATGCCGGTGCCGCCGGACGTGCCGGGCGGCTTGGGCAGTTGCGGCGCGGTGAACGTCGGAACACCGCCGCCGGTCAGGCCCGATCCGCCGCTGCCGCCACCGATCCCGGTGCCGGTCGGTGTGTCGAAGCCGGGCAGGCCCGTGGTCGGGGTGCTGAAGCTCGGCGTCGAGATGTTCGGGGTGCTGATGTTCGGCGTGGAGATGTTCGGGGTCGAGATGTTCGGGGTCGAGATGTTCGGCGTGCTGACGTTCGGCGTGGAGATGTTCGGGGTCGAGATGTTGGGCGTGGAGATGTTGGGCGTGCTGATGTTCGGGGTCGAGATGTTCGGGGTGCTGACGTTCGGCGTACTGATGTTCGGGGTCGAGATGTTCGGGGTGCTGATGTTGGGCGTGCTGATGTTGGGCGTCGAGATGTTCGGGGTGCTGACGTTCGGCGTCGAGACGTTCGGGGTGCTGGGGCTCGGGGTCGGCGTGTTCACCGGGGCGTTGCTGCCGGTGTTCGCGTTCACCGCGCTGGTGGTCGCCTCGTACTGGGTGGCCACCGTGTCGACGACCTTGAGCATCGCCTCCGTCATCGGCTTCTCGAACGGGCTGCCGGTGATCGAGACCAGGCCGTTGCTGCCGACCGCGTTGTTCGCCTCCCGGGACAGCGCCGCGAACGACTCGTCGAGGTAGGCCATCGTCTTCTGGCCCCACTGCAGGTACTGAGCACTCGCGTTGAGCTGCGACGGGACCGAGTTGATGCTGCCGATCCCGGCGGCGCCGGAGATGTGCTCGGCCTGCTTGCCGATGCTCTTGGAGAGCCCCTCCATCTTGGTGAGGAACGCGTTCGCGGCCGTCCCCTGCCAGCCCCGGCCCTCACCGGCGATCGCCTTGGACTGGTCGTGCACAAACGTCTCGAGCCACAGCAGTGTGCTGAGCGCGCGCTGGAAGGCGGCATACGCGTCCATCACGGACTGCGCGTTGACCAGCGTGGCGGCCCGGGCGATCTGTTCCGGCGTGGCGATGCCCGCGGCGCCGGTGATCGAGGCCCGCAGCATCGCCCAGCCGCCGGACGTCCGGGCCCAGCCCTGGTAGTCGTTGAGGTCCGTGGCGTCGACGGTGGTCGGCGACCACCAGCCGCCCCCGGATTCTTCCCAGTCCTTGCGGTCGTACTGCTTCGCCATCGCCCTGATCCTCGAGAGAACTGAAAGTTACGCGCGCCGGGCCACGGCCGGGCCCGGCGCCGCGGCGGTCAGGCGGAGCTGCTGCCGTGGTTGCCGACGCTGGTGATCTGGGCCCAGGCGTCGTCCATCACGCCGTCGAGCTGGGTGGTCGTGACGGTGTTGAACTCCTCGGCCGTCTCGTACTCGTCCATCATCTGCTTCAGGTCGACCTGCAGGTCGACCAGCGCCGTCTGCAGCGTCAGCATCAGGTCCATCGCCTCGCCCTTGAGACCCGAGCTGGTCGAGCCGGTGCCCTCGATCTTCTGGCGCATCACCTCGGCCTTGGCGAAACCGCCCGGCTTCATGTGGACGTCCTTGAGCTGGTTGTGCGCGTCGATCAGGATCCCGGTGCCGGCGGGGTCGGCGACCGCCTTCAGCGCGTCGATGAAGTGCTGGATCGCCTGGTGGCTGACGACCAGGTTGCCGTCCGGGTTGTTCTGCACGTCGTACGTCGGGATGTTCGGCTGGGCGAAGCCGGAATCCTTCGTCGGGATGTACGTGTGGTGCGGGTCAAACGCGTCCGGCGTGACCGTGGCCGGCTGGGTCGTGCCCTGGTAGGTCTTGACGAGCTCTTTCCAGTGGCTCGTTTCGAGCACATTGTCCTTGTACCACTGGTAGGTGTCCTTCTGCTCCTGGTTGTACCCGGCCCAGTCGAACGGCGGCTGGTACCTGCCGGTGTGGTGGTTGTTCCAGTTCGTCAGGTCCTGATGGATCTTGTCGATCAACGAGTCGGTCCAGCCCGCCGGCTTGCCGATGGTGCCGTCGTGCGTGCCTAGGACGCCGATCTGCTTGATCGCCTCGGTGTTGGCGTAGTCCATGTTCGCGCCCATGTCAGCTGACCTCCGTCGCTCGGGCTTGGTGAGAACGCATCGCCGGCCTGGTCAGGCACGCCAGGCCGGCGAGGAACCGGCCCTGCGGCCGGCGGGGTGGGCCGGCGTCGTGCGACGCCGGCCCGGGCGGTCAGCCGCCGCGGACGTCGTTCCAGATCGAGGCCTGCCGCTGCTCGGTCGTGCCGTAGTTGTCCGAGATCTGCAGCAGGGTGGAGCGCGCCTGGTCGAGGTAGGTGGACATCTCGTTGGCGGACTGGTCCCAGACCTGCTTGGAGACCGTGTACTGCTCGCGGGCGGCACCCGTCCAGTCGGCCATGCTGCGCTCGACACTCTGCTCCATGTCGGTCAGCGCCGACTTGATGCGGGTGTTGATCTGGTTCATGTCGTACAGGGTGGCATCGGCCTGATTGAAGTCGAACCGGAAGTCGGACACCGTGTCGGGTCCTTTCTGAAGCTGAGGGGTGGTGGGGAGGGCGGATCAGATACCGGGGAGGGCCTGCCCGAACGACTGCGCGGTCTGCGCCGCCGAGTCCTCGGCCTCGGTGTAGCCCTTGGTCGTGACACCCATCACTTCGAGCATGTTGACCAGCTCGTCGATGACCCGCTTGAACGAGTTCTCCCAGCTGTCCATGGCCTGGTTGAAGCCGTTGGACGCCGTGCCGGTCCAGCTGCTCTGCAGGGTGGCCATGTTGGAGTTGACGTTCTGCAGGTAGCCGGTGAACTCGGTGGCCCGGTCGGAGAACTGCTGGGCAGCGAACTGCATGCCCTGCTGGCTGGTTTGCACCGTAGGCATCGTCACGTCGGTAGCTCCTCTTCGTGGTACAGGTCTGGGAACACACGGTCCGAAGTGGATGCCGATTCGCGCCAAAGCTGTTTACGACATCCGTCCCGATCCACGCATGTCGACGTCATGAAACCGCCCGCCATGAGACCTGTCAAACACCAGTGGCAGAAGGCGGGCATCTTTTGGGCAGGGCGCAATCAGGAAAACATACGGAGACAAGGCGACGTAACGACGAATTTTCCCAAGCTTGCTATTGTCTCGCGGGCCTGGGCTGCACCGCCGCCGCAGGTGCTCACCGAGGGGGTTGCATGAACGGCAGCGAGCGCATCGAGCAGCTCTTCGCGGAGTACCAGCGACAACGCGACAACCTCGCGGACATGCAGCGGAAAATGAGCGAGATCTCGGCCTCGGCCACCTCACCGCGCCGCGAAGTCACCGTCACGGTCGGTCAGAACGGGGTGCTCACCGACATCCAGTTCGCCAACGGTGCGTACCGCCGGATGACACCGTCCGATCTGACCGCTGTGGTTATGACCACATTCGCCGAGGCGAAGGAGGCGGCCATGGACCAGGCCGCGCAGATCCTCGCCCCGATGCTGCCGGACGGCCTGAACGCCGCGGATCTCGTGCGGGGCAAGGCGGGTGCCGACGCGTACCTGCCGGCCGAACCGCGGATCGCGACCAGCGTCCGCGAGATGCTCGGGATGCGGGGGCCGACGGCATGAGCACCGCGCGCGGACAGATGTGGGTCAACCCCGACGGCGTCGTCAACGTCGGCCGGGCCTACGGCGAGCACTCCGACACGTACGCCCGGCACGTGCGGGCCATTCACCAGCTGCGCAACCAGTACGGCGAGGCGTGGGGCGACGACGAGACCGGCCGGGAGTTCTCCAAGAAGTTCCTGGCCGGGCTGGACCAGCTGGAGGCGCTGGTCGGCTCGGTCCGCGGGACCCTGGACTACACCTCCGAGGGCCTGACCACCGGCGGCCGGCAGTACCGCGCGGCCGACGACGACGCGCGCACCGCGGGCTACAAGATGGAGCAGGACTTCAGCGACCTGTCGGTGCCCACCGGCACCGTCGCCACCGCCCGGGTCACCGAGGGCACCCCGGCCGAGCCGATGTCCCGGCTCACCCGGTCCACGCGGCCCGCCACCGAGGCACAGCCGCTGCTCGCCCGGACCATGTCGGCCCGGACCGAGGCGCAGCCACTGCTCGCCCGCACCTTGGCGACCGAGACCGAGGGGCGGCCGCCGCTCGCCAAGACGGCCCGGCTGGCCGTGGCGGACTCCGACGGCCTGCCGCTGGAGGACGCCCAGCTCACCCCGCGGATCAGCGCCGCGCTCACGCCGGCCATCCCGGCGATCTCGTCGTACGTGGCCAAGCCCGAGTACACGACCGCGCTCGTCGACGGCCGGCCGCTGCCCGAGGGCTACCGCCTCGAGGCGCTGAACCCGTTCGCCAACGGCACCACCCGCATCGACGCCAGCCTCTACGACGCGGTGGCCCCGATCGGTCACACCCCGGTCACCAACGCCGAGGGCCGGCCGCTCGACCCGGACGGCAGGCAGTTCTTCATGGTCAAGGACAACCCGCATGCCGACCCGACGGCGTCCGGCTACCGGCCGATGTTCCTCAGCTTCACCGCGGACGGCAGCGCCGCACCGCTCGGCCCGGCCTACTGACCTCCCGTGCCCGACTTCCACATCCCGCACGACCCCGAATGGCAGTGGGTCTACGACCTGATCCTGTACGGCGTCGGCGAGGAGTTCCCGCAGGCCGACCCGACCCAGCTGCGCGCGATGGGCGACGACCTCTACCAGTTCACCAACACGCTGCTCGGCGGGATGGCCGCGACGGCCAACCTGGGCAACGCGCTGAGCGCCCACCAGGACGGCCAGGCCGCCGAGGCGTTCGGCCGGTTCTCGCGCGGGATCACCCAGAGCATCCCGCAGGGCGCGAACATCTCGACGTCGCTGGGCGGTGCGTCGTACCAGTTCGCCCTGGACTCCGAGTCGACCCAGTACGGCATCGTCATCGCGGCGTTCACCCAGGTCGTCGAGATCGCGATCGCGCTCTCCTCGGGCTTCGGCGCACCGGCGGTCCCCGGGCTGATCAAAATCGGCCAGGAGATCGTCAAGACGCTCATCGAGATGCTGTCCACCCGGCTGCGACAGGTGCTGCAGCACCTGGTGTGGGAAGCGGTCCAGGAGGGTCTCGAGGAGCTCTGGCAGAGCGCGGCCGGGCAGATCGTGCAGATGGCCGAGGGCCACCGGCACGGCTTCGACTACAAAGACCTGGGGATGTCGTTCGCCGGCGGCGCGTTCATCGGCGGCGGCGTCGCCGGGATGCACATGATCGGCGGGAAGTTCTTCCCGAAGTTCACCAAGAACGTCTTCGGCGGCGAGGTGCTGTCCGGCGGCGCCGAGACCCTGTTCGAGGGCCTGTTCAACATGATCGTCGGCGGCGGTGGCTTCAACCCGGGCGCAACGTTCACCTCCTCGATCATCGGCGGGATGGCGCACAACGGCGCCTACGAGATCGGCCAGGCGATCGGGCCGGGCACCGGCGGCGCGCACGGCGACCTGCCGCCGTCGACGCTGAAGTCCGCGGTCGGCTCAGGCGGGAACACCCCGCCGGCGCTGACCACCGGCGTGGCTCCCCCGACCACCGGCACCGGCAGCCACACCGACACCGGCTCACCAACCCCCAACCCAACCGGCGCGGGCACAGGCACAGGTGCAGGCACGGGCACAGGCACAGGCACAGGCACAGGCGCGGGCACTGGGACCGGCAGCACCGGCACGGGCACGGGAGCCGGCGGCACGGGCACCGGCACGGGAACTGGCAGCACCGGCACCGGCACCGGCAGCACGGGCACGGGAACCGGAGGCACGGGCACCGGAACTGGCGGCACGGGCACCGGAACTGGCGGCACGGGCACCGGAACCGGAGGCACCGACACGGGCACGGGAACCGGCAGCGCGGGCACCGGGACCGGCAGCACGGGCACCGGCAGCACCGGGACCGGGACCGGCACGGGCACCAGCGGCACTGGCGGTATCGACACGGGCACAGGAACTGGCGGCACCGGCACAGACGGCACGGGCACCAGCACCGGCGGCACGGGCACCGGGACTGGCACCGGGACTGGCACCGGCGGGACAGGCACCGGCTCGGTCGGCGCCACCACCGGCGACGGCGCGCCGAGCACGATTTCCATCGGCGGTAATTCCCCGGGCGGTTCGCCATCGGCCACCGGCCCAGACGGCAATTCCGTCACCGGCAATCCCACCAGTGACCAAACGGTCACCGGAAACAACGGTGGAACAAATTCCAGCGGAAGCAATACCAGCACCGATACGGCAAACAGCGGATCCGTCGGCAGTTATACCGGGAATGGCACCACCACTGTCGGTAACGGCGGGACTGGAACCGCCGTTCAGCCGGACATCTCGCACTCCGGCGACACCACTATCGGTACGGGACAGTCGAACACCGGTATCCAGAACACCGGCAATCCCAACCCCGGCACCACGAATACCGCAACCGGCAATCCCAGCAGCGTGGGCAATCAGCCCTCCGGCACGAACCCGGCCACCGGCACGAGCGAGACCACGCCGACCCGCAGCAACCCCGGGACCACCGGCACACCACCACCCGCGACAGCGCCGCAGACCTCGACAGTGGTCAACGCGCCCCCTATCGCCTCCGCCACCACCAGCCCGGCGCCAAGTGGTGGCCTCCCCGGCTTCGACACCCCCGCACCGGCCGCAACCACTACGAACCCGGCCGCGAACACCCCCCCCGGCCCGGCGACCAACAGCCCACCCACCACCGCCCCGGCCAGCAGTACCAGCACCACCAC
>NZ_LLZH01000338.1:0-39316 GCF_001509495.1 Actinoplanes awajinensis subsp. mycoplanecinus | reverse complement strand
GTCAACCCGGCACGGCACCCGCCGGTCAGACCGGGACCGTCCCGCCGCAAGGCAGGACTACCAACCGTGTGCTTGCTAAAGCGCACTGAGAGGTAACGGTCTGGTCCTTGGGGCCGTGACTGGGTGTTGTATCAACTGTGCTGTGGATGTGAACCTGTTGGTCTGCGGGCGGCGTGGGCATCTGACCTATGCGCCTGCTGAGGATGACCTTCGTGCGCGGCTGCACGCCGAGACGGCGCTGGGTGTGGCCTGGCGGTGCCTGCGGTGCGGGGACTTCGTGCTGGGGGAGCCGCGGATGGCCGGGCCGGCCGCCGACGCGCCGCTCGTGCCGCGGGGGCGGGCGCTGCGTGACGCGATCATTTTGCGGTTGCTGGCCGTGGAGCGCTTCGTCAAGGGTTTGTTCGTGCTCGCGGCCGGTTACGGCGTGATCCAGTTCCGGGACAGCCGTGATGCCATCGAGCGGGCCTTCCACGAGGACATTCCGCTGCTCAAGCCGTTCACCGACAAGATCGGCTGGAACCTGGAGAACTCGGCGGTGGTGGAGACGATCCGGCGGGTCGTCGAGGCGCAGTCCGACACGCTGCTCTGGGCCGGGATCGCCCTGATCGTGTACGGCGTGCTGCAGCTCGTCGAGGGCGCCGGCCTGTGGCTGCTCAAGCGCTGGGGTGAGTATTTCGCGCTGGTCGCCACGTCACTCGGCCTGCCCATCGAGATCTACGAGCTGACCGAGCGGGTGACCGCGTTCCGGATCGGGGCGCTGGTGATCAACGTGGCCGCCGTGGTCTACCTGCTGGTGTCGAAGCGGCTGTTCGGGATCCGGGGCGGGCACAAGGCGTACGAGGCCGAGCGGCACGAGATGAGCCTGATGGAAGTGGAACACGCGGCCGAGGAGCCGGCGGCGAGGCACGACGCGGCCCCGGTCCGGACGGCAGGGTAGGGTCGGTCGATGGAGCTGGGTCAGGAACTGGTCATCGCACGGACCTGGGCTGGCTTCGCCGACCTGAGCTGCGGAGCGTGATGGCTCGCGCTGTCGGTTTCTTGATGCTGGGATGCCTGGTGCTCGCCGCACTGCAGGGGTGCGCCGGCGAACCCGCGCCGCCGTGGAAGGACATCGGCGGGAGCTGCCCCGAACTCACCGTGCCGGCGTTCGCGGAGGTGAAGGCCGGCACGGTGCAGTATTCGATCGCCAAGGACGGCGGCTACGACGGTCGCTGTCACTACGGCGCAACCGGCGCACCGAACTCGTTCGTGGCCGAGTTCCACATCGACGGGAACGGTCGCCGGTACACCCACGACGAAGTCGACAGCCTGGTGAGCCGGGGGCCCGAGGAGGACGGCTGGGCGGGTGCCGTCGAGCTGCCTCGGGTGGGTGTCCCGGCCGCGGCGTATCTGGACGAGAAGATCGGAGCGCGCGCCTGGTCCGGGAACGCCCTCATCGAGGTCGGGTTCGAGAACTTCCCGGCGACGATGGCGACGCTGGATTTCCGGTCCGCGGACATGACCGCCCTGCTGAAGGACCTGCTGACCGGCCTACGCCGATAGCGCCCGCCGCGCGAACGTCAGGTGGGTGACGCCGCTCGGGGTCGTCACGGCCTCGATGGTGAACCGGTCCTCGAGGCTCTCCAGGCCGTCCCAGAGCCGCACGCCGCGGCCCAGCACGATCGGGACCAGCACCACATGCAGGTGGTCGATCAGGTCCGCTTCGAGGAACTGGCGGACCGTGGTCGGACCACCCCCGATGCGTACGTCCAGGTCACCGGCCGCCTCCCGCGCCTGCGCGAGCGCCTCGGCCGGAGTCGCGTCGATGAAGTGGAAGACGTTGCCGCCCTCCATCTTCAGGGTCGGCCGTGGGTGGTGGGTCAGCACGAAGACCGGCGTGTGGAACGGCGGATTGTCGCCCCACCAGCCCTGCCACTCCTCGTCCTGCCAGGCGCCGCGCTGTGGCCCGAACTTGTTGCGTCCCATGATCTCGGCGCCGATGCCGGGGCCCCACGCCGCGGCGTACGCGTTGTCGACGCCCTCGCTCCCGCCGTCCTTGCCCTGCATCGACTGGAAGGCTCGCGTCGGGAAGAACCACTCCATGAGCCGGCCGCCCGCGTGCCCGAACGGCGCCTCCAGCGTCTGCCCGTCCCCGGTGGCGAAACCGTCCAGCGAGACCGCGAGGTTGTGCACCCGTACCTTCGACATCGCCCCACTCTAAGCCCGCAGCGGGACGGACACGCGGAACTCGATGCCGTGCGGCGGCGTCTCACCGCCGTGAAGTTCTCGATGCTCGTCCTCCTGGTCGTGCTGGCCGGCTGCGGTGGCGAACCGGTGCCGCCACGGACCGGTGTCGATCCGATCCTGGTGATCCGCGAGTACCGCGGGTTGGCTCCGGCCGCCGCCCGCTACGCGCTGCCGGCCTTCACGCTGCTGGCCGACGGCACCGCTGTCCTGGCCGCTGACGATCAGGGTGTCGTGGTCACCGGCACTCGCCGCTTTCTCACCCCCGACGACGTGGATCGGCTCTACGCGCGGGCTGCCGGTTTGCTCTCCTCCGGCCGCGACGACGCTCCCGACGCGTCCACGCTGGTCATCCGGATCAGGACGGCCAGCGGCTGGCACGAGACGTCAGTGCGGGGTGATGGTGACCGGGGCCGGGTCGTCGAGGCCGCCACCCGGGCAGGCACCGACGCCGGCCGGTACCACTCGGAGCGGGTCGCGGTTGTCGTCGTGGCCGATAGTGACGGTGGCTCCGACGTGCGGCCGTGGCCGCTGAGCACGCCCGCGACCGCGATGCCCGGCTACCCGTCGCGGCCGTGCCTGGTCACCGACGCGGCCGCGGTGCTCGCGGCGGTTCGGACGGCCACTGTCGACACCCGCTGGACGACCGACGACGGACACCGGGTGGCGCTGCGGGTCAGACCCTTGCTTTCGTACGAAAAATCGTGCACTGACCTGAGTGCCGCCTGATCACTCCCCGAGCAGGCCGACCAGCACCCTGGACACGGTGTCCTCGAAGCGGGGCGCCGGCGTCGTCGGCCCGCCGGTCAGCGCGGCCGCCAGGTGGGGGTGCCGCCCGGCCGCGACCACGTGGGCCAGGTACGCGCCCTGCCGCTGGGCGGCGCCGGCGTTGAGCTCGTGCAGGGCGAGCGCGGCGGTGAGCGTGGTCATCACGCCGAACGCCTCCAGCTTGTGGCCCACGCTCGCCGGGTGGGCGGCGAGGACCGCCAGCACGTGTTCCAGCAGGTCGGTGCCGTGCGGGCCGAGCGCCGAGCGGGTGAGCACCAGCTCCGGCAGCCAGCCGTGCCGCCGCATCAGGTCGCGTCCCTGCCGGCACACTGCGAGCAGGCCCGGCAGCCAGGGGCCGCCCGGCGCCGACAGCTGATAGCCGGCCGCGACCTCGTCGGTCATCAGGTCGAGCAGGTCGTCACGGCCGTCGACGTAGCGGTAGAGCGACGCCGGCCCGGTGCCCAGCTCGGCGGCGACCCGGCGCATCGAGACCGCGGTCAGGCCCTCCCGGTCGGCGAGCGCGATCGCGGCGGCGGTCACTTCTGCGCGAGAGCGCTCGGCGGGGCGGCCCACTCCCGTACGCCGTTCCCGCAGCCATACCGGCACCGTCTCCATGCCACCCCCACCTTCGTTGCGCCAAGCCTACCGTTCCGAATACGGTGTTCGCGAACACCGTTCCCGAATGATTGAGGTGGCTCATGATCAGGACCCCTTACACCGCGCGCAACGGCCACGTGCACCTCGCGGTCGACGACCTCGGCGGCGCCGGTGGTGCCCCGCTCCTGTTGCTCATGGGCCTCGGCGTCTCCCGCTTCTACTGGCCCGACGGCCTGGTCACCGCGCTGATCGAGGCCGGCTTCCACGTGGCCTGCTTCGACGGCCGCGACGCCGGCGGCTCCACCCACTTCGACGACGCCCCGGTGGGCAACCCGGTGACCGCGTTGTTCCGCCGCCGGCCGCCCGTCTACACGGCCGAGGACATGACCGACGACACCGTCACCGTCCTGGACGTGCTCGGCTGGCAGCGCGCCCACCTGTTCGGCGTCTCCCAGGGCGGCCTGGTCGCTCAGCGCACCGCACTGCGCCACCCGGACCGGGTGCACACCCTTACCTCGTTCGCCGCCATACCCAGTGACGTCCGGGGCGCCGCCGTCCTGCGCTACGTCCACCTGCCGTTCCTGGCGCGTCTGGCCCGCATGCGCCAGCCCGCCGGCCGCGACGGCGACGTGGCGGCCGGCCTGGAGCTGTTGCGGATGATCGCCTCACCCGGCTACCCGTTCGACGAGCAGGACGCCCGCCTGCGGGTGGAGCGCGAACTCGACGCCGGGCTGCCCAGCGGTGTCCGCGACAGCCGTGCCCAGGCCCGGCAGGTCAGCGCCACCTGGCACGGCCCGCGCCTGCGCGAGATGCGCGTGCCCACCCTGGTGATGCACGGGGCGCAGGATCCGCTGGGCCGCCCCGCCGCCGGCCGCCGCATCGCCGCGTCGGTGCCGGGCGCCCGCTACGTCGAGTTCCCTGGCGTCGGTCACGACATGCCCCGGGCGATCTGGCCGACCGTGGCCCGCGAGATCCGCGCCCAGGCCGGCTGAGGCGTTACCTTTCCGTTATCGAGGTTCTGAAATCGGCCGGTCTTCCCAGGCGTGTTCGAGGCACAGCAGCAGAACACGCCGAGCAAGGAGACCCCCCATGCGTACGACCCTCGTCGGAGCCTTCGCCCTCGCCGGTGTCGCGGCCCTCACCGGCTGCGGCGCCGGTACGACGCCCGCGAGTGACGCCGCGACCGCGCCGTCCTCCGTACCCGTGGCAGTGGTCGAATCGAGCCCGGCCACCACCGCGACGCCGAAAGCGGCCCGGACCACAGCGGCACCATCGGCAAAAGCCACGGCGAAGCCGAAGGCCGTCGTCTCGGACGTCAGCCAGCTCAAGAAGCTCGGTATCACCCTCAACGCCGGCGTCCTGATCGACGTCGCCGACGACGGCGTCGACCGGTACCTCGCGATCGGCAAGAACGGTGTCGTCGACTTCACCGGCACCACCCGCACCGACAACACGATGATGGCGCTCAAGCCGGCGCCGGTCGCGCAGAAGAACCGGGTCGTGATCAAGCCGCCGTTCTACAACGAGGACCTCGGCGCGGGCTCGTGCGTCGCCGACACCGCCGGCGCCGCGCTCAAGCTGGAGACCTGCAAGACCGGCGCGGCCGCGCAGATCTGGACCGTGGTGCCGGCCGGTGACTCGGGCCAGTTCGAACTTCAGGGAAAGTTCGGCATCCTTCGTGTCGAGAACGGGAAACTCACCACGGGCGGCACCGGCCGCACTGGCCTGCAGACCATCAAGTACGCGAAGTGAGCCTTATTAATGCGTGACGCCGGGGACTTCGACGCGTTCTACGCGACGTCGTCGCGTCGGGTCCTCGCTCACGTCTCGATGATGGTGAGCAGCCGGGCCGAGGCCGAGGACGCTGTCGCCGAGGCGTATCTGCGCGCCTGGAACAAGTGGCACAAGATCAGCACGTACGAGAATCCGGAGGCCTGGGTCCGCCAGGTCGCGTACCGGCACGCGGTGAGCGCCTGGCGCAAGGCGATCAACCGGCTGCACGCGCACCGGCGGGACACCACCGAAGAGCACGTCGACGGGCTCGGCCCGGACCATGTGGCGATCGTCGCCGCGCTGCGCCGGATTCCGGCTGACCAGCGCCGGGTGATCGTGCTGCATCATCTCGTGGGGCTGACCGTCGCCGAGATCCACCAGGAGACCGGCGTGCCGACCGGCACGGTGACCACGTGGCTGGCCCGGGGCCGCCGCGCGTTGTCCGCGCATCTGACCGAGGACGAGACTCTGGAGAGGGGACGGTGAGCAGCGATGTCTGACGACCAGGTGAACTCGGGCTTCCGGGCGTATGCCGACCATCTCCAGCGCACCGCGGACCTCGCGCCGGCCGCGGAGATCCGCCGGCGTGGCGATCGGCGGCGCCGCAACCGGGCCGCGGGCGCCGCGTTCGCCGTGGTGCTGATCGCGGCCGTCGGGATCGGCGTCGGCCTCGACCGGGGCCCGGATCGTTCCGTGCCGCCGATCGGCCCGTCCGCGAGTCCGTCGGCCAGCCCGTCGGTCGCCGCCTCCCGCAGCAAGGCCGTGCCGAGCGTGACGTCGAACCTGAGCCAGCTCCGGCGCATCGGTGTCGACCTGAACACCGGAGTGCTGATCGACGTGGCCGACGACGGTGTCGATAAATGGCTGCAGGTCGGCGCGGGCGATGTCGTCGATTTCACCGGTGCGGTGAAGGACTCTTCGACCGAGATGTCGCTGCTCCCGGCGGCGACGACGACCCCGAACTCGGTGGTGATCGTGCCGGTGGCGCTGCCGGACAGCTGCGTGACCGCCACGCCATCCGCGCCGTTGCAGCTGCAGCCCTGCCAGGAGGGTGACGAGGCGCAGATCTGGGAGATCGTGCCGGCCGGCGACTCCGGTCAGTTCGAGTTGAAGGGCGCCTTCGGTATCCAACGTGTCGACGGACGCACCGGGATGCAGACGATCAACTTCTAAACTTTTTGGTACGGACGGCAGCAGCCACGGTGCCCCATCGCGTTCATGAGGGGAAGCAGTTCCCGGACGCAAGGAGTCACATCGATGGTTACCAACCGCAGGGCGCTCAAACTGGGGGTCGCCATGGCAGCCGTGGTGATCACCGCCCTGGGTGTCGGTATCGGCACGGCGGACGCGAGCACCCGCGGCTCCTGGTGGGCCGCGAAGCCGCACCAGACGTCGCCGACGCCGGCCATCGTGGCCCCGAAGCCGAGCGCGTCGGCCACGTCAAAGCCGGTGAAAACCACCAAGCCGGTCACCACGACCGCGCCGGCCGCGACAACAACGACCACACCGCCCGTGACGACAACGACCGCGCCGGCCGCGACCCCGACATTCGCGCCCCCGCCCGCCAACGCCACCTTCGACTACCAGATCGGCGGTGCCTACACCCCGCCCTCCGGCGTCACCGTCGTCAGCCGCGATCGCGAGGCCACCCCGGCCCCCGGCGTCTACACGATCTGTTACGTCAACGCGTTCCAGGCCCAGCCCGGCGCCGAGTCCTGGTGGAAGACCAACCACCCCGACCTGCTGCTGCACGACGCCGCCGGCGACCTCGTCATCGACGAGGACTGGAACGAGATCATGCTGGACTTCTCCACCCCGGCGAAGCGGACCGCGCTGACCGGCGTCGTCGGTGCGTGGATCGACGCGTGCGCCACCAGGGGCTTCAAGGCCATCGAGTCCGACAACCTCGACTCCTACACCCGGTCGAAGGGCCTGCTGACCCAGGCGCAGGCGATTGCGTACGCCACCGCGTTGAATTCGCGCGCCCACGCCAAAGGATTGGCCGCCGGGCAGAAGAACACCGCTGACCTGAGCAGCGCGAACGCCAAGAAGGCCGGGTTCGACTTCGCGGTCGCCGAGGAGTGCGCCGATTGGGACGAGTGCGACGCGTACACCGCCTCGTACGGCAATAACGTGATCGTGATCGAGTACTCTCGGGCTGGCTTCACCAAGGCGTGCAAGGCCTACGCCGGCACGCTCTCGATCGTGCTGCGCGACGTCGACGTGACCACTCCGGGCTCGAAGTCGTACGTCTACGAGGCGTGCTGAACCGCTCGAAACGGCCACTATGACCAGTACAGAACCGGACTTCGACGCCTTTGTGCACGGGCGCGGCCGTGCCCTGTTGAAGTTCGCGTACGTGCTCTGCGGTGACGCGCATCTGGCCGAGGACCTCGTGCAGGAGGTCCTCGCCCGGATGCACCGCCGGTGGGACCGGATCACCGCGATGGACAGCGCCGAGGCGTACGTGCGTACCGCCATCGTCCGGCAGTTCCTGTCCTGGCGGCGGCGTCGCGCGTACCGGGAGGCCGTGCTCGCCGACGTACCGGAAATGATCGGCCTGGAGGACAGCCAGCAGCGTGTCGTGGCCCGCGATCAGATGTGGCGGCTGCTGCGCGGCCTGCCGCGTGCGCAGCGGGCCGTGCTGGTCCTGCGCTTCTACTGCGACCTGCCCGACGACGAGATCGCGACGCTGCTGGGCTGCGGACAGTCGACGGTCCGGTCGCAGGCGGCCCGCGCGCTCAGCCGGATGCGGACCATCATGAGCGAGACAGGAGTTGGCGTCGATGGATGAGCTGGACCGGCTTCTGGCCGAGACGATGCGCGACGCCGAGGACCACGCCCCGTCCGATTCTGGTCTGCTGGGCAGCGTCCACGACCGGTCGCGCCGCTACCACCGCCGCCGGATCGTCACCGGCGCGGCCGCGGTGGCGGTCCTGGCGGTCGCCGTGCCGGTCGGGACCGTCGTCGCCAACCGATCAGATCCGGTCACGCCGGTCGCCCCGATCGCCTCGGTCTCCCCGGCGGCGAGCGCGCTGACCAGCGGCTGGACCGCGCCGACCTTTCCCTACACGCTCCCGGCCACCGGCGGCATGCGCAAACCGGTCGCCTCGATCGCCGCCGGGAACCCGAGCGCGTTCTTCGAGGCGACCGAGTTGCGCGACCACGCCGACATCACGGTGACCGTGTCGAACCGCGAACCGTCGTTCACATCGCCGGCCACCGAAGTGCACCGACAGGTCCGCGGCCACTCCGGCACGCTGCGCACCGTCGACGTGCAGCCCGCCAAACAGCTCAACCTGACGTGGAAGGAATCGGCGAACCGGTGGATCCAGCTCGCCACCGATGACACCTACACGCCGAGCCAGGTGGTCGCGCTCGCCGACGCGCTGACCCCCGCGACGATCGCGGTGTCCCCGCCGTTCGCGCTCGACTTCAGCCCCGCCGGGCTGCTGACCGACACCGTCTCCGCGTCCCGGATGACCTTCCGCGCACCGTCCGCGACCCCCGGCACCGCCGCCCTCACCACCGTCCTGCGCCACCGGCAGCAACTCAAAACCGTCAATCAAAAGATCCAGGGGTACGACGCGCAGCTCGACCGCCGAGCCGGCGCCGTGGTCCTGTCCATCGACGTCACCGACTGGAACGCCACCCTGGTGATCACCGTCAGTGACGCGTTCACCATCAGCGACGCCGAGCTGATCACGTTCGCCGCGGGTGTACGCGTCCTGAACCGCTCCAATCCCGAATGAGTGACTACTCTGCGTAATTGATCGTCTGTTATCGTCTGTCGATGCGGTTGCTGGTACTGCTGCTCGTGACCGTCTTCTGTGCGCAGACGGCGGGGGACGCCGCTGCCCAGGAGCCGCCGCGGTTCCTGGCACCCCGGGAGTCTCCGGCGCCGCCGCTTTCCCCGGCGCGCTCCGCGATGGACCGGCTGGCCGGCCCGGCCGCACCGGCCGACCTGGACGTGATGACCTTCAACCTCCGGTACGCCGCGGACAACCGGCCGAACTCGTGGGCGCAGCGCCGCCCGGTGACCCGCGCCCTGCTCCGAGCGGAACACCCGGACCTGATCGGCACCCAGGAGGGGCTCCCGGACCAGCTGCGCGACATCGACGCCGACCTGGGTGACCGCTACGGCCGGATCGGCCTGGGCCGGGAGGGTGGCGACGTCGGCGAACACATGGCGATCTACTTCGACCGGCAGCGGCTGCGCCCGGGAAAGTCCGGCAACTACTGGCTCTCCGAGACACCGCAGATCCCGGCGTCGACCAGCTGGAACTCGTTCCGGATCCGCATGGTCACCTGGGTGCTCTTCACCGACCTGCGCACCGGCCGGCGCTTCTATGCCGTCAACACCCACCTGGACAACAACAGCGCCGAGGCCCGCCGCCACTCGGCCCGGCTCATCCAGGAGCGGCTGGCCGGCTTCGACCCGCTGCCGGTCGTGCTCACCGGCGACTTCAACAGCCCGGCGGCACCGGACAGCGAGGTCTACCAGGTGCTGACCGGGCAGGCCGGCCTGCGTGACAGCTGGACCACCGCCTCCCGGCGCGGCCCGGCCTACGGCACGATCCACAACTACCAGGACCCGATCCCCGACGCCGAACGCGACGACTGGATCCTCACCTCCCCGGGTGTCACGGTCCGCGGCGCGCTGATGAACCTGTCCCGCCCGCACGGCCAGTTCCCCAGCGACCACCTGCCGATCCAGGTCCGCCTCCACCTCCCGTAGCCGGAGTTCCCGGCCATCGCCTCAGGCGATCGCTCATCCGGCCGATAGGGCGGACGAGCGCGAGGGGTGGTGAGTTCGGCAGATGGCGGCTGTGGCCGAGGCCTCTGGTGGGCACAAAACCCCAGGCGGGGCCGGGAACGAGGACTGGTCGCTGCGCGAGCACCCGCGGACGATCGGCTGGTTCGGCACCACGGCGATGGCGATGGGCGGGTCGAACCAGAGCCTGTTCCTGATCCCCGCGCTCGTCGTGTCGCAGGGCAGCGCGGCGGTGCCGCTGCTGCTGGTCGGGCTGCTGCTGGCCTGGGCGGCCGCGCCCGGCTGGCTGGAACTGGTGCTGATGTGGCCGAACCGGGTCGGTGGCATCGCCGCGACCTGCGCCGAGGCGTTCCGGCCGTACAGCGCGGTCCTCGCGAACCTGACCGGGGTCTGTTACTGGTGGGGCTGGGTGCCGACCTGTGGCCTGACCGCGATCCTGTCCGGGTCGGCGATCCACCACTGGGTGCTCCCGCAGGTGCCGGTGACCGTGCTGGCGGTCGTGAT
Source organism: Actinoplanes awajinensis subsp. mycoplanecinus (assembly GCF_001509495.1). NCBI lineage: Bacteria > Bacillati > Actinomycetota > Actinomycetes > Micromonosporales > Micromonosporaceae > Actinoplanes > Actinoplanes awajinensis. Next base: position 28,677 of record NZ_LLZH01000338.1, on the reverse strand, counting down.
CGTGGTGCTGTTCACCGCGGTCAACCTGGCCGGTGTCCGGTGGGTGACCCGGCTGGCCAGCCCGATCGCGGTCGGCTCGGCCGTGCTGGCGTTCCTGTCGGTGCTCGGGCCGGTGCTGTCCGGCCGGATGGACTGGCACCAGGCCGCGACGTTCGACCTGATCACGCCGTTCTCCGGGGTCTTCGGCCAGATCACCAGCGCGATGGCCGGGCTGTACCTGATCGGCTTCGCCGCGCCGGCGTTCGAGGCGGCTACCTGCCACGTCGGCGAGACCAAGGACCCGGTCCGCAACGTCAAGCGGGCGATGATCGCCAGCGGCGGCATGGCGGGCGTCTACTTCCTGCTGATCCCGGTCGTCTGGCTCGGCGTGATCGGCACCGACGGGCTCAGCGCGGACCTGGCGGTCAGCCTCGGCCCGGTGTTCGGCACGGTGCTCGGCGCGGCGGCCAAATCCGCCGCGATCATGTTCATGATCTTCAACATGTTCCACGGTACGTTGCAGCCGCTCGCCGGTGCGGCCCGCACGCTGTCCCAGCTCTCCGAGGACGGTCTGCTGCCCCGGGTGCTGGCGCGTCGCTCCCGCACCGACACCCCATGGGTGGCCACCACCCTGACCGCGACCCTGGCGATCGCGTTCCTGCTGGCCGGGGACCCGGTCTGGATGATCGCCGCGGCGAACTTCACCTACCTGATCGGTATCGGACTGCCCAGCGTCGCGGTGTGGCTGCTGCGCCGGCACGCCCCGGACCTGCACCGGCCGTGGCGCGCGCCGAGGGGCACGGTGATGCTCGGCGTCGGCGCGGCGTCCGTCTGGGGCCTGTCCACGGTGCTCGGCTTCGAGCAGTACGGCCTGCCCACCGTGCTGTTCGGGCTGACCCTGGCCTACTCCGGGGCGGTGTTCTACACCTGGCGGGTGGTGCGGGACCGCCGCAGCGCCGGCCTGCCGGTCTACTTCCGCTCCATGCACATGAAGCTGACCGGCGCGATGCTGGCGGTGATGGTGCTCGACGGCGCCGGATACCTGCTCGCCGTGCAGACCGTCGACCGCGGCCACCTGATCCTGACGACCGTGCTGCAGGACATCTTCGTCGCGGTCGCGATCCTGACCGTCACCGTCGGGCTGGTGCTGCCCGGCACCATCGCGCAGGCCGCCGGGCAGCTGGCCGCCAGCGCCGACCGGCTCGCGCAGGGCACCCTCGCCGACCTGACCAAGGCCATGGAGGCCCTCGCCGGTGGTCGCCTCGAGGACGCGCACGCCCAGGTCGACGAGACCCCGGTGACGGTGCACACCCGCGACGAGATCGGCATCATGGCCGAGAGCTTCAACGTCATGCAGCGCCAGATCGCCAAGGCCGCCATCGCGCTGGACGTGGCCCGCGAGGAACTCCGCGATCACCGCGATCACCTGGAGGACCTGGTCGCCCGGCGCACCGAGGCCCTGGAAGCGGCCAACCAGGAGATCGAACAGCGGGCCGGCGAACTGGCCGAGCAGCGCCAGCAACTCTCGCAGACCCTGCACGACCTCGAGTCGGTGGAACGGGAACGGCGCCAGCTGCTGGCCCAGACGATCCGCGGCCGGGAGGACGAACGCACCTGGCTGGCCGCGGAGTTGCACGACGGCCCGATCCAGCGGCTCACCGCGGTGCGCTACGGCTTCGAGGAGGCCTCGCTCGCGCTGGACCTCGACGACGTCGCAGACAGCAAGGCCCTGCTGCTGGACTCGCAGCTGCGGCTGGAACAGGAGATCCGGGACCTGCGCACCCTGATGACCGAGCTGCGCCCGCCGGCCCTCAACGAGCAGGGCCTCGAGCCGGCACTGCGCGACCTGGCCGCCTCGTTCCGCCGGCGTACCGGGCTGGAGTGCCCGGTCGCGGTGTCCACCACGCGGCGGATGACGCCCGAGGCCGAGACGGTGCTCTACCGGGTGGTGCAGGAAGCCCTGACCAACGTCGCCAACCACGCCCGGGCCGGCCGGGCCCGGGTGGAGCTGATCGACGTGCCGGCCGGCGACGGGGTGGACCTGACCATCGACGACGACGGCGTCGGGTTCGCCCTCGAGGACATACCGTCGTTCGTGGCCGGCGGGCATTTCGGACTGGCCGGGATGCGGGAGCGGGCCGAGCTGACCTCCGGCCGGTTCACCGTCACGTCCACGCCCGGCGGCGGCACCCGGGTCCAGATCTGGATGCCGGCCACCGACCGCGAGGTGGCACTGCCGTGACCGAACGTCAGTGGTCGGATCACGGGTCCGGCATGTCGGCGTCCCGGCGCCCGGCCCCGCAGGCCGGCGAGGCGGGCACCACCACGATCCCGGTGGTGCGCACGCTCGTCGTCGACGACGTGGACGAGGTCCGCGACGGGCTGATCCGGCTGATGAACCGGGTGCCGGGCATCGAGGTGGTGGGCGGGGCCCGCGACGGCGCCGAGGCCGTGGCCCTCACCCGGGAACTGCGCCCGGCCGTGGTGCTGATGGACATGCGGATGCCGGGGATGGACGGCCTGACCGCGACCAAGGCGATCACCGCGCTGAAGGATCCGCCCGCGGTCATCGTGCTGTCCGCGTACGGCGACGAGTCACTGGTGATCGAGGCGCTGCTCTCCGGGGCGTGCGGCTACCTGGTCAAGGGCACCAGCGGGGTCGCACTGGCCGAGGCGGTGCAGGCGGCCGCCCGCGGCGAGGCCCGGCTGGCCGGCTCGGTGACCCGGCCGCTCGTGCAACGGCTGGTGGAGTCGCTGACCACCGAGCGCGGGTTGCGGACCGCCGCCGAGCAGGCCCAGCGCAGCGCCACCCAGCGGGAGACGGAGAACCGGGCGATGGCCACCCGGCTCGCCGGACTGCTCGACTCCGCACCGGTCGGCATCATCGAAACCGACCCGACCGGCCGGGTGCTGCGGTGGAACCGGGCCGCCGAGGACATCTACGGCTGGACCGAGGCCGAGGTGCTGGGCCGGGTGGATCCCAGCCTCGCCGACCCGGCCGTCCGGCCGGAGAGCCCGGGCAGTTCCTCCGCGCAGCACCTGCGCAGCGACGGCTCGACCGTGGAGGTGGAGGTCGCGCAGGCGCCGCTCGTCGACGAGGACGAGCAGCTCACCGGCGGCATCCGGATCGTCACCGACGTGACCGAGCGCCGAGTGCTGGAGGACCGGCTGCACCATCAGGCCTTCCACGACCTGCTGACCGGCCTGCCCAACCGGGCGCTGTTCCTGGACCGGGCCGAGGCCGCGCTGACCCGTGCCCGGGGCACCGGCCGCCCGGTCCTGGTCTTCCTGCTGGACCTGGACGGCTTCAAGACCGTCAACGACAGCCTGGGCCATCTCGCCGGCGACGAGTTGCTGACCATCGCCGCCTCGCGGCTGGCCCGGTGCATCGGCGAGGACGACACCGTGGCCCGGCTCGGCGGCGACGAGTTCGCCGTACTTGTCGAACAGTTCGACGACCCGGGCATCGCCGCGACGCTGGCCACCCGGATGCTGGCCGCTCTGCAGGAACCGACGTGGCTGGCCGGTCGACCGCTGACCATCGACACCAGCATCGGCGTCGCCGAGTCGTGCGGTGGCGACGACGAGAACGCGCTGAGCCTGCTGCGCGACGCCGACCTGGCCATGTACGCCGCGAAGACCAGCGGCAAGGCGCGCTTCGAACGTTTCGAGCCGCGGATGCGCGTCGCCGTGATGGAACGCGCGATCGTCGAGAACGACCTGCGGGCCGCGCTCAAGCTCGACCAGCTGCGGCTGGTCTACCAGCCGATCGTGGACATGCGGACCCGCCGGATGCAGGGCGCGGAGGCGCTGCTGCGCTGGTACCACCCGGAACGCGGCGTCATCCCGCCGGTCAGCTTCATCCCGCTCGCCGAGGACCTCGGGCTGATGACCGACCTCGGCGCGTGGGTGATCCGCAGCGCCTGCCGGCAACTCGGCGCCTGGCGCCGGCAGCTCCCGGCCGGCGGAGACCTCTACGTCAGCGTCAACCTGTCACCGACCCAGTTCGCCGACCCCGGCCTGCTCGACCACGTCCGGGACTGCCTGACGGAATCCGAGTTGGAACCGCACAGCCTGGTCCTGGAGATCACCGAACAGGTGCTCGTCGACCAGTACAGCCGGGCGCGCGCCGTGCTCGCCGAACTGAACCAGATCGGCGTCCGCGTCGCGATCGACGACTTCGGCAGCGGATACAGCTCGCTGGCCTACCTGCTGGAGCTCGACGTCGACATCCTCAAGATCGACAAGTCGTTCATCGACGCACTGACCTTGAGCCCGAAGGGCCCGGTCCTGGTGGGAAGCATCCTGCACATGGCGTCCGCGCTGGGGCTGCGCCCGATCGCCGAGGGCATCGAGACCGAGGAACAGCTGGACTACCTGCTGCGGGCGAACTGCCCCTCCGGCCAGGGCTTCCTGTTCTCCACCCCGGTCGACCCCGAGCAGATCGCCGCCATAGCCCTCGCCCCCTGAACCGAGCGGTGTCAGCTGGCCCTCAGGGGTGCCTCGAGGGGCCGGAGGCACCCCTGAAAGCCAGCCGGTACCAGGTCCCGGCTGGCCCTCAGGGGTGTCTCGAGGGGCCGGAGGCACCTCTGAAAGCCAGCCGGTGCCGGGCCCCGGCTGGCCCTCAGGGGTGTCTCGAGGGGCCGGAGGCACCCCTGAAAACCAGCCGGTGCCGGGCCCCGGCTGGTGGTCACGGGTTCCTCAAGCGCCGGGAGGCGACCGCCACCACCAGCCGGGTACTGCCTGACCGGTGGGTCAGAGGGGGAGCCAGAGGGCCAGGACGTTCGGCGGCTCCCAGCTGACGATGGCGGTGTGCGCCTGGCGGCACTGGTAGCGCTTGCCGTTGTAGGTGACGATCTGGCCGACCTTGTAGGCGGTACCGGCCGCCCAGGCGGTGCCGGCCGGGGTGGAGACCGACGGCGACGGGCTCGACGGCGACGGCGACGGGCTGGACGGGGTCGACGGGCTGGCGGAGCTTGCCGAGGCGCTCGGCGTCGGCGAACTGGTCGCGCCGGAGGTGAAGCTGCGCATCAGCTGGCTGAACTGCCAGGTCGACTGGGCGACACCGGAGCAGTTGCGCTCGCCCGGTGCCTGGCCGGGGCAGCCGCCGTTGTCACGCTGCAGGGCCCAGAACGACAGGGCGCCGATGCCCTTGGCCTTGGCCCAGTTGGTCACGGTGGTCGCGTTCGCGAGGGTGAAGACCTCGGCGCTCAGGTTGCCGGTGTCGTTGGCGTAGTCGTCCTGGCCGTTCATCTCGATGATGCCGACCTGGTTCCAGTACTGCGCGTCGGTTTTGCCCGGCCAGACGCCCTTGAGCTGGCTGACCAGCCCGGTCGCGGCGGTCTGGGTGGCGGCCGCCATGTCGTGCGTGACGCCGTCGTAGTAGTCGAACGTCATGATGTTCACGATGTCGATCCGGGCCTGGTTCTGCGCGGCGTTCTGCAGCACGGCGAGGCCGCTGGGCGCCAGACCGGTCGGGGTGGTCGGCAGCGTGTAGGTGAACTGCACGAGCCGGCCGGTGGCGGCGGCCCAGTCCTCGACCTTCTTGACCGCCTTGTTGCGACGGTCGATGCCGTCGGGGCGGTTCAGCGAGTTGTCCTCGATGTCCAGGTCGATGCGGGTGACGTCGTAGGTGGTGATCACCCGTTGGAACTCGGCGGCGATCGCGTCCACGCTGGTGCAGGAGTCGGCCAGCTCGGTGCCGCCGTTGTCGGCCGCGTATCCCCCGAAGGACGGGATGACGTCGCCGCCGCGGGCCCGGATCGCGGTGATGTCGGCGCCGAAGGTCGCCGATGAGATGGCGGTCGTGCCGTTCCACAGGGCGGTGCAGGATCCGGCGCTCGCGGTCTGGACGAACGCCAGGGTCAGGAAGTTGTTGCCGGACTGCTGGGACAGCCCGTTGAGGCTGTCACCGTTGTAGGCCTCGAAGTAGGGCGCGAAGACGTGTGCCGGGATGCGGGAGGTGGTGGCTGCCTGCGCCTCGGGAGCGAGGGCGACAAATCCGGCCGCCCCCACGACGGCCGCGGCGAGAGCCACGAGAACTGATCGACGCATGGGGTCTTCCTCAGGCTAGTAATTAGTTAACTTGCCTAATAGAAGAGTTCGAGCGCATCGATGTCAAGCGTTGTCCAGGAATGCCGAAGGGCCGGTGAGCAACCGCCCACCGGCCCTTCGGCAACTCACCGAATCAGTGCAGGATCACCGGTGCGGCTTCGGAACGGTCCGCGCCGAGAGCGGCCTCCTCGCGCTTGCGCGGCAGGAACAGCGCCGCCACCACGGTCACCGCGACCAGCGCGCCCGCCACCCAGTAGGTGTGCGCGAACGCGTGCGCGGCCTGCGCCAGACCCTCCCTGACACCGGCCTCGCCGCCGATCTGCTCGGCGATCGCCGGATCCCGGCGCGACGCGATCGCCGGGCCGGCCAGCTGCGCGTCCTTCAAGCCGTTGGTCAGGATCACCGACATGATCGCGACACCGACCGAGCTGGCGATCTGCTGGGTGATGTTGAGCAGCGTCGACCCGCGGGCCACCTCGGCCGCCCGCAGCGTCTTGAGCGCCGACGTCATGATCGGCATCATCGTGCCGCCCATGCCCAGACCCATCACGAACAGCGTCACGATCAGGTACGTGTACGACGTGGTCGAGGTGATCTGGGTCAGGCTGATCATCCCGGCCAGGATGAAGAGCAGGCCGAACGGCACGATCCGGCCGACCGGGAACTTGTCGGTGAGCATGCCGGCGATCGGCATCGTCAGCATCGCGCCGAGCCCCTGCGGAGCCACCAGCAGGCCGGCGTGCAGCACCGACTCGCCGCGGATCTGCTGGAAATACGTCGGCACCAGCAGCAGGCCGCCGAAGAACGCCACCGCGAACAGGAACATCGTGATGATGCTGACCGCGAGGTTGCGGTCGCGGAACAGCCGCAGGTCGAGCAGCGGATGCGCCGGCTTGAACGAGTAGAAGACGAACGAGACCAGCAGGATCAGGCCGACGATCCCCGGGATCAGCACCTTGGGCGCGGTGACCGTGCCCTCCGACGGGATCGACGAGACGCCGTAGAGGAACAGCGCCAGGCCGGGCGACATCATCAGCATGCCGACGAAGTCGAACGTCTCCGACGGGTGCGGCGCGTCCTTGGGCAGCACCACGAACGCGTAGATCAGGGCGATGATGCCGATCGGCAGGTTGATCAGGAAGATCCAGTGCCAGCTGGCGGCGTCGATCAGCCAGCCGCCCAGGATCGGGCCGCCGATCGGGCCGAGCAGCATCGGCACGCCCAGGATGGCCATCAGCCGGCCCATCCGCTTCGGGCCCGCCGCCCGGGTCATGATGGTCATGCCCAGCGGCATCAGCATGCCGCCGCCGAGCCCCTGCAGCACCCGGAACGCGATCAGCATGTTGATGCTGCTCGCCATCGCGCACAGCACCGACCCGAGGGTGAACAGCGTGATCGCGGTCATGTAGAGCCGCTTGGTGCCGAACCGGTCGGCGGCCCAGCCGGTGAGCGGGATGACGGTGGCCAGCGCCAGGGTGTAGGCGGTGACCGTCCACGCGACGGTCGAGTAGGCCAGCGGCTGGCCTTCCGTACCGAAAATGGTCTGGAATGTCGGCAATGCGACGTTGACAACCGTGATGTCGAGGATCGACATGATGGCGCCGAGAACGACAACCCCGGCGATCTTCAATATGTCGCCGGTGATCCGCTGATCGTCCGCGGCGGCGGGTGTTGCTACCTCAGTCATAGGTCCTTCTCGCGCGAGCAGTGTCCGTCAGACCGAGTCTGCCCCAGGTCGCTGGCATGCGCCGCACATGGCGCTGGTACGGGCCGATTCGCCTCAGGCGACGTCGGGCCGGGTCATCAGGGGTGAGCGCAGCTGCCGGAGCATCCCGGGGCCGGTCAGCGGGGTGATGTTCCAGGTCGCCACGGCTTTTCCGGTGGCCGAGTCGACGGTCAGCCGGACCCGGTGCGGGGTGGTGATCACGTAGAGGTCGGCCACGAACATGTCGCCCTGCCAAGCGCCGGCAGCGACGATCGGGCGGCCGAGCGGCGCGCTCTCCCGCCACGTGCCGTGACCGATATTGACGGTCAGTTCCCCGAGGGTCAGCCGCCAGCCGCCGTCGGCCGGGTCGACGATCACCGTGGTGCCGTCGGGCAACGGCGCGTCCTCCGCGGTGCCGTCGAGCCGGGCTGTCACGGAGCGTCCCGCGGCGCCCGGCACCATGACCAGGGACAGTCCGCGCAGGCGCTCGGCGAGAACCTCGTCGTCGCGGGTGCTCCCGGTGTCGTCCACCCCGGGCAGCAGGCACTCCCAGATCGCGTCGAGCAGCGCCTGGGCCTGCGTGTGGGCACCGGTCACGGCGATCACCAGATCGTGCGACGGGACGACCACGCACAACTGGCCGAACGAGCCGTCGGCGTGAAAACCGTGCCGCGACATCCAGAACTGGTAGCCGTATCCCCGCAGGTAGTCGCCGTCCGCCGGTCCACCCTCGATCGGCCGGGTCGCGGTGTGCTTGCGCGTCGCGAGATTCACATAGGTACGGGGGACAAGCTGCCGATCGCCCCACCCGCCGTCGCGCAGCAGCACCTCGCCGAACGCGGCGAGCGCCTCCGTCGTCAGGTGCAGCCCGTGGAATCCGAAGGCGGCACCGTTCGCGACCCGGTCCCACTCGGCGTGCTCGATGCCCATCGGGTGGAAGAGCCGCTCGTCGAGGAACTCCGGCAGGCCCCGCCCGGTGACCCGCTCGACCATCCGGGCCAGGACGAAGGTGGTCGGGTTGTCGTACCCATGAAGGGTTTTGTCAAAATCCGGGAACGGCACGCTGAGAAAGCCCTTGACCAGGTCATCCGGCTCGCGCTGCCAAGCCTCGGCGAGGCTGTCGACCCGGTGCCCGGTGGTCATCGACAGCAGGTGGTGCACGGTGAGCCGGCGCCCCTGCGCGGAGATGCCGGGCGGCACGTGGTCGGGCAGCACGTCGACCACCCGGTCGTCCAGCGACAGCAGCCCGTCGGCGATCGCCAGCCCGACCGCGACCGAGGTGAACGACTTGGTCACCGAGTAGAGCAGGTGCGGGCGCTCCGCCGAGTACGGCGCCCACCACCCCTCGGCCACCACGTGCCCGCGGCGCACGACCATGAGGGAGTGACACTCGACGCCCAGCGCCTCGATCTTGTCCAACAGCGCGGCGACCGCGCGGGACGACATCCCCGCGGTGGCCGGCGCCGCCCGCGGCAGCAGAGTAGGCATCCGGCACCCTAACAAGATCCGGGTCGCGACTCCCGTGGTAACGAGTCGGGCACCTAGCCCTAAACTGGGCGTGCATTCGGCGGGTGTCCGCAGCGGTGTGTGAGAACGACGCCATGGGCGCGACGGCCCACGAGTCCGAGGACCTGCCACTGCCCGCGTCCGACCCCGGGCGTGGTGTGCTCGGTGACCACGAGGGCGGGTCGGCGGTGGATCACCACGCGACGTTCCAGAGCGCGCAGGTCGGACCCGGCCTGCGTGACCTTTGCCCACCCACCGACGCGGGGGAGCCGCTGAGTGCCGGGGCGCTGGCTCGCCGGCTCGGCGTGGCCGCCACCACGCTGCGGACCTGGCACCAGCGGTATGGGCTCGGCCCGACCGGTCACGAGGCCGGCCGGCACCGCCGGTACACCCCGCACGACATCACCGCGCTGACCACGATGGCCCAGCTCACCACGCGTGGGGTGCCGGCCGCCGACGCCGCCCGGATGGCTCGCCGCACCACCGCGGACTGGACCGCCCGGCATCCGGCCGCCGACCCGGGCACCGAGTCCGCGGCCCGGGGACTCGCTCGCGCGGCCCGGCGGATGGACGTGCTGACCCTGCGGGAGGCGTTGGCCGCGGCGGTCGCCGCGCACGGCGTGTTGCGTACCTGGCACACCCTGGCCGGGCCGGCCTTCCTGCACCTCGGGCAGGCCCGGGACAGCGACGCGCGCAAGTCCGTCGCCCGCCGGCTGCTCGGGCGCTGCCTGAGCGAGGTGTTCGCGCAGGTGCCCCGCCCGCCCGCGGGTTCACCGGCCCCGGTGCTGCTGGTCGCCGCGGACCATGGGCGCGACGTCGGCGCCCTCGACGCGCTGGCCGCGGCGCTCGCCGAGCGCGGTACCGGCTGTTTGCACCTGGGTGCCGGGCTGCCGCACGAGGCGCTCACCGAGGCGGTCCATCGCGGCCACCCGGCGGCCGTGGTGGTGTGGAGTCACGCCCCGCACCCTGGCCTGCCGGACCTGATCGTCGCGCTCACGACCGCACCGAGCTGGCGTCCGGCGGTGGTCGCCGCCGGCAACGGCTGGCCGCCCGAGGACACCGCACTGCTCAGCGCGGCGACACTCGCGGCCGCCGTGGCCGCGGTCGCAGCCCTGGTCAACGACCACAACTGACCGCTACTTCACACACTGTCGGTGGTGGAGCGTTGTGTGTGGTTTTTGGGTGCGGAGCGCACCGTAACTTCACACGCTGCCGGTGGTGGGGCGTTGTGTGGGGTTTTTGGGTGCGCAGCGCACCGTAACTTCACACGCTGTGGCCGGGCGGCGTTGTGTGGGGTTTTTGGGTGCGGAGCGCACCGTAACTTCACACGCTGTGGTTGCGCTTGTCGTAGGAGGCTAGTAGCTGCTCGACGGCCTGTGCCGGGGTCAGCGAACCGTCGAGGATCTGCTGTTCCATCGTCTTTCCTGTGCTGCGGACGGCCGGGTCGGTGTCGAAGCGGGTCAGAATCGTCTCCCGGGCCATCGCCCACATCCAGCCGACCTGCTGCTGTCGGCGCCGGGCGGCGAGCGAACCGCCGGCCTGCCGATGCTCCCGATGGGCGTTCAGCTGGGCCCACACCTCGTCGACCCCGGTGCCCTCGACCGCGCTGCAGGTCAGTACCGGTGTCACCCAGGCCGACTCGTCGCCGCCGCGCAGCAGCCGCAGCGCGCCGGCCAGCTCCCGGGCGGCGCTCTTGGCCTCGGTGGCGTGCGGGCCGTCGGCCTTGTTGACGGCGATCACGTCGGCGATCTCGAGGATGCCCTTCTTGATGCCCTGCAGCTGGTCGCCGGTGCGGGCCAGGGCGAGCATCAGGAACGTGTCGACCATGTCGGCGACCGCGGTCTCGGACTGCCCCACCCCGACGGTCTCCACGATCACGATGTCGTAGCCGGCCGCCTCCACCACCACGATCGCCTCACGGGTGGCCTTCGCGACGCCGCCGAGGGTGCCGGCGGTGGGGGAGGGCCGCACGTAGGCGTTCGGGTCGGCGGCCAGCCGCGCCATTCGGGTCTTGTCGCCGAGGATGCTGCCCCGGGTGCGGGTCGACGACGGGTCCACGGCGAGCACCGCGACCCGGTGACCGGCCGCGGTGAGCAAACTGCCGAGCGCGTCGATGAACGTCGACTTCCCGACGCCGGGCACCCCGCTGATCCCGATCCGGTGCGACTGCCCGGCGTCCGGCAACAGCTCCTTCAGCAGCACCTGGGCCTGCGCCTGGTGATCGGCCCGGGTGGACTCGACAAGCGTGATGGCCCGCGCGACCCAGGCCGGGGTGCGCGCACGCACCCCGGCAGCCATCGCCGGCAGATCGACAGGTGCGGCCATCACGCGGCGGTCGGGTGTCCGAGCCGCCCGGACAGGTCGGTGAGCAGTTCGATCGCCGCGTCGGCCAGGACCGTTCCGGGCGCGAAGATCGCTGAGGCCCCGGCGTCGCGCAACGCGTCGTAGTCCTGCGGCGGGATCACCCCACCCGCGATGATCACGATGTCGGGGCGGCCCTGGGCGGCGAGTTCGTCGCGCAGGGCGGGGATCAGGGTGAGGTGTCCGGCGGCGAGGGAGTTCACGCCGACGATGTGCACGTCGGCTTCGATGGCCTGCCGGGCGACCTCGGCCGGGGTGGCGAACAGCGGGCCCACGTCCACGTCGAAGCCGAGGTCCGCGAACGCGGTAGCCACGACTTTCTGTCCGCGGTCGTGTCCGTCCTGGCCCATCTTCGCGACCAGGATGCGCGGCTGTCGGCCTTCGGCCTCAGCAAAGGCGGCAGCTGCGGCGCGGGCTTGTTCGATGTTGGTCACGGTCCCCGCTTCCTGCCGATAAACCCCGGATATCGTACGAATACGAGCCGTGTGCCGGCCGTAGACCTTCTCCAGGGCGTCGGAGATCTCCCCGACGGTGGCCTTGGCGCGTGCCGCGTCCACGGCCAGTGCCAGCAGGTTCGCCCCCGGCTCACCACCGGCGGCGCGGGTCAGCGCGTCGAGGGCGGCGACACACGCTGACTCGTCGCGTTCGGCGCGCAGCCGGCGCAGCTTCTCGACCTGCCCCGCCCGCACCGCAGCGTTGTCGATCTTCAGGACGTCGATCGGCTCGTCCACGCTCGGCCGGTACTTGTTCACGCCGATGACCGGCTGGCGACCGGAATCGATCCGTGCCTGCGTGCGCGCGGCGGCCTCTTCGATGCGCATCTTCGGGATGCCCTCGTCGATCGCGCGGGCCATGCCGCCGGCCTTCTCGACCTCGGTGATGTGCTCCCAGGCGCGGGCGGCGAGGTCATGGGTGAGGCGTTCGACGTAGGCGCTGCCGCCCCACGGGTCGATCGCCCGCGTCGTCCCGGATTCCTGCTGGATGACGAGCTGGGTGTTGCGGGCGATCCGGGCGGAGAAGTCGGTGGGCAGGGCGAGGGCTTCGTCGAGGGCGTTGGTGTGCAGCGACTGGGTGTGGCCTTGGGTGGCGGCCATCGCTTCGATGCACGTACGCATGACGTTGTTGTAGACGTCCTGAGCGGTCAGTGACCACCCGGAGGTCTGGCAGTGCGCCCGCAAACTCAGTGACCGCGGATCCTTCGGCGCGAACTCGCGCACGAGTTTGGCCCAGAGCAGCCGCCCTGCCCGCAGCTTGGCGACCTCCATGAAGAAGTTCATCCCGACGGCCCAGAAGAACGACAACCGGGGCGCGAACGCATCGATGTCCAACCCGGCATCGCGTCCAGCGCGCAGGTACTCCACCCCGTCGGCGAGGGTGTAGGCGAGTTCCAGGTCGGCGGTCGCTCCGGCTTCCTGGATGTGGTAGCCGGAGATGCTGATGGAGTTGAAGCGCGGCATGCGCTGTGAGGTGTAGGAGAAGATGTCGGAGATGATCCGCATCGATGGCGTCGGCGGGTAGATGTAGGTGTTGCGGACCATGAACTCTTTGAGGATGTCGTTCTGGATCGTCCCGGACAGCTGCTCCGGCGCGACGCCTTGCTCCTCGGCCGCGACGATGTAGAGCGCCAGGACCGGCAGGACGGCGCCGTTCATGGTCATCGACACGCTCATCTTGTCCAGGGGGATGCCCTCGAACAGTTGCCGCATGTCGTAGATCGAGTCGATCGCCACGCCGGCCATGCCGACGTCGCCGGTGACCCGCGGGTGATCGGAGTCGTAGCCGCGGTGGGTGGGCAGGTCGAACGCGACCGACAGGCCCTTCTGCCCGGCCGCGAGGTTGCGCCGGTAGAACGCGTTGGACTCCTCAGCGGTGGAGAACCCCGCGTACTGGCGGATCGTCCACGGCTGATTCACGTACATCGTCGGGTACGGGCCACGCACATACGGCGCGACACCCGGATACGTGTTCAGGAAGTCCACCCCGGCCAGGTCGGCGCCGGTGAACAGCGGCGGCACCTCGATGCCCTCCGGGGTACGCCAGAGCAGGTCCTCGGCGGGCTTGCCGGTCTCGGCGAGCACGGCGTCCCGCCAGGCCTGCGCGGAACCCGGCGCGGGAGCGGTCAGCTTCGCGGTGGAGAAGTCGGGGATCACTCCGGTACTCCCAGATCGGCAAGTGTGGTGGTCAGTACCGCGACGGCGTCTCCGCCGGCGTAGACGTACCCGTCGATGCCCGGGTAGTCGCCGCGGCCGGCCAGCAGCACCCGGCTGACCCCGGCCGCGCGCAGTTCGGCGGCGAGTGGGGCGGCCTGCTCGGCGTAGGCCTTGTCCGGGCCGCAGATGCACGCGACGGCGGGGCCGGGCTCGGTGGTGACCGCGATCCCGCCCGCGGCGAACAGGTTCGTCGCGAAGGTCACCCGGGCCCCGGACGCGGCCTTCGACCCGAGGGTGGCCAGGTAGACGGCCGGTCGCTCGGGCCGGGCGTCACTGCGGTCGCGCAGCCGCTCGAAGGCCTCCGCGTACCGGTGCCGGGGCAGCCCGCCGCCGATCGGCTCGGGTGCGGGCCGGCGCTGGGGGAGGCGCTCGTTCAGGTTCGGGAACTCGCTGACCCCGGTGATCGGGTCGCGGCGGTGGGCGATGTCGGTCGCCCGGGACTCCCACGCGGTGGCGAGCCGGTCGGCGACCAGGCCGCTGTCGAGCGCGGCGGCCAGCCCGCCGGCCTGCTCGACGACGGTGAACCACTCCCAGGCGGCCTGGGCGAGCTGCTCGGTGTACTGCTCGACGTACCAGGAACCGCCGGCCGGGTCGAGCACCCGGGCCACGTGCGCCTCCTCGACCAGCAGGGTCTGCGTGTTGCGGGCCAGCCGCCGGGAGAACGCGTCCGGCCGGCCCAGGCGGTGGTCGAACGGCAGCACCGTCACGGCGTCCGCCCCGCCGACACCGGCCGCGAACGAGGCGATCGTGGTGCGCAGCAGGTTCACCCACGGGTCCCGGGCGGTCATCATCGCGGCCGAGGTCACCGCGTGCTGGCGCTGGCCACCGCTCTCGGCGGCCTCGCACAGCTCGGCGACCCGGGCCCACAACCGGCGCGCGGCACGCAGCTTCGCGATGGTGGCGAACTGGTCGGCGCTCGCCGCGTACCGGAAATCGAGCTGACCCAACGCGGCGCGGACCGAGAGACCGGAATCGGTCAGGACCCGCAGGTAGGCGACCCCGGCGGCGGCCGCGCAGGCCAGCTCCTCGACCTCGGACCCGCCGGCGTCGTGATACACCGTCGCATCCACGGTGATCGCCCGCAGGCCCGGCGCGTCGGCCGCGCAGCGCCCGGCCAGTGCCGCGGCGTCACGCAGTGCGGCGTCGAGGCCGTCAACCGCACCGGTACGGGCGCGCCAGCCCAGCGGGTCGGCCCCGAAACCACCGGCGGCCTTGCCGGGCTCGACCTTGCGCGCGGCGAGCAGATCGAACCACGCGTTCGCGGCCGGCCGGAACGCGTCGCCGGCGTCCAGGACCACCGGCGCCAGGTCCAGGTAGACGCCGTCGAGGGCGTCCGGCAGCGCGTCGATCGGCAGCGCGCCGCCGCCGACCGCGAGCCACAGCGACGTCGTGCCGTTCTCCAGGTCGCCGAGGACCGCCTCGCGCAGCTCCGCGGGCTCCGGCTCGGTGTAACGCTGGCGCACGTCCCAGCCCGCGACGACCGCGCCCGCGGCCCGGGCGCCACGCACGAACGGCGGCTGGCCGGGCAGCCCGGTCTCCGGGCGGTCGGTGGCCTCCGGGGTGTGCAGCGCCGCGACCCGCAGGCCGCCGTGGGTGACCGAGGTCAGCAGGTCGTCGACCTGCTCCGGCAGGGTGTCGTTGGTGGCGCCGCCCGACCGGCGCAGAGCCGTGAGCGCGAGACGCCGCCACTGCTCAACGGTGGCCGCGGGAAAATCCGCCCCCAACGTGAGATTCTCCGCCGATTCCGTCATGGCTCCATAACCCTGATCGACACGCCGCGCCCTTCGCCGTCCTGATCACGATCCTTACTTCCGGAGACTAACGCCCGGTAAGTCGAGCACGACACTGGCGTTCCACCGACCGGCGAGCACCTCCGGTCGCCGCAGCCGGCCCGACCCCACCATGCTCGCTCGCCGGTCGTGGCCGGCGAGCGGCGGTGGTGGTTGTGGCGGCTTGAGCCCACGATGAGCGCTCGCTGAGGGAGCGCCCGAGCAGACTTCATCACCACGGGCGGGCCGCTCAACCCGCCGGCTGGTCCTGGTGGCCGTTGTGGAGGCGGGATAAGGGCCGTCACGGCCAGCTGGGTTTGCCGGGCTGGTTCTGGGGGCCGTTATGGAGGTCGGATAAGGGCTGTCACGGCCAGCTGGGTTTGCCGGGCTGGTTCAGAGGGCCGCCGGCAGCAACCGGCTGCGCTCAGGTGCGCGCGGCGGGCCGATCCGCGACCTCGAGCAGCGCCAGCAGGACGTTCCGCGCCGCCGTGACCTCGACCGCTCCCAGCCGCGCGACCAGCTGTTCCTCAACAGCCAGTTCGTCGTGTCGGTCCGCGGCGGCGGCCGCATCCCCGGCCGTGGTGATCTGTATTCGCCGATCCCGGACGTCGCCCGCCGCCCCGAGCCGCCGCACGTAGCCGCGGGCTTCCAGCGCACCGACTCGCCGCACGATCTCCTGAACCGGCACCGCAAGCCGCCCGGCCAGCTCACCGACGGTGGTGTCGCTTTCGGCCAGCGCCCGCAGCACCGGCACCAGGACCCGATCGAGCCCCGATGCCGGGGCAGCCGGGCGCGGCGTTCTTCACAGACCTGCTCGGCCAGCCGGCAGAGCGCGATCACATTCAGGTCGTCGGTAAGCGTCAGATTCCGGTCGTCGATCATCGGAAGAGCGGCCCGTCTCGGGTCGGGAGAGGACAACGGGTGAGCGGATCTCCGGGGCCGGCGGTGGCGGGCTCGTCACCGACCGCCGGCAGCGTGCCGGCCTCGTGAGCTCGGCCCGCGTCGACGGCCTCGCGGGCCAGGTTAGCGGCGCGAGCCCCGGCAAAGGCGGCGCCGATGTCAACGACCGGTTACGGTCCGCCGCCCGGATGAGCAGGGCACGACCAGGTCGTGGCGTCACCGGATCCTGCGTGTTGCGGGTCAGCGCGCCGGCAGGTCCTCGACCCGGTCGGCCCAGCGGCTCAGCAGGACCTCGTCGTGCGAGACCAGCAGGACGCCGAGGCCCGGTTCGCTCCTGCTCCTCACGGATCACCGCGGCCACGTGTGCCTGCGTCGACGCGTCCAGCATCGTCGTCGCCTCGTCGCACAACAGGTAGCGCGGCGACTGCGCCAACGCCCGCGCCAGACACGCCCGCTGCAACTGCCCGTCACTGACCGCGTGCGGGCGGCGGGTGAGCAGGTCCGCGGTGAGCCCGGCGCGCCCGGCCAGCTCGGCCACCCGGTCCAGCGGGCGCCGCCGGGCGCGCAGCGGCTCGGCGATCACATCGGCCAGGCTCAGCCGCGGGTCACTGGCCGCTCAGGGGCTCTGGAACAACACCCCGATTTGGTACGGACATCAGCCGCCACCCGGTGCCGCGCCCCGTCGACGCGCTCCCCGTCCACCTCGACGTGCCCGTCCACCGGCGGGTGCAGCAACGCGAGCACCCGCACCAGGGTGGACTTCCCGCTCCCGGACGGCCCCCGCAAACCCACCGTCCCCCCGGCCGCGACGGTGAGGCTGACTTCCGAGAGGACCGGGTGTCCGCGATATCCGGCCCGGATCCCGTGCGCGCTGAGACTCATGCCGTGACCTCCGTGGTGACGATCGGATGGTGACAGGCGACCGGCCCGACCGGTTGGACCAGGCACCTCGCCGTGACGCGCGGACCGCGCCGCGAAGGAACAGCCCACCGGCAGCGCGGTGAGCATCGGCGGCTCGCCGGGTACCGGCCGGAACGCGCGATCCGGCAGCGCGTCGAGCAGCGCCGCACTGTATGGATGCGTCGGCGCCCCGAACACCTCCCGGGCGTCTCGGGGTGCACCGGCGCCGGTCGCGGTGCCGGGTGGCTACCGGATCGACGTGGGCATTCCCGGTCCTCGGCGCCGCTTCGTGATGCACGCCGGGGACCTCGGGGCGCTGGGGCGGACGAGGCCGTGCCGGGCACCTGGCTCAAGGCGGCGGTGGCGAGGCGCTCTCCCCGCCGTACCAGATGGGGGTTGTCGATATCGGGCCGGTGAGCGTCGCCACGGTCGTGAGCAGCGGGGGAGTGGTCGTGGCCGGCGGGCGGCTGGCGGCGGCCGGGCCCAGCGGTGTCGTCGATCAGGTCGAGACGTGCCCGAGCCCGCCTAGGTCGTCGGCGGGGCGCTCATCGCGGCGGCCAGGAACGTGATCGCCCAGCGGCGGGCCGCGTCGCTCGCCGCGGCCGGGGGTTGGCAGTCCACCGGGTGCTGCTGGTAGGCGTCGGCGCGGTCCATCGCGGTCACGGTGAGCACGCCGCGGAGCCGGAACCGCAGCTCCTCCGGCGGCAGGCCGGGCAGTGCGCGGGCGAAGGCGGCCAGGAAGCGGTCGCGGGCGGTGGCCTCGGCCGGGCCGGTCCAGGCGCGGACCTCCTCGGCCGGGTCGCCGAGGATCGTCACGATCAGCCGGGACGTCCGGGCGCCGCCCTCGTCGCCGGCCGGCATCTCGTCGAAGAGCGGACCCGCGAACGCCTCGACCAGGTCGCTGACCGCCGGGTCCGGGGTCCGGGCGAGCAGCCGGTCGAGCCCGGCGCTCTGCGCGGCGTTGATCGGCTCGAGCACCCGGCGGACCACCGCGCCGAGCAGCTCCGCCTTCGAGCCGAAGTGGTAGCCGACCGCGGCCAGGTTCGCCCCGGCGCGCTCGGTGACCGCGCGGATCGACGTGCCCCGATAGCCGCGCTCGGCGAAGAGGTGCTCGGCCGCGTCGAGCAACTGGGTGCGGGTGTCGGGTGCTGCCATGGGTGCTTACTATACGTACGTATGATTCAAACGAACGTATGAATGAGGGAGTGCCGTGAAGCTGCTCGTGTACGGCGCCGGGGTCACCGGCAGCCAGTTCGCCGTCCGGCTGCACGAGGCCGGACACGACGTGGAACTGCTCGCCCGCGGGGAGCGCCTGGCTGCGCTGCGCCGGCACGGGGTGCAGCTCGCGGCCGGGGACAGTCCGGTCGTGCGGCGGGTGCCGGTGCCGGTGGTCGAGCACCCGGCCGGCGACTACGACCTGATCGCCGTCCCGGTCCGCACCCACCAGGTGGACGCGGTGCTGGAGAGCCTCGCCGGCGTCGGTGGTGACGTGCTGTCCCTGTTCAACTGGGCGGGCGGTGCGGCGCCGCTGGACGCGGTGCTCGGCGCCGGGCGGGTGCTGCTCGGCTTCCCCACGGTCGGCGGCACCATGGACGGCGACGTGGTCCGGCACCGGGCGCCCGGCCTGGCGACGCGCTTAGTCCCGATGCCGATCGGTGAACCCGACGGGCGTACCACCCCGCGCCTGACCCGGATCGTGCGGGCGTTCCGCGCCGCCGGGTTCAACGCCAAGGCGGAGCCGCGGATGGACGCCTGGCTCCGGACGCACGCGGCGTTCGAGATGCCGCTCGGGCAGGCGGTGCTGGCGGCGGGTGGCCCGGCCGCGCTGGCCGCCGATCCGGCCGCGGTCCGCGCCCTGCTCCACCGGATCCGGGAGAGCCTGCCGGCCGCGCCGGTCCCGGGCGGGTTCGCCGCGTTGCGCACGCTGCCGGCCGGGCTGCTCGTGCCGGTGCTGCGGCGCTTCCTGCGCAGCTCGGTCGCCACCAACAGCGGGCTGGCCGACTCCTCACCCGGTGCGGCCGCCGCCTACCAGCGGCTGGCCGAGCAGATGCGCGCCGGGTGAACCGGTCAGCGCCGGACGACGCGGGCCACCAGGCCGTTCATCGCCACGTCGGCGACCGACGGGCGCGGCTGCGGTGCGGCCTCCGCCCACCACCGGGAGATCGAGGTGACCGGCTCGACGAGGTGCAGGTCGGGGCGGGCGAACAGTGCGGCCAGTTCGACTCCGGACCGCACCCGCGCCTGACTGGCGTCGGCCCGCCCGATCCTGGCGGCCTGCTCCGCGGTCACGTGCTCCGCGGTGCCGTGCGAGACGACGACCAGGCTGCCGTCCGGGAGGGCGTCGACGAACGTGTCGACGATGGCGCGCGGGTTCTCCTCGTCCTTGATGAAGTGCAGCACCGCGAGCATCATCAGGGCAACCGGCTCGGTGAAGTCCAGCGCGGCGGCGGTGTCCGCGTGGTGCAGGATCTTGTCCGGTTCGCGCAGGTCGGCATCGATGTAGGCGGTCCGGCCCTGCGGGGTGCCGGTCAGCAGGGCGCGTGCGTGGGCGAGCACGAGCGGGTCGTTGTCCACGTAGACGATCCGGGCCGCCGGATCGATCTCCTGCGCGACCTGGTGGGTATTGGGGCTGGTCGGGATGCCGGTGCCGATGTCCAGGAACTGCCGGATGCCGAGCTCCCGAGCGGCGAAGCGCACGCTGCGGTGCAGGAACCAGCGGTTCTCCTGCGCGAGCAGCCGCACGGTCGGGAACTGCTTCTCGATCGCGTCCGCCGCGTCCCGGTCGACTTGGAAGTTGTCCTTGCCGCCGAGCCAGTAGTCGTAGCGCCGCGCCGGGTGGGGCGTCGTGGCATCCACTGTGAACGGTGCGTTTTCGCTGCTCACTCCGGCTCCTTCACGGAAAATTCGCAGATGACGATCGCATCGTAACGGAGATCGGCGCCTGACTATGGGCTCCGCGCCGTGGCGATGTCACCGGCGTCCCGCCACCCGCCCGGGGGAGCGACGGGCGGCGCTGCGGCGCCTACGGTGGATTTCGCCGGTAAAGAACCGTCCTGAAGGAAAAGGATCGACTTGTGAAGATGAAGGTGGTCCTGCTGTCCGCGGCCCTGCTGCTGGGACCCGCGCTCGCTCCCGCTCCCGCCCTGGCCGAGGGGCCGCCGGTCACCACGCCGGGTGCGGCGACCCCCGCGGTCCGGACGCCCGTGCCTACGGTCCAGAAGCCGGCCAAGGCCAAGAAAAAGAAGAAGTGCCGCTTCTTCTGCTGACCGCTGGTGACTGTCTCCCGGACTTCCTCAGGTCCGGGAGATATGTACGTCGGTGAGGGTGACCGCGGCGCCCCAGGCCCGCACCGCGATGCCGCCGCACTCCACCGTCGGCACCTGGTAGGCGGCGCTCGTCTCGCCGACGTCGATCCGGATCGTCTGGCCGATACCGCTGACCCGGACGTGCTGCGGGCGGTCGATCGGGGGCGCCGGGTCGGGATCGACGGTGCCGGCCCACGCGCCGCCGGGCAGCTGCGCCGGGCGCAGGTAGGAGCCGGGCGCCGCGGTGATGTCGGCGGCCTGCCACTCGTACTGGATCGAGGCGCCGTCCGGCACACCGTCCTGGGTCATCGTGCTGCGCGGGGCCACCGCGAAGCCGTAGCCGAAGCTGCTGCTCACCGGCGTCACCGTGACGTCGAACTCGATCGCCGCGGCGCACGCGGCGCCCGGGGAGTACAGACCCCACAGGTGGCTGTAGCGATCGTTTCCGGTCGGTGGGCTCAGTGACAACTCCCGGCCGGCGATCCGGTAGGGGAAGGCGGAGTACTCCCGGCCGAACGGGGTGAACCCGGGCAGGGTGGCCTCCGGCTCCCGGGTGACCCGGTAGACGCCTCCGGCTCCGGCCGCCAGCAGCACCAGGCCGGCCGCGGCCAGGCGACGGCGGCGGCGACGGCGGCGGGGCAGCGCGGCGAGCGTCAGGGCCTCGGTGGCCCAGGCCCGCGCCCGGGCCGGCCGATCACCGGGGTCCGGGCTCAGCATCGCCGCCAGGTGGTTGATCAGCGGGCGTCGTCCGTGCGCCGGGATCGCTTTTTCCAACCCTTTTCGTACGGCGTCGCCGTCGCCCGGCGGGTCGGTGCCGGTGACGCAGAAGTAGCCGACGGCACCGAGCGCGAACAGGTCGGACTCCGGCGTACGCGGCTCACGCGGCGCGGCCAGCACCTCCGGCGCGGCGTAGTAGCGGCTGTGCATGCCGTCGGGGTCGTAGCCGTCGTCCCGGGCGCGCAGACCACCGAAGTCGATCAGTACGGCGCCGCGGACCGGGTGGAGCACACAGTTGGCCGGCTTGATGTCGCGGTGCAGCATCGGGTTGCCGAACGTCTGCGTCACCGAGTGCAGCGCCTGCACCCCGTCCGCGAGGTCGCACAGCCAGCCCAGCCGGGTGGTCAGATCCGGACTCTCGGTCGCCAGGTGCGCGGCGAGGCTGACCCCGTCGATCCACTCCATCACCACGTACGGCCGGACCACCTCACGGCCGTCCGGGCCGGCCGGTGGGGTGCCGGCCCGGTGCGGTGGCGGGCCGAGGAACACGTCGACGAGCCGGACCAGGTGCGGGTTCTCGACCGCCTGCAGCAGGTGGCGTTGATCGAGCCAGCGTCGTTCGTCGGCCGCCGTCGGCCAGACCCGGGGCGCGCCGGGCGGTGGCTCGAGCTGCTTGACGGCGTACACGACCGGGTTGTTCAACCGGCCCTGGTAGCGGGCCCGCCACACGGTGCCCTCGCCGCCGCGCAGGCCGGTGCCGAGCAGTTCGAACCGGTCGGGTTCGGCGGCCGGGCCGGCGAACAGCCCGTTGGGCACGTCCGCGGCGGTGCCCGGCTCGACGGCGGGCAGGCCGAGCACCACGGCGGGGGCCTGGTCGGCGCCACCGGTCGGCGCCATCTCCGCGGCGGGTCCGGTCATCCGTCCGGGCCGGGTTCGTCGAGCAGCCGTAGCTGCCCGGGGCCCACCGTGCCGGAGTCCAGCGCCCAGCGGGCCAGCGCCGACCGGTAGTCGCTGTGGTCGGTCTCGTCGCCGCCGCGCAGTCCGGGGATGCCGTCCTCCTCGGTGAGCCGGTGCCGCAGAGCGTCCAGGCAGTTGCGGACGCTGCCGGACTTCAGCCCGGTCCGGATGCCGATCTCCCGGTAGCTCGCGGGTCTCGCCTCCTCGCCGGCGAGGATCAGCAGCGGCTCGCAGAGCGCGGCGAGCAGCCGCAGCTCGCGGGCGCTGACCCGGTCCGCCGCGGGATTGGTGGGCGGCCCGCCGGCCGGCGCCACCGGCACGGTCACGGCGTCCGGCAGCGGCGGTGCCGGCAGCAGCGGGCGGGTGTCGATCAGCAGGGCGTAGCGGCTGCCGTGCCGGCCCGGTACGACCAGGCGCAGCTGGTCGAACGGGCTGGTGCCGACCGTCATCCGCGGGCCGATCGGCGTCTCCGGCCCGGGGAACGCCTGCAGGACGATGCCCTGGGTGCGGGAGTCGTTGCGGATCAGGACGCCGTCGCTGAGCCCGAGCAGGGTGCCGGCCTGCCGAGACACCCAGTCGTCCTCGGGGTCGTAGGCGAACCGGATGTCGCGGTCCGGGTTCCGGCCGAAGGACAGCTCCTTCCCGGGGTGCAACCGCCAGCGCCGCCGGGCCAGCCGGATCACCGCGCAGCCGAGCTCGTCGTCGTTCTCGTCCATGGTCTCCAGTCGTCTCGGTACGAAGAATCGTTCAACGATGCCCGGCTCATGGCAATCACCCACGCGAGGGGTTTTTGCGGAGGTGATTGCCATGAGTCCGGCATGTCACGGCGCGCCGCGGATGACGACGGTCTGCGTCAGCACGATGCGGTGCGGGCGAACTTCCGGCCCTTGGTCCACTTGTAGCCACCCGTGGTGTGCGGGGCGACCCGGACACAGCCCTCGCCGAGCGTCCGGGACCCGCCCAGCGTGGGCCACATCGCGTAGACCTCGAAACCGGCGGTGGTCGAGCAGGTGTTGTAGGCGTACACCGTCTGCGTCCGGATGCCGGTCGTCGGTGTGATCACCAGACACCCCTGTGGATAGCTGCTGCGGGCCTGTGCGGGGGCGATGCTTCCCGCGACCAGGGCCGCGCTGACCGCGGCAACGGTGAGGGCGCGGACGGGCAGTCGAAAATCGATCATGACGTACTCCTGACAGGGTGAGGTGCGGACGGTGGTGGGATCAGTTCTTGCAGAACTTGCCGTTGTCGGTGGAGTACCACCGCAGAAGGCCGCCGTGGGCGATCGTCGTCTGGAAGCAGGCGCCCCGGTCGCCGTGCGTCTCGGCCGCTTCCTTGATCTGGTCGCGGATGACCGCACCGTTGACGGCCATGCCCGCCTCGCAGATGAGCCCGCCGATCACCGCGGTGACCGCGCCGACGGCGGCGCAGACCGCCGTACCGGCCACGGCTCCGCCCACACCGGCGTAGCTGTCCAGCCGGGAGTTCAGCTCGCGGGTGGCCGACCGGGACACGTAGTACGAGCAGCTCTTCCAGCCGCAGTTGACGGTGACGGCACCCTGGGTCCGGGTGACCGCCTGCGCCGGGGTGGCGGTGAGGGCCGCGGCTCCGGCCAGGGCGAGGGTGAGGGCCGAGACGGTGACGGCGCGCGAGCTACGCATGGGGACTCCCGGGAGTTCGGCCGGCCGCCCCGGTGGCGCCCGCCTGCTTCCATCTCAGGCGATATCGGGCGGGGAGGCAGGTGCACCCCTGCACCCCGGTAATGACAGAACCTCCCTGGCCGCCGTCACCGGCCGTCGCGTCGAGGGCGTACCAGATGGTCTTGAACTGAGGGAAGTAGCGATCGTGCGAGCAACTCTGATCTACGGTGCCGGCGACTTCGCCCGGCGTCGACGGCGGGCAGGGCGAGGCGGTCCGCGTGCCGCGGGCGCAGGGCACGCTGGTGAAGCTGCCGGTCAGCGAGGACGCGGCGACTCGGCGCCGAGCGGATCATCCTGATGGGCCGGCACAAGGACCGCACCGATCTGGGCCGCGAGTTCGGCGCCACCGACGTCGTCGCGGAGCGTGGCGAGGAGGGCATCACCAAGGTCAAGGAGCCCGGCAAGGTCTTCGACCGGACCGTCTCGCTCGACGAGGTGCCGGCCGGCTATCAGGCGATGGCCGGCCGCGAGGCGCTCAAGGTTCTGATCAAAAACTGACGGAGGTGGGTGGTCCAGGTTTTCCCGGACCACCCTTTCCGGTACGACTATGAAACTCGGAAGCTCTGTGCCGCCGTGCCGTTACAGGTGTACTGCACGAGCTGAACGCTGTCCGCCAGGCTGGCGCCGGGCACGTCCAGGCACTTGCCGCTGTTCCGGTTGACGAAGTGGTAGTAGCCGCCACCCTCGGCGACCGGCTGCCACTGCTGGTTGTTACCGCCGCCGTACGTCCACGTCTGGATCTTGGCGTTGTCGGCGGTCGACACGTCGGTGACGTCGAGGGCCTGTGCGCTGTTGCCGCGCTGGTTGATCCGTACGTAGCCGCCGCTGGTGGTGGCGAACTGGTACTGCTGCGCGGCCGAGGCGTTGCAGGTGTACTGCTGGATCGCGGTGCCGCTCACGGTGCCGGCGGCCCGGGCGTCCAGGCACTTGCCACTGTTCTTGTTCACCACCGGGTACCACGCGGCCGGGTCGATCGGGCCGGTGGCCGGGGGCGTGCTCGGCGGCGTGGTCGGCGTGGTCGGGCTCTGGCCGCCCAGCCACTGCAGGCCCTGGATCAGCCACTGGTTCTGCTGGGCGCTCGCGAACGTGGACGACGTACGCGTGTTGGTCTCGTAGTTCATGCCGTTGTGGCCGAAGTTGGCGTACAGCATCTTGTAGTTCTTGTTCGTCCACATCAGTGGGTAGAAGCCGCTGCGCCACTGCTGGTTCGGGTCGCTGCCGACCGGGAAACTCGACGCGTCGATCGAGGCCAGGATGTCGATGTTCGGGTTCTGGCGCAGGTCGTTGCTCCACGAGTACCACTCGCTGACCGACGACTGGATCGTCGCGGGCAGGCCGGCGGTGGACGGGTGCGTACGATCCTCGATCTTGAGGGTTTCGGCGGTCGGCCCCCAGGTGTTCGTCGCGAAGTTCCCGGAGCCGAGGAACGTGTTGTAGTACCAGCTCCACGAGTTCGCGTCGGTGGTGAACGCGCTGACGTGGAAGCCGAGGAACCCGCCGCCGTTCTGCATGTACTGCTGGAACGCGGCCCGGCGCTCGGCCGGCGGCCCGTCGTCCAGGAACATCACCACCTGGACACCGGCCAGGCCACTGGTGCTGAGCCGGCTCCAGTCGGTGGTGGCCTCCCAGGTGAAGCCGTTCTGGGCGCCGGTCTTCGGGAACCAGTCCCGGGCCTCTTTGTCGAAGTCGATGTGCGCCGCGTCCCAGGTGCCGTTGTAGAAGGCGAGCACCTTGAAGGGTGTGGCGGCGGCAGCTTCGGTGGTCCGCACGACCAGGCCGGTGGTGACCGTGGTGAGCAGGGCGATCGTCGCCACTAGGGCGCGTTTGAGCATCTTTCTAGCCACGTCGATACCTCGAGGACGAAGGTGAGTGGGGGATGGCGGCGCCGCTGGCGTTCATCCTCAGGTATCGATGCCGTGTGTCGCAAGGTTAAGAGCCCTAATAGTTAATCAGGCTGCCTGTTTCTCGTGCGTCTTTGTTGTTTCATCGTTTGTTTCATCGGTCGCTTGTTCTTTGGCCGCTTGTTCTCCGGGCGGCTTGTCTTCTGGTCGTTTGTTCACTGGCGGCTTGTTCTTTGGCCGGCCAGGAACTGCTCGATTGCTGCCTCCAGGATGCCGTCGAGCAGTTCCGGGATGACCAGGCGGCCGTTGGTCAGCGCGGCGATGCCCTGCAGGGTCGCCAGCAGCAGTACTCCCGGGCGGTGCGGATCGCCGGGCGCGATCGCGCCGTGCTTCTGGCCGTCTTTGATCACGTCGTTGAGCAGCCCGAACGGTGCGGCAGCGGCCTCGGCGACCCGGTCGGCGCGGTGCTTTCCGGCATACATCACGTCGAGCAGCGCGGTGTCCTCGGTGGCGAACCGCA
The DNA here is from genome assembly GCF_001509495.1 of Actinoplanes awajinensis subsp. mycoplanecinus. Classification (NCBI taxonomy): domain Bacteria; kingdom Bacillati; phylum Actinomycetota; class Actinomycetes; order Micromonosporales; family Micromonosporaceae; genus Actinoplanes; species Actinoplanes awajinensis. The sequence continues at coordinate 2,256 of NZ_LLZH01000338.1, read as the reverse complement.
GGTAGGCCGCGGACGCCGCGTGCAGCCGGACCGGAAAGTCGGCCCCGGCCGTCGCGAGCGCGGCGCGCAGCTCGGTGTCCAGCCGGGCAAAACCGGTCTCGGCCAGGGCGTCGAGCAGCGCCTGCCGGTCCGCGAAGTGCCGCCGCGGCGCCGCGTGGCTGACGCCGGCCTCGCGGGCCAGCTCGCGCAGCGAGAGCTGCTCCGCCCCGTGCTCGCGCAGGCTGCGCTCGGCGGCCTCGAGCAGCGTGGCGCGGAGATTTCCGTGGTGATAGGCGGGCACGGGCTCATCCTAGTCAGATGTTGGCGTTGACAGCATTGTTGTCACCGCATACATTGTTGCCTGTGACAACATCAGCGGAATCTCAGCAGCTCATCGTCGTGACCGGCGCGTCCACCGGGATAGGCGCGGCCACCGCCCGCGAGCTGGCCCGCCGGGGCTTCCACGTGCTGGCCGGGGTGCGGCGCGACCGGGACGCCGACGCGATCCGGTCACCCGGCGTCGAGCCGGTCCTGCTCGACATCACCGAGCCCGCGCAGGTGGCCGCGCTCGCCGCGCAGGTCGCCGCCGACCCGCGCCCCCTGCACGCGGTGGTCAACAACGCCGGCATCCAGGTGAACGCCCCGGTCGAAGCTCTGCCGATGGCGGAGTGGCGCCGGGTGTTCGAGGTGAACCTCTTCGGACACATCGCCGTCACCCAGGCGCTGCTGCCGGCCCTGCTGCGCAGCCGGGGCCGGGTGCTGAACATCAGCTCGATCGGTGGCAAGGCCGCCATGCCGACCTACGGCGCGTATGCCGGCGCGAAGTTCGCCCTGGAGGCGGTGAGCGACGCGCTCCGGCGCGAGGTCACGTCCCTCGGCGTACGGGTGATCGTGATCGAACCGGGTGGTGTCCGCACCGAGATGGCCACCCGCGGCATCACCACGAACAACCAGCTCGCCGCGCAGATGACCCCGGAGCAGGACGAGCGCTACAGCGGCCTGGTCCAGGCGATCAACTCACTGATGGACGCGGGCACGTCCTCGGGGGTGACCGCCGACGCGGCCGCCCGGGTCGTCGCGAAGGCCGTGACCGCCCGCCGCCCCCGCACCCGCTACACGATCGGCCGCGACGCCGCCCTGCTCATCGCCGCGACGCGCCTCCTGCCCGACCGCGCTCTCGACCGCCTGGTCACCGCCACGGTCCGCCGCCACTACCCGGCCGCCGCACCCGCGGCCGTCGACCGGGTGCTGCACGCCAGCTGACCGACCGGGGTGGCGACGACCGCGATCGAGCGATCCTCCGCCCCGACTGCGACAACCATCTCGAGAACGAGCATGAGGCGCTGACCCCCGTCATCCTCGGCGCCGGAAAAGCTTTCCCGAACACCGCCGCGCCCGTTTCGACCTGTCAAGGCGGGCCAGCTAGTCGGCCGGCGATCTCGAGATGAGCGACGACCTGCGGCCCGGCACCCGTCTGCCCCGAAACGGTCCAGCCGCGCGGAGTCCCCTCAGCTGCCCGTGCCCCACCCCGGCAGTCCGGCGCTCACGGCGATCCACCACGACCGGTGTCAGGTCTTGCAGTGGACCAGTTAGTCCGTTCACGCGCCTCGAGGCACCCGCCAGCACCAGCCGCCGGCCAGCAGCTGGTGCTGGCGGCTGCCTCGAGCGGCTGGAGACAGCCCGTGACCACCGGCCGGGCGGCCCGCAGCTGGTGGCGGCTCGCTGTGTGGCGCCTGTCCGCTTGACGACTTCCAGCGTGTCGCTGGTCTCCGGCTGGCGCTGAGGGGTGTCTCCGCGCAGTCGAGGCACCCCTCAGCGCCAGCCAGCGGCCCGCAGCTGGTTCTGGGAGGTGTCTCCGGGCTGTCGAGGCACCTCTGGGCGCCAGCCTGCGGCCTGCAGCTGGTGCTGGCGGCTGCCTCGGGCGGCTGGAGGCAGCCGTGACCGCCAGCCGGGCGGTCTGCGGCTGGTGGTGGGGGGTGTCTCCGGGCTGTCGAGACACCTCTGGGCGCCAGCCGGCGGCCTGCAGCTGGTGCTGGCGGCTGTCTCGGGCGGCTGGAGGCAGCCGTGACCGCCAGCCGGGCGGTCTGTGGCTGGTGGTGGTTCGCTGGGTGCCTGCCTGCTTTAGGCCTTGCGGCGCGTCCCGGTTTCCGGCTGGCGCCCAGGGGTGTCTCCGGGTTGTTGAGGGACCCCTGGGCGCCAGCCGGAAACCTGCGGCTGGTGGTGGTGGCTGCCTCTGGGGTGAGGGAGCCTTCCGTGCCGGCGGGGTGGGGCTAGAAG
>NZ_LLZH01000337.1:0-41775 GCF_001509495.1 Actinoplanes awajinensis subsp. mycoplanecinus | reverse complement strand
CGACCAACATCGCCCGCGCCACCCGCCAAGCCAGCCATCAATCAAACACCCTGATCACCGCCGTGACCAGCAGCTATCCGACTACGCAATGACCCTGGGCAGTAACCCCGCCCGGAAGGTGCCGAAGCCGCACCGGCTCGCCTCGACGCGTTCCGCGCTCGCTGATGACCGTCTCGCCGAGCTCACGCAGGCGGCGAGCACCTCCGGAGACGATCCGGAACTCGACTCGCTGATTCTGCGGTTTCACATCGAGACGGCGTGCCGCCGCGGCGGTTTGCTCGCGCTACGACCCAAGGATCTCGATGTCGAGCAGTGTCTGGTGTTGCTGCGGGAGAAGGGCGAGACGTTCCGGTGGCAGCCGGTGTCACCGACGTTGATGGCGTTTCTGCAACAGCACGTCCAGGAGCGTGGCTCCCCGGCCGATGGGGTGCTGCTGCGCTATCGCAGTGGTAAGCCGGTTGGCCGGCGCCGCTACGACTACCTGTTCAGTCGTGTCGGTGAGCTGCTGCCGTGGGTCAGGGTGCAGATGATCTCTGCGCACTGGTTGCGCCATACGACCTTGACGTGGGTAGAACGCGTTTACGGCTACGCCGTTGCGCTCGCCTACGCCGGGCATGCCGAAACGCCGAACGATGCCGGCACTACGGCTCGGTATGTGAAAGCAACGTTGGAGGAGATCGCAACGGCGTTGTCCGGGTTGTCTGGTGAGGCGCACCCGCTTGCCTTGCAGGGCAAGGTTCCGGTGCTCAACCTTCCCGAAGGCTCCCTGGTGGGGGAGTACTTCTAAGCAAGAGTCGAGGCGACGGGCAGCGAGAGCTGGCCGTCGCCTTCGCCGGAGGGCCAGTTTGCTCAGTTGATCCTCCGAGACTGTCGTGGGCTAGGGTCGGCTTTTTGGGCAGACTCTTTGTGTCGGCAGCTACCGCTCTGGACATCAGTGGTCGATGTCTGAAGACTGCGTTGCGTGTCATCGCCGTCGCACAGTGCCGCTTCCTCTGCGTTGGGGTATCTCTATCAGTCGCAGTGGCCGCTTCTCGAGCTGCTGCGACGCAGCGACGAACGTCCGGACGCCGCGATCACGCTGGAGCTGCATGACGATGTGGCATGGGAGACCGGCCGGTCGCCGGTCGAGTTGCTTCAGCTCAAGCACCACACGCATACCGGACGTAGCCTTGGTGACAAAGATATGGATATCTGGCGCACCATCCGTGCGTGGATGGACACGGTCTCGGTGTCCGATCCAGCTGGCCCGCTGCTGACGATGGTCACTACGCAGATTGCCGCGGCAGGAAGTGCGGCTGCACTGCTGCGACCGACCGACCGAGATCCTGTGGAGGCGTGCCGGCTTCTTGAGAATGCTGCGGTCGAATCCAAGAATGAGGCGAGTGCCAGCAACCGCGAGGCGTTTCTCAACCTCACCGCAGCGGCACGCGCCGTGTTCGTCGGCAGGATCTACGTTCTCGACAACGCACCGCACATTGGCGACCTGGACGATGAGATCCGGCGCGCTCTACGGTTCGTTCTGCCTCGCGGTCACGAGGACACCTTCATGGGGCTGCTGTGGAACTGGTGGCATGCCAAGGCCGTTGACCTCCTGCTTGGCAAACAGCGCGCGGTCACTGCCGTCGATGTCATGGTGCAGGTAGATGACATCCGCGATCAGTTCGCCCACGACAACTTGCCGACACTGGTAGGACCCGACTCGCTTGACGCCACCGAACAGGCCGCTTACCTCGACCACCGGTTTGTCCATCAGATGCGGTGGGTCGGCATGCCTCCAGTGCTTATCCAGAAAGCCATCATCGACTACTACCGTGCGTACCAGCAGTCCGCAGGGTGGGTGGAGGACGACCTGATCGGCTGGGACAAGCTCGCCTCGTTCGAAGACAAGCTGCGCGACGAGTGGGAACGCGAGTTCGAATGGATGATCGCCAGCCTCCCGCCGGACGCCGACGACAGCGTCAAGCAAGAGGCTGGTCGGCAGCTGCTCCGCGACGCTCTCGGTCGAGCCTTTCGGATCCGTGAGCGCTACAACGAGCCATTCTTTTGTCGCGGCAAACATCATGAGTTGGCCGACCGCGAGTTGGTCGGCTGGCATCCGGAGTTCCGGATCCTGCTGGAGTCGCTTCTTCTGCCGGCGGTGAATGCTTGAGCTCCTGGCACAACCGGCCGCAAGTGACGGCGGCCTATCTCAACCCTGCATTGATAGCCTCGATCATCGCGACCGCGGCGCGTAGCTATGAAACAGGCCGGCAGCAACCTATGGCCTGGCCGTTGGCCTTCATCGTGGTGCCGCTGCTGCTGCACCGGCCGACCCGTGAACAGCTGCCCAGCAGCACCGCCACGCACCTATCGACGTGGATCTCGCGTAACGCCTTGCTGCAGGCAGGATTCGCTGAACGTGCGGCGAGTCTCGTCCCGCCGATCCGCGAAGGGCTGCGGTTCGGCCTGCGGCATGGCGCGCTGACCATCATCAACGGCGGACTCAGCGGCTCCTTGCGACCAGCCGCTGGTGCTGACCTGCGGTCGTTGTTCAACTCCGCCAGAATGGTCGGCCGCTGGCTGGCTAAGACTGAGCACCCTGCCACCGTTTTCGCTCTCTTCGGCGTGGAGCCCTGAACCATGAACCTGCGGTCCATCATCTTGTACAACCACGCCGGCGACCGTCGTGTAGTTGCATTCCGACCTGGTGAACTCAACATCGTCACAGGATGGTCGGCGACCGGAAAGAGCGCCCTGCTCGACATCACCGAGTTTTGTCTCGGCCGCGACACCGTCACCATGCCGGTCGGGCCGATCACCGACACCGTCGCCTGGTATGCAGTCCTGGTACAGCTGCCCACCACGCGAGCGTTCGTCGCGAGGCCCGCTCCCCGCGCCGGACGTGCCTCCACCCAACAAGCGATGCTGGAACTGGGCGCGGACCTGGAACCGCTCGACTTCGCTGACCTCAGCGTTAACGCCAACTCTGACACGGTTCGTGAACAGCTCGGCCGGCTCATCGGGATCCAGGAGAATCTGAACGTGCCCGAGGCAGGCGCACTACGCGCACCTCTGGAAGCCCACCTCGGGCACGCCGTGCTGCTTTGCTTGCAGCGGCAAGGCGAGATCGGAAACCGAGACCTGCTTTTTCATCGGCAAGGCGAGCCTGGGATCCGCCAAGCGCTGATTGACACCTTGCCGTATTTTCTCGGCGCGGTCCCCGCGGACCAGGCGCTGAAACGCCAGCAGCTACAGGTAGCCCGCCGCCACCTGCGCCGGATACAGGCGGACGGCGAGACCGCCGCGCGGCTCAACGCCGACGTCGAGGTCGAACTACGGGCGCTGGTGACCGAGGCACACGCCAAGGGCATGCTGCCCAGCCCCGACATCGGAGGCCGCGACGAGGCGATCAATGCCCTCAGCTCGCTGCTTCAGACACCCCTCACCGACGAACCAGCGTCGACGTCGGTCGACACCGAACTGCGATCGCTGGAACAGCAGCGCAACGCCCTGCGCCAACGGCTACGCGAACTCGCCGAGCAACGAGCCCTGTTCGATGATCAAGAACGAGGCGAGAACGGCTACCAGGACGCCGCTCGAAAGGGAGCGAACAGACTGCGGAGCCTGCGGCTGATGCCCGGCCGCAGCAAGGAGAGCGAAGCCGCTTGCCCGATGTGCGGCAGCGAACTCGCCGAACCGGACCCGCACATCAGAGACCTGCAAGCGACGCTTGACACGATCACCCACCAGCTCCGCGCCGTCGAAACAGCTCAACCACGGCGGGTAGCGGCCATGACAGAACTCGAAAGGGCCGCTGACGAGACCCGGCAGGATCTGCGCACCGTCGAAAGCGCCATCGCGGGTCTACGAGCAACAGACAGAGCTATCGAGCAGTCACGCAACCTCGCCGAGAGCCGCGCCTTCACCCGAGGTCGCATCGACCTTTATCTGACACGCCTGCGTCGCTCCGGCAACGAGGGTGAGCTGGCCGACCTTCGACTGCGGTATCAGCTCGCCAAACGCACCGTGGACCAGCTCGCCGCAGAGCTCGACCCCGACGAAGAACGGGAGCAGCTGACGTCACGACTGCTCGCGATCGCCGACGACATGACGCAATGGGCCGATCAACTCCTTCTCGAGCATCGCGGCCGCAACGTGCGCCTAGACCTGAGCCGGCTCACCATCGTCACCGACACAGACACCGGCCCAGCACCGCTATTCCGAATCGGCAGCGCAGAGAACTGGATCGGTTATCACCTCATCGCCCACCTGGCATTGCATCGCTATTTCGTCCGCCAAGGCCGTCCCGTCCCGCACCTGTTGATGCTGGACCAGCCCACCCAGGCCTACTACCCGTCCGAGGTAGAACAACGGCAAGGCACCCCCAGCGACAACGATGACAGAGCCGCAGTCCGGCGGCTTTTCGAACTCATGCGCGATGTCGCTACAGAACTCGCCCCCGAACTGCAGATCATCGTGTCCGACCACGCCGATCTACCCGAACGCTGGTTCCAGGAAGCCGTACGCCATAACTGGAGGAGAGGAGACGCTCTCATCCCGCAGGAGTGGATCGATGGCAAAGCCAAGTGACTAAAGCGTGGTTAGGGATTTTGAGTGTTTCGCAGCAGAACTGACTGAGGGGTATCTCTGCCGATCGTGCTGAATGGTGTCGGCCTTGGGAGGGTGATCTGGTCCTCAAGGCAGAGGAGTTGCTCGCTTTTCCCTGCCTTGCATGAGTTCCTCGATAGCGATGTCGGCGTCTCGGTCGTTAATTCGGATGACCGTGCGGTATGCCTCTCCGAGTTGACTACTGAGTTGGTCTATCCGGGCTGCGCATTCCATAGACAAGATGAAAACCATTGCCTGGCTACGACGGTGTGAAATGGGTTCTGGCCCACTTTCGGGGAACCGAGACGGCCCCGGCGCAGTCCGCGGGTGTCCACTGTGTAGCTTCTCGGGTTCGTGGATCTTGACCTGACCGTGCTTCTTCCTCACCTCACCGACGTTGAACTTGAGCAGATCGAGGTCACCGAGGGGCTGCTGGTGATCCACGCAGCGCCGAAGGCTGTCAGCGTGAACTGCCCGCGCTGCGCGGTGGCGACGCGGAAAGTCCACGACCGGTACGTACGCCGGCTGGCCGACGTGGCCCTCGGTGGCCGGAAGGTGCTGATCAGGGTGCGGGTCCGGCGGTTCGTCTGTGTGAGCGCCGCCTGTCCTGCGCGTACGTTCGTCGAACAGGTCTACGGGCTGACGAGCCGATATGCCCGGCGTAGCCCACCACTGCGCATGATGCTGGAGGCGATCGGGTTGGCGTTGTGTGCCCGGGCCGGTGCCCGGGCCGGTGCCCGGGCCGGTGCCCGGCTCGCGGCTCGGCTTGGTGTCGCGGCCTCCGAGCGCACCGCGTTGCGCACCGTGTTCCGGGCCAACCCCAACTTCCGCGCGATCGCCTTGATCGACATCCCCTCGGCCCGATGCAGCCGACGGATCTCTGCCCACTCCTCCACCAAGATCACCCTCTCAGGTAACGGGACGGAAGGGGTCAAGATTCACCCGTCCAGAAAGGGTCAGTTTTCAGGCGCCGTCGACACAGGCGATCCCAGACGACCTGCAGTTGGCCATCGAAGGTGTCGTCCTGCTCGGGAGCCAGGGGACCTCGTCGAGCACCACGAGGCACGGCTGATCGGGCAGCGTTCCCGGAGCAGGCGCAGCATGTCGCTCCAGCCGCCGGACGGGGGAGTAGCGGGCAGCAACCCGTGGTCGTTCGGCAGAGCGGACTCGGTCAGATCGGTGAGGAACTGGGTCGTCGACTCGGTAACCGATGCGCCTTTGACTGCAGTGAAGTACGGGTAGGGCAGGCCGAACGGTCGCAGAGCTCCTGGACCAGACGCGATTTGCCGGCCTGCCGCGGATCGCGACGGCGAGGCCTGTTCCGGCTCTGGTGATGTGTTCGATCCGCTTGGTCAGCAGAGCCAGTTCGGTGAGCCGACCGAGACCCGCGCCATTGTCTGGTGACTCTTGATCAGGAGAACCTGTTGGTTACGTCCACTTTCAGGGCCGTGCGCGTTTTCAGGTCGCACGAGCGCCTGCGATGTCGAGACAACCGAAGACAACTATCGCACCGGCGGCAGAGTCAGGTGTCATTGGTCAACAACGCTGGATACGGGTGCCGCGGTCGATGTATGGGCGGGCGGGGAGGTGGGCGACCAGTGCTTGAACGCCGACCGGATGTGGAGCCGGGCGCAGGTAGGGCCATGGGCTATGAGATTCCGAGGGAGCAGCCGGTATCGGGCGTAACGGTGCCGGTTGTGGCGTTGTTGCCGCGGGTGCATCCGGATCATTACGCCGTCACAGTCGTTGACGGTCATGGTCGTATGGGGGCGGCCGCGTCGTTGCAGTTGCTGGGTTGGGAGAGCGGGGCGCTCATCTTTTTCACGGTGGAAGACCGCTTGATCACTGCCGCTGCGGTGGCCGGGTCTGTGGTGCCGACGACTGCTCCGCGTCGGGTGATCACGGCGCGCGGGCATTTGAACCTGCCGGCGAACATTCGCCGGCGGGCGGGGATCGTCGGGGGTGATCGGCTGCTGTTGGTGGCTGATGCGCAGATCGGTTCTTTGCGGATCTACTCACCGAAGGTTCTCGCTCTCGTTCTGCAGTCGGATCTTGTGCGGCGCGGGCTGCGGGCGTAGCCGATCTCGAACCTCCCAGCGAACATCGGCCAGCGCACCGGCGCTACCACTCGTGGTCGGTTGCGGCTGGAGTCGACGATCAGGCTGGCACTTTGTTGATCTATTTGCGGAAGGTCGTCACTCGTAGCTTGTAGGCCCACCACGACGAGCAGACCAGGCAGCGAAAGCGGTCGGGTGTGCGGTTCGGGTCCGCCGGCGATGAACTGTACGTTCACGCCGTGACGCTTGTGCTTCCGTAGTAGTACGGCTTCTGGTCGGCGACCCGATCGATCGGGATCAGCGTGCCGTCCAGGATCGCGTACGCCATTTGGCGGATGCGTCGCAAAGCGGTATCCAAATTGTCAGCGGCGGTGCTGAGCGGGGCGTTCGCCTTTTGGACGTAGGGCCAGGCGGTGGCGATGCCGATCTTTAAGCCGGCCGCGAGGCGGGTGCTCCACCCGCGGAGCAGCCGGCCCGTTCGAATGCGTTCACCCACCGCGAGGTCAACGCTCCGTCGTGGCGTGATACCGCGACGTTGACGCCGCACCTCCGGCCGGTGGTCCATCCCCGTACCACCATCGTGGCCACTCAGCCGCCGTAGACCCTCATCGACCCGGCGACGGGGGACCGTCGTACCCGACGAGAAGGGCGGCCGGCGGCGCGGCGGGAGTGGAAGGCACCTGGAGTTCTTTCGGAGATCTTACGGATGCCGGCGCCGTGAACCGTGCCATCGACCACCGCCGTATTGCGCTGTGAAGGAACGGCCCGCAACGGTGGAGGTACGGCAGATGCGTAAGAGAACCGGTGTCACGATTGCCGCCGCGCTCCTGATGACCGGAGGCGCGGTCGTCACGGGCATCGCGTCGGCCCAGGAGACCCCGAAACCCGCCGCGAAGGGCAGCGCCTCCTCCGGCGCCGCGAAGGACCGCGGCGGCATGGTGCTCGTCCAGTCGAACGATCCGAAGGCGAACTCGATCCTGGCGTTCCGCCGCGCCACGAACGGCAAGCTCACCGCGACCGGCGTGTTCAAGACCGGCGGACGCGGCGGATCACAGAAGGACAACCCGTTCGACCCGCTGGCCTCGCAGGAGTCGCTGGTATTCGACAAGGCCCACCGGACGGTCCTGGTGGTGAACGCCGGAAGCAACACGGTCACCACCTTCCGGGTGCGGGGTGAGCGTCTCGTCGATCCGCAGACCGTGGCCTCCGGCGGCTACTTCCCGACGAGCATCGCGGTGCGCGGCACCAGCGTGTTCGTGCTGAACGCGGGGGGCAAGACGAACGTGACCGGCTTCGAGCTGACCTCCGCCGGACTGAAGAAGGTCAGCGGATCGACGCGGGAGCTGGGCGTCACCAACGCGGTGGTGCCGTTGTTCACCGACTCGCCGCCGCAGGTCGGCTTCACCCCGAACGGCAAGCAGTTGCTGGTGAGCACCAAGAGCAAGAACACCATCGAGGTGTTCGAGGTCGACGGCGTGGGGCGCCTGTCCGCCGAGGCGGTCTCCACCACATCGGTCGGCGCGGTCCCGTTCTCGTTCGTCTTCGACAAGAACGAGCATCTGCTGATGACCGAGGCGGGCAACTCCGGGGTGAGCTCCTACACCGTGGAGAAGAACGGCACGCTGAAGGCCATCACCAGGTCAGTCGAATCCGGCCAGAAGGTGCTGTGCTGGATAGCTCGAGCCGGCGACTTCTTCTACGGCACCAACCCGGGCAGTTCGACCATCAGCCAATATATCGTCGACGACAAGGGCCACGTGGGTCTCGGTGGCAAGCAGGGTGTCATCGCCGACGCCGGCGGCGCCGCCGCGGTCAAGGAGGTCGCCGAGGCCGAAGCTGGTGCGGCGAAGGCTCCCGGCGCCGGGCCGATCGACCTGGCGGCCACGGCCGACGGCAAGCTTCTGTACGTGCAGAACACCCTGGCCGGCACGGTCGAGGGCTTCCAGGTCGGCGCCGACGGCTCGCTGAAGTTGGTGACCACCCTGAAGACCGGCCTGCCGGTGTTCAAGAACGGCTCCGGCATGGAAGGCATCGTCGTCTGGTAATGCGGAAGACACCGATCCCGGTGCAAAGTCGAAGGTCGCGGCTCTGACCGGCGTGCTCGCAGGTCAGAGCCCTACCGTGTGGCCGCTGTCGCTAGTACGGCAGTCGCCGTTCGTGAGGTGACCTCGGATCCTGCAGGAACGAGGACGGCCAACGCATGATCGTCTGTGCGTTGTGGACACAACACCGGAGCTCGCGGTGGCCGAGAGTCACAGCGCAGAGCCTGCCCGGTGGCGACGAACCATCGACCTGGTGACCGGGTCGTTCGCGGGCCGGTTCGCCCGGGTTGAGCCCCGCCGGGCGGCCGCGGGGCTCGTCACCGGTCTGCTCGCCGACCTTACGATCAAGACCTGCTGGCAGTTGGCGGAGCAGGCTGGACACGCCCGGCCGGATGCGATGCAAAGGTTGCTCTACTGGGCGAAGTGGGACGCCGACGCAATACGCAAGGTCGTCGCCGACCGGCTAGGTGACCCCGACGGCGTCCTCGTGGTCGACAAGACCGGCGATCTGAAGAAAGTCATGCACCGTCGGCGTCCAGCGCCAATACACCGGCACCGCTGGGCGGATCGAGAACGCGCAGGTCGGCGTGTTCCTGGCCTACGCGAGCAGACACGGTCACACCCTGATCGACCGGCGGGTCTACCTGCCGAAGTCCTAGACCGACGACCGTGACCGATGTGAGCAGGCCGGCGTCCCGCACGACGTCGCCTTCACCACCCGATCCGAGTGGCCGGCGACATGATCACCGCCGCCGTGCAGGCACTGGTCTCGGCCCGCTGGGTCGCCGCGGACGACAACACCTGGCTGCGCAGTGAACTGCGCAAACTGCGCCTCGGTTACGTCCTGGTCCTGGCCCCGGATCACCACCCTCGCCCTGGCCGCACTCGCCGTCCTCGCCATCTGCACCGCCAATGTCCGCACCTCCGATCGCCGCACGCAGCCCGACATGATCGAACTGACCGTCAACGAGATCCGCCGCCTGATCAACGTCCTGCTCATCCACCCGACCCGCAGCATCATCCACCCTTTGCAATGGTCACACTGGCGACGCCGCCACCAAGCACGAGCCAAACGAGCCCACTACACCCGGCACCTCACCCTCGAACTCCACCATGATCACGGATGGCGGGTCAGGTCCGATGTCGACGGACAACGATTCACTAGATCTGGGTCACAGAAGGTGCAACCAGGCATTCACGCCTTTCCTGCGGGGCGCACAAATAGGTGAGTACGGAATCAGCCCTCTCGAATGGCAGCACGGCCACGGTCGATCAGTGCGTCCGCGGTTCAGCGCGGACTGACCAACGGTGTCCTGGTGGCCACCGCCGATGGGTGTGCCCTGTACCGCGCTCTCGGCTGGACTGTGCGAGCGCCGATTGCGGTCGCCCATGTGCCTGACACGGCGGTCAGCGTGCTGCCGTGAATCAGGCGGTCTCGGCGATCAGCAGGCTCAGTTCCTGGACGGGTTCGTCCATGCTCTGCCCGGTCTGTGTCCGGACCAGGCTCAGCGCGAGCTCGGCTAGCAGGCAGAAGCCGCGGGCCTGGACGTGCTCGGCGCCCATCGCTTTCAGGAGTTGTTCGGCGCCGGCGAAGTCGCCGCGGTGTTTGGCGGCGATCACGCCGGCGGCCTGCTGGGCACCCAGGAAGACCGGCCCGGGGCCGGGAGTCTCGGGGGTGCCGGACCCCGCGCTGTCGTTGTGCTCCGGGCCGGTGGTGGTCACGGCGCGAGGATGATCGGGTTGCCGGCGGCGCGGGCCGCGTTGAACCGTTTGGTGACGTCGGTCCAGTTGACCAGGTTCCACAGCCGGTCGACGTAGTCCGGGCGGACGTTCTTGTACTGCAGGTAGTAGGTGTGTTCCCAGGCGTCGAAGACCAGGATCGGCGTGGAGCCCTGACCGACGTTGCCGTGGTGGTCGTAGATCTGCTCGACGATGAGCCGCTGCGACAGCGGCTCCCAGGCGAGCACGCCCCAGCCGGAGCCCTGCACGCCCTTGGTCGCGGTGGACAGCTGGGCCGTGAACGCCTCGAACGAGCCGAAGTGTTCGGCGATCGCGAAGGCGTTCGCACGGGTCACGTTCCTCTCCGACCAGCGCGCCGATCTGGCCCGGGTGAGTGTGCCGACGCTGGTGGTGCAGTCGGCGACCGACGCGATCGCGCCGCCCGAGGTGGGTGCCTACATTGAGATCCGCCGATAAATTTACAGTCCCGGCGAACACGCTTATTTTGATGAGTGAGCCGTGAAATCGGAGACCGTGCCACTTGCCGTTTGGCATCGGACCGCGGACGGGAAACCGTGCTCAGCAACATCGGCGCATTGATGGCGGTGGCACCATGGGAGCCGCGTGATCGAGCGGGCGCAGCTGACTGGCAGCCAGGCGCCCCGGCTGCCGTGGGCAGCCGCGCTGTGCCGTTCAGAATGCCGAAAATTCCTGCGCGCGGGTCGCGGACACCTGCACTGCGGGGTGCCACGCCCGCTGCCAGGCGGCCGTCGGCGCGGGCGGGTACGCCGCGATCAACGAAGCGGCGTACGTGACCGAGTCACCGTTACCGGCAGTGCACGCCGACCGCAGCGCCTGAATGGCGACAACTTGACTGCTCGTATTGCGGCGGAGTGGTTCAAGAGGGCTCAGTGAAGCTGGATGCAAGCCGATCGGAGGGGTACGGACGGTCGAGCGCTGACCGTGACAGTGTCCGGTTTTCGGCTGGTTGCTGCCTTGGCACGGTACGAGATGAGAACCGCGATGGTTACCCGAGCTGCTGGCACCGAAGTGGCCGCCTCAGGCGCCGATGGCAGATGGTCGTTCGCGGACCTCAGCGTCACAGTGAAGATTCTTGCTGGTATCGGTGTCGCGGTCATGGTCGCTGCGATAGTGGGCGTGGTGGGCTTGTGCGCCATGAGCACGGCCGGCGCTTCCGCGGGGAAGATGTACGCCAGCAACGTGGCGAGCATCCAGGCGATAGGTCAGCTTGAGGCGACGGCCCGGCAAGCCCACCTCGATGTCTCCCATCAGGCGATCTCGCAGGATGCGGCGACTATCGCGAATTATGCTGACTCCTTCACCGCGGATCTGGCTGCTTTCGATGTGGCGGTGACCACCTACCAGGCCAGCATGCCGGTAAGTGATCCAGCCATGGTTGCTGATCTGCAGAGCCAGTGGCGGGCCTGGGTCGAGCTCGTCCAGGTGAAGCTGATGGCCCTCGTCGCGGTCAATGACATGGCCAGATGGCAAGAGGTCCGCGATGCCGAGGCTGCACCATTGATGAACAAGATCGACGAGACTCTTGAGGCGCTCAGTGCCGCGGAATCAGCCGACGCCGAACGCAGCGCCGCGGCCGCACGCTCGGGCTACGAGTCCAGCCGTCTGACATGGATGCTCGTGCTCGTGCTCGTGTTGGTGTTCGCGCTCGTGGTCGGGTGCCTGCTTGCCGTAGCCCGGGGAATTGGGTCGCGGTGATGATCGTCGAGCCGTGTGAAGAGGCGTGGGACGCGTTGTTCCGCGCCGATGTAGACCCGCAGTAACGGGTTGCAGCCGTGCGACGAGCCGGCAGGTGGGCCGCGGCGTCTGATGCAGCCGCAACCGACCAAGCCGGTGCGGGATCTAGTGATGTCGCTGCTGCGCAGCAGCATGCAGGAGTCTCACGCTCTCGACCAGCTCAGCAAACGCGCCGCACAAACTCAGGCAGCGACCCTTTCGCGTCGCACCAGGTCGCCGAAAATCATAAGCACGTTGCCGGCGTGTAGTCGGTACTGTTGACACGCTGGCCGTCTCATTGGTGATCGTCCACCGCACCGGGCAGGTGAACCGAGCCGTCGCGGCGCTATCCGGCGGGGGCGAAGCGCCAGGTGCCGGGCGCCTGGATCTGCTGGTGAGAAGCGATATTGGGTCGGCTTGCTCGTCGTAGGCCGCAGCCGCGACGACGGACGTGTTGCCGGATCCCAGCAACGTTGGACGGCCGATGTCGTCCGGGCGCGGACCTGGAACTGTGCCACGACGGCGATCAGGATGACGATATGACCACAGACCTCGCCGTGCTAGCCGAGGACCTCACCAAGTTCTACGGCACTCATCGCGGCATCGAAGGACTTCACCTCGAGGTCAGCGCCGGAGAGATCATGGGTTTCCTGGGCCCGAACGGTGCCGGGAAGACCACCACCATCCGGCTGTTACTGGACTTCCTGCGCCCGACACGCGGCCACGCCACCGTGCTGGGTCTGGACCCGCGCCGCGACAAGGCCCGGCTGCATCGCCGGATCGGTTACCTTCCCGGCGAACTGGCCTTCCCGGGGCGCGAACACGCCGGCGACCTGCTGCGCTTCCTCGGCGACGCGCGCGGCGGCGTGTCGTGGTCGTACGTCACCGACTTGGCCGCTCGGCTCGACCTGGACCTGTCTCGACCGGTCCGGGCCATGAGTAAGGGCAACAAACAGAAGGTCGGCCTGGTCCAGGCGTTCATGCACCAGCCGGCGCTGCTGGTGCTGGATGAGCCCACCAGCGGCTTGGACCCGCTGATGCAGCAGGAGTTCCTGGCCATGGTCCGCGAGGCACGAGCCGCCGGACAGACCGTCTTCATGTCCTCGCACGTGCTCGCCGAAGTTCAGCAGGTCGCCGACCGGGTCGCCATCGTCCGTGACGGACGCCTCGCCGCGGTGGAGCGGGTCGAGTCGCTGGGCCGGCGTGCGGTGCGCACCGTGGAGATCCATTTCGCCGATCCGGTCGATCCTGAAGAGTTCCGTGTGCTGCCCGGTATCACCGATGTGACGGTCTCCGGACCGGTTCTCAAGTGCACCGCCGACGGCCGCCTCGATCCGCTGATCAAAGCCGCGGCCCGGCACGAGGTCATCGATCTGCTCTCCACCGAGCCGGACCTGGAAGAGACGTTCCTGTCGTTCTACTACCACGCGGAAGGAGCCGGCGATGCTGTTGCCTCCGCTGGTGCGTAAGAGCTGGCGCGACGACCGTCGCGCGGTGCTCGGCTGGGCCGTCGGCGTCACGCTGTTCACGCTGATCTACGGCGGCTTCTACAAGCAGTTCAAAGGGGCTGCGGAACTCAAGCAGCAGGCCCTGCCGAAGGGCATGCTGGACTTTCTCGGCGTGGCTGACATGGTTTCGCCCGCCGGCTACCTGCAGGCGAGCATCTTCAGCCTGCTGGGGCCGCTGCTGACGCTGGTCTGCACGATCACGCTGATGGCGCGTACCATTCCGCGGCCGGAGGAGGACGGCGGGATGGAACTGTTGCTGACCGTTCCGGTGTCGCGGATCCGCTTCGCCTGGCAGCGCCTAGCCGCGGCCGGTGCGGTCGCCACCGGCGTCGCGGCCCTGCCCGGCATCGTGCTGCTGTTCGTCGTACCTGGTAGCGGCATGGACATCGCGCTGGCGAAGGTGGCTGCGGCCTCGACCGGCCTGATTGCTTTGACCTGGTGCTTCGGCGGTATCGCGTTCCTGGTGGGCGCGATCAGCGGGCGGCGCGCGACGGTTCTGGCCGTTACCGGAGCCCTCGCCGTGGCCACCTACATGGCACACGTGATCAGCGCAATGACCGGGGGATGGCACTGGCTGCGCTGGCTGTCGCCGTTCTACTACTTCATCGGGACCGACCCGCTGCACACCGGCTGGCACCCGGCACAGCTACTGACTCTGGTGGCGATCGGTGTGCTGACGACGATAGCCGGAGTGATCCTGTTCGACCGGCGCGACGTCGGTGTCTGAGCCGGACCCGTTCCCGCTGGCCGGCGAATGCGCGGCGCTGCTGCGGGTCGCCGCCGGAGACCGGCGGCAGGCGGCAGCCAAAGCGGGAGCTCGGGCAGCCGACGCCGGTCTGGAGCTGCGTGCACTGGTCGACACCATGCTGCAGGTGGCCGCCACGCATTGGCAGGCCACGGGTTCTGATTCCGGCTCGGACGCCTTGGCCCTGCTGGAGTCCGTACGAGAAATTCTTGCCAGTCTGCTGGACGGCCATGCGGGGCAGGCCCGGGCCGAACTCGACCGGCACGGCAGTGAGCGCCTCACCTTCATCAACGACCTGTTCACCGGCCGGGTCGATCCCGGCCGGCTTGCCGAACGCGCGAACCGATACGGCATCCGGCTCTCCGCGGCACACACCGTTCTGGTGGGCCGTGGCTCGGGAATCACCCCGGAGATCACGCGACGCATCGACACCGCTCTCGCTGCCCGGTTCGGCGCAGGCAACACCCTCACCGCCCTGCGCGACGGCGAACTGGTCTGCGTCAGCGCCGGTGGCCTGCGAGGTATCGACGCCGAACTCGCCCACCTGTTGCTCGGCGAACTCGGCACCGGATGCTGGCAGGTCGCCGTCGGCCGCCCGCACCCCGGCCTGTCAGGGCTGACCACCTCGCTGGAGGAAGCACGCAACGCCCTGGACCACGCCGCCAAACTCCACTTCACCAGCCCATTGCTCAATGCCGCCGACCTGCTCGTCTTCCCGGTGCTGCTGCGCGACCGCGAGGCCATCGTCGACCTGGTCACCACGGTGCTCGGGCCGCTGGTCACGGCCCGCGGCGGTCCGGGCTCCTACCTGGACGTGCTCAGCGTGCTCTTCGACAACCAAGGCAACTACACCGCGACAGCACGCCAGATGCACCTGTCGGTCCGGGCAGTCACCTACCGCCTCGACCGCATCCGCGACCTGACCGGTTACCACCCTGGCGAACCCACCCAACGGTTCACCCTGCAGGCCGCTGTCCTCGGCGCACGCCTGCTGAACTGGCCGACTCCGTAGCTGCGACAACCGGGGCCGTCGCCGACGGCCCGTCACTGCAGGAGGCTCTCGGCCGGTATCGGCCCGACGTCGCGATCGTCGATGTCCGGTTGCCGCCGACCGTCACCGACGAGGTACGGCGGGCCGCGCTCGCCACCCGACGCCGCCCGCCCCATCTGCCGGAACTGGTGCTGTCGCAGTACATCGAGCAGTTGTACGCCCGTGAGCTGCTCGCCGACGGCACCGGCGCGGTCGGGTATCTGCTCAAGGACCGGGTGATCAACGGCGAGCAGTTCGTCGACGCCGTACGGAGGGTCGCGCCCGGCGGCACGGTGATGGAACCACAGGTCATCGCGAAGATGCTCGGTACCGGCAACACCGATCCCGTCCGGCGGCGGGTTTACCGTCCGAGAACAGGCGGTACTTGCCCTCATGGCACAGGGCCGTTCGAACGCCGCCATCGCGCAACGGCTACATCTGAGCGGCAGCGCAGTCGCCAAGCTCGGGCAGCCCAGGATGCGTACCGCGGCAGGCGCCGATTTTGGGAGGTTCTTGGGCGGTAGATGGTGGTGGTCGGTTTGATCAGGTGCGGAGATGGTTGAGAACGAGGAGGTCCGCGTCCTGGATCAGGTCCGATCGCGCTCGAGAAAGGGTGGTGATGGCGTCCGCGACCTGGTGCAAAGCGGTGGGATCGTGGTCCGGCGGGTGCTGAGCGAGCCGGTGGAGTTGATCAAGCGCGTGGGAGGCCTGCATGGCAACGTGCAGTAGGAGAGTGACCAGATGTTGTGTCGCCTCAGCTTCCGCTGACGGTGCAGGGTGATCTTTCATGTCGCTCCTGGGATCGGATGTGCCGGGCCAGTACTCGCCTCTGGCGACGGATGGGCATCGCCTCGGCTGGGAAGGTCGTTCGTCGTGGCCGACACGCGGGTGGCCGCTGTGTGTTGCGGTCGCCGGTCGGCTCGACCGGCTAGGAGACTCGGTACTGCTCCAGGATGCGCATGGTGTCGACAGCGGCTTCGGACAGCATCGCGACATCGAGCTCCGTGAAGCGACGTGGCGCGGCGTCGAGGACACAGTGGGCGCCGAGGATCTGCCCGGTGTCGTCGCGTAGCGGTACACCGGCGTAGCTACGCAGGCCGGTGATGGCCATGATCGGGTTGTCGGCGTGCTGCGGATCGGTGTCGCTGTTCGTGAGGCAGTACGGGCTGCCGGCGAGGACGGTGCGGGTGCACAGCGCCCATTCTGCGGGGGTTCCTTGCAGTTGCGCGGCGGTGTCGGGCAAGCCGTGGTGGCCGATGATGAACTGTGCGCTGTCGAGCAGGATGGAAACCATGGAGACCGGCGCCTGCAGCCGGGCGGCGCTGCGGGCGGCGATGCGGTCGAGTTGCCGGTGCATGCCGGTGTCGAACAGGTCGTAGCCGGCGAGACGCTGCATCCGGGCGGGTTCGCCGAGTCGGCTGAACAGGTCGGTGTTGGTCTTCAGGTTCATGTGGCGCTCCGGGTGGCGAGCTGGGCGGCGGCGAGGTGGGTGTGTGAGGTGAGACGGATCCGCAGTGCCAGGGCACACAATCTGCTGACCGGGTCCAGGGTGGTCATGGCTTCCAGCAGCCGCTGCAGGGTGGGCTCGTCGCTTTCGTTGCCAGTCAAGGAGGCAGCGGCCAGCAGCCGTTCCCACGCGGAACGTCCGCTGTAGCCGTGGACGCGATGCATGGCGTCGCGTGCGTCGGACATGGTGGGCCGCCGCATCCCGTACGCGCTGCCGTCTGAATGCGGCGGGGTCACGTGATCTCCCTGGGTAGATGCTGCCGCCAGCAGGACGTGCTGGGCAGCTGATGGTCTGCGGGTGAGGGATGTCAGTGGCGGAAACCACCGACGAGGTTGGTCAGGTCGCTGGCGAGCCGGGTGAGGTCACCGGCCGCCTGCTGGGTGGCCTTGGCGCCTTCGGCGGTGGCGTTGGCGACCTCGGCCACACCGGAGACGGTGCGGGCGACATCGCCGGAGTTGGTGGCCGCTTCGGCGACCGAGCGGCTCATCTCGGCGGTGGTCGCGGTCTGTTCCTCCACGGCCGAGGCGATGGTGGTGGTGTAGTCACCGATGCGGCCGATGACGTCGGTGATCTCCCCGATGGCCTGGGTGGCGGTACCGCTGGACTGTTGCAGGGCGCTGATCCGGGCGGTGATCTCGTCGGTGGCCTTGGCGGTCTGCTGCGCCAGGTCCTTGACCTCGCCGGCGACGACCGCGAAGCCCTTGCCGAGTTCACCGGCGCGGGCGGCTTCGATGGTGGCGTTGAGCGCGAGCAGGTTCGTCTGCTCGGCGATGGTGGTGATCAGCCGGACCACGTCGCCGATCTCGGCGCTGGCCGAGCCGAGTTCGGCGACCTGGGAGTTGGTGCGTTCGGCGACCGCCATGCCTTTCTGCGCGACCTCGGCTGCCTGACCGGCGCTGGAGGCGATCTCGGTGATCGACGCGCTCATCTGCTCGGCGCCCGCGGCGATCGACTGGACACCGGCGTTGACCTGTTCCGAGGCGACGGTCGCCGAGTTGGCGCGCTCCGCGGCCTCGGCCGCGCCGGACTGCAGCTGGGCGCTGACCGCGGACAGCTCCTCGGACGCGCTGGCCAGCGTCACCGCCGACCCGCCGATCGTGGTGACCGTGTCGCGCAGGGTGGCGAGCGCGGAGTCCAGAGCGCGACCCATCTGGCCCGGCTCGTCGCGCGACTGCAGGCCGGTGGAGCGGGTCAGATCTCCTTGGGCGAGGGCCAGGCACACTTCTTTGACCTTGGTCAGTGACCGGACGATCATCGCGGCCACCCAGGTCCCGGCAGCCAGCGCGATCAGGCAGCCGGCAACGAGCACGATGATCGAGGTGAGGCGGCTGGTGGTGTAGCTGGAACGCGCCGCCGCGGCGTTCTTAGCGGCATCGGCGGACTCGGCGGCCGACAGCGCGTCGAGGTCCTGCTTGATCTTCGCCAGCAGCGGCGCCGCCTCGGTGTCGCGCACTTTCTGCCATCCGGCCATATCGTTGGCGATGCCCAGGGCGAGGAACTTGGTCTTGACGAGGGTGACCCAGGCCTGCCATTGCGTTTGCAGGTCGGCGACCACCGCGGGATCTCCGGTCGGCTCGCTGGCTTGGTAGTTGGCCAGGGCCTCGTCGTAGGCGTCGAGGTCGGCGGTGAAGGCCTGTGTGTATTTCTCGACGGTCGCGGTGTCCTGGGAGATCGCCTGGTTGCCGACATCGAGCCGGGCCTGCCGGGTCGTTGCCTCGATGCTTCCGATGCCTTTGAGGCTGGCCACGTTGCTGCGGTACAGGAGGTCTGCGGAATCGCTTGCTGTGCGTAGCGCTGTCAGGCCCACTATGCCGACGATCACCGCGACCAGGACGGCAATCGCGATAACGCCGAGGATCTTGGTCTTGATACTGAGGTTGGCGAAGGAAAGCCCGCTGCGCGGGCCGGCAGGGGCGGTAGCAGTATCCGTGCTCATGATGGTTCTCATCTCGTGACGTCCCAGGGCAGCGATCCGGGGCGGAGCCGGAGGCCGTCACGGTCAGCGTCGCGCCGTCCGCATTAGTCCCGATCGGTTGCGAGGTGGTTTCGCTGAGCCCTACCTGGGGACGTGGAAAAGGTCCGCCGCTCAGACGCCGGGGCTTGGCTCCGGCGACGCATTGGTAGTTGTCGACCTTGCAATGCGGGATCCCGGTTTCAGCACACTGTCGGTCTGGGCGTGATAGCCACCGCCGTCGCGACGTGACACAGCGGGATCTGACCGGCTGGACAGGTGCCGGGACGTTGCGGCTGGCGTGAGCGGAGGATGACCGGACTGCGCCGAAAGCCGGCCGACGCCGCTGCGACGACCGGACTGCTGCGCGAGCAGCTGGAGACGGCGGCAGCGGCCATGACGTACCCGGGCAACGCGGATTTGTACATCTGCGGAGTGTGAGAGCCCCGTGCATCTGCTGCAGGGTCTGTTGGACAACACCTCCGACGGGCAGCCGGAGATCATCCACGCCGGCACGGCTGGATATCCCTCGGCCAGCCGTTGCTACGGCGACAAGATCCTCGATCTGAACCCGCGCGCCGAGACCGGCGACGGAAACCCGGCCCTGGCCGTGCCCAGGTGGGCCGGGGCCGCCAAGAACGCGTCAAGGTCAGGTGGGCCGGCGTCAAGACGGCGTCAAGATCTGCGGTGGGACGCCCGGCGGGCGGTTGGCTGGCGGCATGTTCACGTGGGCTAAGCGGCTGTTGGTGGGCCGGCCGCTGCGAAGTGAGCGGCTGGGCGAGACCTTGCTGCCGAAGAAGCTGGCGTTGCCGGTGTTCTGCTCGGATCCGTTGTCGTCGAATGCGTACGCCACCGAGGAGATCCTGCGCGCGTTGAGCCTGGGCGGGCTGGCGCTGCTGTTGCTCACGCCGTGGATCGCCGCGTCGGTGGCGGTGCTGCTGGCCGCGGTGGTGGCGTCCTACCGGCAGACCTGTCACGCGTATCCGGCCGGGGGCGGGGCGTACACGGTCAGCCGCGCGAACCTGGGCCGGAACGCCGCCCTGGTGGCGGCGAGCGCGCTGATGGTCGACTACGTGCTGACCGTGGCGGTGTCGGTGGCCGCCGGGGTGGACGCGATCACCTCGGCGTTCCTGGAGTTGAAACCCGCTGCGGTGCTGATCTGCCTGCTCTTCGTTGCGGTGCTGACGCTGATGAACCTGCGCGGGACCAAGGAGTCCGGGACGGTGTTCGCGATCCCCACGTACGGGTTCATCGTAGTGGTGTTCCTGATGATCGTCTGGGGGTTGTGGCGTTCGGTGTCCGGGCAGGTGCCGCAGGCCGAGTCCGCGTCGTTCGGGATCGCGCCGGTGCACAGCGCGGCCGGGGTGGCGGTGCTGCTGCTGGCGTTGCGGGCGTTCTCCCAGGGCTGTACGGCGTTGACCGGGGTGGAGGCGGTCAGCAACGGGGTGCCGAACTTCAAGGCGCCCAAGAGCCGCAATGCCGCGAACACGATCACCATCATGGGTGGGATCACGATCGCGATGTTCGCCGGGATCACCGCGCTCGCGTTGATCGCACACGTGCGGGTGGCCGACGATCCCGCCCAGCTCATCGGCGCCCCGGCCGGATACGAGCAGCGCACCGCGATCGCGCAGATCGCCGGCGCGGTGTTCGGGTACGGCACGGCCGGGTTCCTGACGGTGCAGGCCTTCACCGCGGCGATTCTGATCCTGGCGGCGAACACCGCGTTCAGCGGCTTCCCGATCCTGGCCTCGATCCTGGGCCACGACGGCTACCTGCCCAAACAGTTCGCCCGCCGCGGCGACCGCCTCGTCTTCAGCAACGGTGTCATCATCCTGGCCGCCCTGGCCGGGTTGCTGATCTGGGTATTCGACGCCTCCACCAGCCGGCTGATCCAGCTGTACATCATCGGTGTGTTCGTGTCGTTCACGCTCAGCCAGTCCGGCATGGTCCGGCACTGGACCGCCGCCCTGCAGGTGACCCACGACCCGGCCGGCCGGCGGCGGCTGCACCGCTCCCGGCTGATCAACGGGGTGGGCGCGGCGCTGACCGGGGTGGTCCTCGTGGTCGTACTGATCACGAAGTTCACCCACGGTGCCTACCTGGTGGTGATCGCCATGCCCTCGATCTTCGCTCTGATGAAGGCGATCGAGCGGCACTACCGGCGAATCGGCGTCGAGCTGGAGCCGGAGCCCGGCGGTATGGTGCTGCCCTCGCGGATCCATGCCGTGGTGCTGGTCTCGCGGCTGCACAAGCCGACGCTGCGGGCCCTGGCCTATGCCCGGGCCACCCGGCCGGACACGCTGACCGCGCTGACCGTCGCCGGTAGCCCCGAGGACGTCCGCGGGTTGCACGCCGCGTGGGCCGACCGAGGCATCCCGGTCACCCTGACCGAGCTGGAGGCCCCCTACCGGGACATCACCGGCCCGGTGCTGGACTACGTCGCGGACCTGCGCCGCCGGCATCCCCGGGACCTGGTGGTGATCTACCTGCCGGAGTACGTGGTCGGGCACTGGTGGGAACACCTGCTGCACAACCAGAGCGCCCTGCGCCTCAAGGCCCGGCTGCTGTTCCAGCGCGGTGTCATGGTCACCAGCGTGCCGTGGCAGCTGACCTCCAGCCGCGCCGATGAACGAGTGTCGCAGCCGCCACCGGCGGCGCCGGAACCGGCCGGGGTGGGTGGCCGTATAACGGAACAGTGAGTATGGGGCCGCGCAGGAACTGGCTCGGCGCAGCCGTCGGCGGCGCCGGGCTTTCCGCGTGCACGCTGTTGCTGGCCCCGCACCGTGACACGGTGTCCCTGGCCGGGATCACGCTGCTCTACCTGATCCCGGTGGTGGCCGCCGCGGCGGTGGGCGGGCCGTGGCCGGCGCTGGCCGCGGTCGCCGGCGCCGACCTGCTGGTCAACTTCTTCTTCATCCCGCCGTACCACACGTTTGTGGTGGAGACCCGCGACCACGGCATCGTCCTGGCCGTCTACATCCTCGTGGCCGCTGCGGTTGCCGCCGCCGTCGAGGTGGCCGCCCGCCAGCGCGCCCGCGCCGTCCGCCGCGACGCCGAAGCCGCGCTGCTGGCCCAGGCCACCGCCGAACCGGTGGCCGGGCAGTCGCTGACCCGGCTGCTGACCCAGGTCCGCGACACGTTCGGCATGACCGCCGTCGCGTTGCTGGAGAGCAGCCCCACCGGCGAACACCCGGTGGCCGCCGTCGGCTCACCCCCGCCGGGCCGGCCCGCGCTGTCCGCACCGGCCGGTGACGGGCTACGCCTGGCCGCCTGGGGACCAGACCTGCTCGGTGAGGATCGGCAGACGCTGGCCCGGCTCGCCGGTGCCGCCGCCCGCACCCTGGAAGCGCAACGCCTGGCCGACCAAGCGGCCCGGGCCCGCGAACTGGCGGAGATCGACCGCGTCCGGGCCGCGCTGCTCGCCGCCGTCGGGCACGACCTGCGCACACCACTGGCAGGCGTCAAGGCCGCCGTGTCCAGCCTGCGCCAACCCGACCTGGACCTGCCGTCGGACGCCCGGGCCGAACTGCTGGCCACCATCGAGGAATGCAGCGACCGGCTCGATGCGCTCGTGGAGAATCTGCTGTCGATGAGCCGCCTGCAAGCCGGCATGCTCAGCGTCCATCTGGAATCCGTCGCGCTGGACGCCGTCGTCGCGCAGGCCCTGTTGCATCAGCCTGACAGCGGCAGCCGTGTCGAGCTCGACGTGTCCGACCGGCTGCCGCTCGTGCACACCGACCCGGGCCTGCTGGAACGCATCCTCGCGAACCTGATCGCCAACGCCTGCACGGCCAGCCCGGCCCAGCAGCGCATCCACATCGACGCGGCCGCTGTCGACGGTCACGTGCGCCTGCGGGTGATCGACCACGGCCCTGGCGTACCCGTTGCCGACCAGGAGCGCATCTTCGTCCCGTTTCAGCGCCTGCACGATCGCGGTCACGGCGGTCTCGGCCTCGGCCTGGCCATCGCCCGGGGCTTCACCGACGCCATCGGCGCCACCCTCACCCCGCACGACACCCCCGGCGGAGGCCTCACCATGATCGTCACCCTGCCCCGGAGCATGCCGTGACCCGAGTCCTTATCGTCGACGACGACCCGCAACTCGTCCGGGCACTGCGGATCACCCTGACCGTCAGCGGCTACCAGGTCGCCACCGCCCCGGACGCCACCACCGCTCTCACCCTCGCCGGCCGTACCCCACCCGACCTTGTCATTCTCGACCTCGGCCTGCCTGACCTCGACGGCGTAGCCGTCATCGACGCCCTGCGCGGCTGGTCATCCGCCCCGATCATCGTGCTCTCCGCCCGGCACCACGAACCCGCAAAGGTAGACGCCCTCGACGCCGGTGCCGACGACTACGTCATCAAACCCTTCGGCATGCCCGAACTGCTCGCCAGGATGCGGGCCGCACTACGCCGAGCGACCCCCGGCAGTGAGGCGGCGCCGATCGTGCGGACCGCTGCGTTCACCGTCGACCTTTCCGCCAAACGCGTCACCACGGTGGCCGGCGACGTCCGGCTGACCCCGACGGAATGGCATCTGCTGGAAATCCTGGTCCGGGAGCCGGGACGGTTGGTCACCCAGAAACAGTTGCTGCACCAGGTGTGGGGACCTGGATACGACACCGAGACCAACTACTTACGCGTCCACCTGGCGAACCTGCGTCACAAACTCGAACCCGACCCCGCCCGGCCCCGCTACCTCATCACCGAACCCGGCATCGGCTACCGCTTCACGCCCGACCACGATCCAATATGATCAGATAAATACATCTAGTACTTCCGTTCGGTGCCTGCGATCGCAGGCACCGAGGGTCTGGTGCCGCCCGGCATACCTGCGCTCCCTTGGCTCCCATCCGGAGCGGGCCGGGAGCATCGGTGCGGCTCGTGCGCAAGGTGGTGTCGCGTCATGGCGTTGCTCCGCTCCACCTACCGGGGCGCGCAGTGTGACAGTCGTGTGACATCTCTTGGCTCCAGCGGGCGTTCGAGGTCGTCCTGGGTGGCGGTGTCCTTGCAGTTCAGGGCGTTGATGCGCTGGGTTGTCGTCTCGTCTTCGGCGTGCGAAGGAGAGCGTCGGGCGGACTAACGTCACTGGCCCATGCAGGGTGCATGTTTTCGTGGACGGGGGAGTGATGGCCGACAGCGCTGGGCGGATCGAGATCTTGCTGGTCCAGGACGACCCTGCCGATGCGTTGTTGTTGAGCGACGATCTCGGGATTCACAAAGTCGTCAACAAGGTTCAGGTTGCCCACGACGTGACAACCGCGCTCGCATATCTGATGGGAACCGCGCCGTTCATTCGTCCCGCCGTTCCCGACCTCGTACTGCTCGATCTGAACCTGCCCGGCCGCAACGGCCGCGTCCTGCTGGAGCGGCTGCGGGCCGATCCGATCACCGTGGCGATCCCGGTGATCCTGTTGGTCGACTCGCCGGCGGCGGAGCAGATCGTGCGTGCGCAGTTCCTGCCGGTGCAGGGCTACGTCGTGAAACCGGTCGACTTCGACCGGCTGGCGCTGATAGTCAGGTCTCTCGACGGTCTCGGATTCCAGTTCGTGCGCACGTCGTGTGGGGCGTGACCGGTCGAGGCGATCATGGATGAGCCGGGTCGGGTAGGCTGATCGGCAGGTGCGCCGGGAAGTCTGGTCGGCAGTCGATAGACCGTTCCCACGTACCGGAGATTCTGTGCTTCTTCTGGTTTTTGCCGCAGCTCTGCTGCTGGCGGTGTTGGTGTCCGCGCTCGCCAAACGCACCATCCTGTCCACCGCGGTGTTGTTCCTGGCCGTCGGTGTGGTGCTCGGCGAGGGAACCACGGGCGTGCTGGATGTGCACGCCGACTCCGAGATCGTCTCCACGCTTGCCGAGCTGGCCCTGTTCGCGGTGTTGTTCACCGACGGGATGAAGGTCGGCTGGGCCGATCTGCGATCGGCGTGGCGGCTGCCCGGCCGGGCTCTGGGCTGGGGACTGCCGCTGACCCTGCTGGTGACCGCGGTCGCCGCGCACTACGTCGCCGGTCTCGGCTGGGCGGAGTCCCTGTTGATCGGTGCGATCCTGGCGCCGACTGATCCGGTGTTCGCCTCGGCGCTCGTCGGCAACGACAAGGTCCCGGCCCGGCTGCGGCATCTGCTGAACGTTGAGTCCGGGGTCAACGACGGGCTGGCATTGCCGTTCGTGATCGTCTTCCTGGCGGTGGCGGCCGGCTCCGACGACTTGCATCTGGGTGAACTGGCGGTGGAGGTGTCGCTCGGCCTGGCGATCGGCGTGGTCATCCCGGTCGCCGCGATTCTGCTGGAGCGCAGCCGGTTCTTCTCCGCCTCGGCCGCGTATGAACCGCTCAACGGTCTGGCGATCGGCCTGCTCGTGCTGGGAGTCGGTCAGGCGACGCATGCGAACCTGTTCCTGGCGGCGTTTGCGGCCGGTATCACGGTGGCGACATTCGGAGCCCGCCAGCGTGCCGCGTTCGAGCATTTCGGCGAGAACATCGCCGAGCTGTTCAAATTGGCGGCGCTGCTGGTGTTCGGTGCGCTGATCTCGCCGAGCTTCCTCGGGCAGGTGTCCTGGACCGGGTGGGTCTTCGCGATCCTGGCGATCTTCGTGGCCAGGCCGGTCGCGCTCTGGTTCTCGTTCCTGCGATCCGGTCTGGATCTGCGGGAGCAGGCGGCGGCGATGTGGTTCGGGCCGAAGGGTTTCGCTTCCGTGGTCTACGGACTGCTGGTTCTGGAGTCCGGGATCACCGCCGCTGACGAGATCTTCCATCTGGTCGCGCTGACCATTGTGCTGTCGATCGTGCTGCACTCCTCGACCGATGTCGTGGTGGCGCGTGCCTTCGATGAGCAAGCGGAGGTCCCGGCCTGGTATGGGGTCGTGCGTCGCAGGGTCCGGGCCGCCCGGTCCCGCTGACCTTCCTGGCGCCCGCGGTCGTTCTGTCAAGAGAATGACATGCAGCCGCGTGCTCATCGCCATCTGGCCCGGAGATTCTCGTGGTCATCGAAGGGAAGGGCGAGCATGTCGAAGCAGATGGCGAATGTGTCGGTGGCAGGGTCGGGCCCGCGAGGCCTGGATGCGGTCAGGATCGAGGAACACGGCGGGGTGGCCGTCGTCTCGGTCCGCGGTGGCATCGATGCGTCCACCGCCTCGGTGATGCGTGACGTCCTGAGCTGGGCGGTCGGCTCCTACCAACGTGTCGTCGTCGATCTGTCCCGGGCCGCACACCTCGACCGCAGTGGGCTGGGCGTGCTGATCGCGGCCCAGGACAGTGCCAACAGCCGTGCGGTGCAGCTCTGCTTCACGGCGCCCTCACCGCTGCTGCTGGCGGCGCTGTGTGAACTGCGAGCCACGGAGACGCTCGTACCGGTCACTGCGGGCGTGTCTCGGGCACCGTCTGTCTCGCGGCCGGCGACGACCTTCACGTTGCCGGGCCCCGGCCGTTCGGTTCTGGCATTCGAGGGGTTCTGAGTCCGCCACCGGAATCCGGTGACCGAGCGGAGCAGGCTGCCGGAGGCTGAGGCGGCCAGGGTGAGGCTCCGTGCAACGGCGATCGTGGCCCCGGGGCGGGCTTGCGACGCAGCGCGCATGCCGCCGTGTCCGGATCGCCACGATGGTCGGGTCCTGTGCCAGAGTGAACGGATGATCGACGGGACGCGGATCGAACAGGAACCGGGTGAAGCGGAGGTGACGGATGCGTTGCTGGCATTGAGCCGGGTCTTGGTCGGCATCTCTGCTCGTGCGCTCGGCTCGCTCGACGAAGAGGTCACTCTGCCTCAGTTCCGAACCTTGATCCTTCTGGTCAGCCGTGGGTCGTTGCGGGCTGTCGACCTGGCCGAGGAGCTCGATGTGACGCCGTCGACAGCTACTCGCATGTGTGACCGCTTGGTGCGCAAAGGCTTGGTCGCCCGTCATGAGCGGCCGGCCGATCGCCGATCGAGCTGGGTGACCCTGACGTCGGCCGGACAGGATCTGGTCGGTGATGTGATGCGCCGTCGCCGGCAGGTGCTCGCCGATCTGGTCGCCGACGTGAGCCTGACCCGGCCGGTGGCGTTCGCCTCGGTGGTCAACGCCCTCGTCGAAGCGGCCGGTGATGTCCCGGACGCACAGTGGTGGCGGCAGTGGTCGAGTGCGGTGCCGTCGGGCGAGGATTCCGCCAGAGATCTGTCGAGATGAAAAGCATGCACTGTTGAACCTTTTCGGGAGTGGCGCCGTACTTCAGCGTGAGCCTGGTCGATCACACTCCCGTGGAGGTAGAGATGGTGGGTACGTACCGGATCCGGCGTGCTGGTTCAGCGGTGACAGCGCTGCTGGCGGGCGTGCTCATGATGCCGGCGCCGGCTCAGGCCGCGCCGATCTCGCCGACCCAGCTCAATGCCGCGGACATGCTGCTGTTCAACGGCGTGCGCCAGGCCGGGTTGTGGGAGATCCCGGCCGGTCAGATGGCTGCCGACCGGGGGAGCGGCGACAAGGTCCGCAATGTGGGCACGATGATCGCCGAACAGCACGTGCAGCTCGATCAGCTGGTGGTCGACGCGGCGAATCAGCTGGGTGCGTCGATCCCGTCGACACCGACCGCCGAACAGCAGGGGTGGTTGACCGAGATGCAGAACGCGTCCGGCGCCCGCTTCGATCAGATCTTCGTGACGCGGCTACGGGCGGCACACGGCAAGATCTTCCCGGTGATCGGCGCGGTCCGGGCCTCCACCCGCAACCCGGTGGTCCGCAAACTCGCTGACCAGGCGAATGTCTTCGTCATGAACCACATGCAGATGCTGGAGAGCACGGGCATGGTGCAGTACGAGAAGCTGCCTCCTGCCGCGTTGCCGCCGGCGCAGGACACCTCGGGGCTGGCCATCGCGGAGGCCAACACCGGCATCGCTCCGCCGGTCAGCATGCTGACCCTCTGGATTGTCGTGCTGCTTGCGGTCGGTGTCGGCGGGATCACCGGCCTACGGGTGCTGCGTGGCCGGTTTCGGAGCGCCTGAGCCAGCACTGTTAAGTGTACTAGTGCATGTGTTTCGATCGTCGGGCCCGATGCGAACAGGCATCGGGCCCGCTGTCTTGCTCACCCGCACGGGCTGACTCTTCGGCGCGCCATGGGGGTAGCGGCGAGTGCGCCGGCCCGTCGGTGGATCGGGTGCCGGCTCAGGTGGGTCGAGAACAGCCGCCGGGCGAGTCGTACCCGGCCGTGCGGGTCACCGGGAGCGCTCGGTGTCGCGGCCCCGTTCCGGGATGGTCCGGGCTTGGCTGGGGTGCGTCCGTGCGCGGCAGGCCGGGGTGTGCCGCGCACGGACGCGGGAGGGTTCAGCCAGGGGAACTCTGCCCGCACTCTCCAACAGAAGTGCTGCAGTCGTATGACAGTTCTGCGACGGTCCAGGTGTGGCCGACCGTCACGAGAGTGTCATGAAATCGTGGCGGTGACGCCGATCGCTGCGGGTAAGAGTCGAAGGCAACCGCCGATGCGGCGGACCGATGGCGGAGGCGGTGATCGAGATTTGGCGACCAGGGATACGCGCAAGGCGTTCGACGAGATCGTTGCTCGGCTGGTGGCCGAGAGTCCTTCGCTGGCGGCCCGGCCGCGACGGGGGAGACTGACGAGGCTCATGCTGACACTGCTGGCAGTGATGGTCTCGCTCATGTGGGGTGGCCTGTCGGTGCTGATGGTCGTCTGGGGCCTCCCGGGCGTTCTGATCACCTGCCTGGCAGTGGCGGCGGTGGCAGGAGCCGCTTGGCGAGTGACCGCTCGTCGATGACGGCCGGTGTGCCGCATGTCGCCGGGTTAGATCTGACAGTTGGGCGTGTCCGGTGGACCTGAGGTCGTGGCGATTGCTGGTGCCCGAAACCGGTATGTCGCGCTGGTGGTCGGTGCATGCTGAGATGACCTATCGCGTGCTGTCTGGAGTGCGTCATGACAGTTCTGCTCCTGGCCGAGGACGACGAGGACACGGCGGCCATCCTGGTCCATGTCTGCCGGCACGCCGGACTGACGGTGTTTACCGCCGCCGACGGTGTCACGGCGCTGGAGATGGTCGATGCGTCGTGCCCGGACGTCGTGCTGACCGACTTGGTCATGCCCGGGATGGACGGCCTTGGCCTGATCCGTGCCGTCCGGAGCCACCGCACCGCGGCCGGTACACCGATGGTGATCCTCAGTGCTACCGATGATCCGGTGTTGGCCACGACCGGGGTGTGCGGGGTGCTGCTCAAGCCCTGCGGCAATGAACAGATCGTGGACACTGTCGAACGCCTCGCCATCCGCGGCCCGCATGAGCATTCCCGGTCCGGTGCTCATTGCGCGGCGCTGCAACCGGCTCGGGCGTAGCAGCCGTCATCCACAGACCTCGGCGTAAGCGGAATCGGGGTGATGCCGTCCCGGCGTCAAGCGGTTTGGCGAATCCGTCCGGGCCGGCCTTCGTGCAGCGCCGTGGCCAGATCGGGGAAGATCGGGAAGACGCCGTCGAGGCGCATGGTGTGCAGCACGGTACGGACGAACCGCGATGGTGCCGCCAGGAAGAGCGCGCCGGCATGCTGACGGGCCTCCCGGTGCGCGCGCACGAGCAGCCCGAGCCCGGCCGGGTCGATCAGTTCTACGGAGTGCAGGTCGACCACGACGTGGCGGCCGGCTGCGGTGGCTGACATCAAGGCGGGTCGTAGTGTGTCGGCCATCTGCTGGCCGAGGTCGGCCAGCGGCGTCATCACGGTCGTTCCCAGCTCGTCGATGTTGCGCAGGTCGTAGGACGCTCCGGTGGTGTCGGGCAGCGACAGTGGTTCGACACCCGGGGCCTCGTCCGCGCACTCCGGGCAGCGATGGGTGCCGATGGCGAACGGTGATCCGCTCCAGCCGAGGTCATTGACCGCCGGCCAGACCACGTCCTCGTCACGCAGCAGGTCGGTGGCGTTGGCCGTGCTGCCGCAAGTGTCGCAGATCAGGGTGATGACACCCGTGTCGTCACCGGGCACCGCGGTCATCGGATGCTCTCCGTCCGGTTACTGCGGTGGGTCACCGGGGGGTGTCTGCGCGCGGTGACGGCGACGACGGCGAGACCGGCTACCGGGAACGTCACCTGCAGGATCAGCTCGACGGTGGTGAGACCGGCCCGGCCCGGGTCGGTCATCTGGGCGATCAGGGTGGCGAGCATCGCGGTGCCGATGCCGACCGCGGCCGGGAGCCAGATCGGAACGTTACGGCGTATCTGCGATGACGTGATCAGACTGGCGAGGCCGATGACGAGGCCGACGGCCACCGCGGTGACGAGGCTGACTGTCGTCATGATCGAGTCCTTCCGTGGTGCGGGTGGGCGTGCCGGAGCGGGCCTTCCTGATCGAGGTTGCCTAACGGGATCGTCGAATACGGCCCGTCCTCGTGACAGTTGGATGACAAATGGTTCCGGCTGGGGCTCTGCGCGGCAGGCCTCCCCGGGTACACGGCATCATGCGGATATGACCGCGGTGCTGCTGATCGAGGATGACGACCGGATCCGCCTGTCCCTGGCGATGGCGCTGGAGGACGAGGGGTACAGCGCGACGGCGGTGGCGACCGCGGAGGAGGGCATCGCGGCGCAGCGCCGGCAGCCGGCCGACACGGTACTGGTCGACCTGATGCTGCCGGGCATGGACGGCTACGAGTGCATCCGGCAGTTGCGGCGCGACGACGACGTGCCGATCGTGGTGGTCAGTGCCCGCGACGACACCCACGACATCGTGGCAGCGCTGGAGGCAGGCGCTGACGACTACGTCATCAAGCCGGTGGCGGTCAAGGAATTGGCTGCCCGGTTGCGCGCCCTGCGGCGCCGCGCCCGGGCGACCGCAACACTGCCTCCGCAGACGTCCGTGCTGACGTTCGGCGATCTGGAGGTGCGCCCCGAGGCCGGCGAGGTGCGGCTCGCCGGAGCACTGGTGGCCGTGACCCGTACGGAGTTCCGGCTGCTCTGCGAGCTTGCCGAGCACCCCGGTCTGGTGTTGTCCCGCCAGCAACTGTTGCAGCGGGTGTGGGGTCACGAGTTCGGTGACGAACGAGTGGTCGACGTGCACGTCGGCCGGCTGCGTCAGAAGATCGAACCGCACTCCGGAAACCCGAGACACCTGGTGACCGTGCGGGGTCTGGGCTACAAGTTGCAGCCATGAGACCGCTCGGGCTGCGCGCGCGGGTCAGCGCCGCCTTCGCCGTCGGCGCGCTATTGCTGTCGGCCGTGATCAGCTTG
Source organism: Actinoplanes awajinensis subsp. mycoplanecinus (assembly GCF_001509495.1). Lineage (NCBI taxonomy): Bacteria > Bacillati > Actinomycetota > Actinomycetes > Micromonosporales > Micromonosporaceae > Actinoplanes > Actinoplanes awajinensis. The sequence goes on along the minus strand of NZ_LLZH01000337.1, from coordinate 10,687 downwards.
GTGTCGTACGAGTCCACCCGGAGGACGCTGTTCAACGAGCGGGAGCGGACCGCGGTCAGGTCCACGTACTTCGACGCGGCGGTGGTCAACGCGGGGATCGCAGGCACCGACCCGAACGTGGTCGAGGTGCTGCGCTCGCTGGACACCGGTGCCGACCGGTACACCCTGTTGTATCTCGACGGACGGTGGCGCTCGCGCAGCGCCGATGCCGCCGCCGATACCGCCGTACCGGCCGGGCTGCAGGCGATGACCGCGAGTGGTCAGGCAGGGGCGCAGCGAGTGCGTCGAGACGGACAGCCATCCTTGATCGTCGGAGTGCCGCTCGCCGGGTCCGCCGCGTTCTACGAGATCGTGTCGCTGGCGGAACTGGACCGCACACTGCAGTTGCTGGCGCTGGTGCTGACCGCAGTGGCGATCATGGTGGCGGCCGGCGGCGCCGCTGTCGGCTGGTACGTGACCCGTCAGGCACTCCGTCCGATGGCGGCGGTGGCCGGCGCGGCGCACGGCATCGCCGCCGGGGATCTCAGCACCCGTCTGGACCCCGCGGCGGAACCCGACCTGGCACCGCTGTCGCTGGCCTTCAACCACATGGCCGATCAGCTCACCCGCCGGCTGGAACGCGACCGGCGGTTCGCAGCCGACGTCAGCCACGAGCTGCGCTCGCCGTTGCAGACACTGGAAGCGGCGGCGAGCGTGTTGCAGCGCCGCCAGGATCGGCTCGACGACCGCTCGGCGGCGGCGATCGGGCTCATCAGCGCGGAAGTAGGCCGATTCCAGGTACTGGTCAACGATCTGCTGGAGCTGGCGCGCAGCGACCAGCCACCGACGCCTGAAGACGTGGACGTCAGCGGGGTGGCCAGGCGGGTGTGCCAGACCCGTGGCATCGCGCCCGAGCTGATCGAGGTCAGTTCCGGGACATCGACCGTGTGGCGGGTGGACCGGCGGCGCATCGAGCAGGCGCTGGGCAATCTCGTCGACAACGCGATCCGCTACGGTGATGGTCCGGTCGCGATCCGCATCGGGTGCGACGGCACCCTCGGGTTTCTGGAGGTCGACGACGCGGGGCCCGGAGTCGCTGGCGAGGACCGGGCGACAATCTTCGACAGGTTCGTGCGGGGCCCGGCGGCAAACGCGCGCGGTACGAGCGATGGCACCGGCCTGGGGCTGGCGATCGTGGTGGAGCACGCGGCCGCGCACGGCGGGCGGGCGACGGTCGGCGACCGGCCCGGCGGCGGTGCCCGGTTCCGGATCGACCTGCCGGGGTGTGTGCGATGACCGGAGCACGGCCGATCGCCGTCGCCGTGGTGGCGCTGTGCCTGGCACTCACCGGGTGCGGGGTACCCGCACAGGACGAGCCGCATGAGGTGGCGCTGCCCCGCCGTCCGTTGACTGACGCGTCGTCCACCGTCGTCAGCGCCGATCCCGTGGGTCAAGCGGCCCAGGTGTTGTGTCTGGTCCACGAGGGGCGGCTGGCGCAGTCGGTCCGCCGCGCCGATGCTGCCCTGTCCCCACAGGGCCAGCTCGACGCCCTCGCCGCCGGGCCGACCGAGGCGGAACAGGCACAGGGGCTGTCGAGTGCTCTTGCCGGGCTGTCGCTGGTGCTGGCCACGCCGCCGGTCGCCGCCGCGGTGACGGTCGAAGTCACGGAGGCCGACGAGGGCGCTGCCCGCAGTGACGAAATTCTTGCGTACGGGCAGATCGTCTGCACCCTCACCTCCCGTGCTGACGTCAGCTCGGTGGCATTCACCCGCGGCGGGCAGCCGCTGAGGGTTCCGCGCGGTGACGGCACCCTGACGGAGCAGCCGTTGGGGGCCGAGGACTACCAGGATCTGATCGGTCCGCCCTGACCGGCGCCCGACGGGTGGACTCGGGTCCGGCCGCCGTGCGCGCAGCGCATTGTCATGGAACTGACGAATCTTCGTGAGCGGACAGTCATCGCTTTGAGTGACGATGAGGCTACGTTTCGCGTTGAATTCGGGGGGTCGCCATGATTGTGGTTCTCGTCTGCCTGACCGTTGCGGGAGCTGTCGTCGCGGCGCTGGGCACTGTCTATTCCATGGGCTGGCTGATCCTCGCGGGCGGATTCGCTCTGATCATCGGCGCTCTGGCGGCGCCCTCCGCTGGATCGCACCGCTGAAACCGGATCTGCTCAATCCCGTGAGGAGAGCCTGATGAACCAGTATCAAGGTTGGCGGCGCGACAGCAGCATCACCGGCCACCACGAGTCAGGACGCGACAACGCGCAGCGCGTCGTCGCCTCCGCCGAGGACTTCGCCGTCGCTGACCGGGCGGTCCAGCGTCTGGTCGAGTGCGGTGTTCCGGCGCGAGGATTGTCCCTCGTCGGCCGCGATCTGCGGGTCGGACCGCCCGTGGTCGGACAGTTGCCGACACCCGAGGTGGCGCTGCGCGGCGGCGTGCTGGGCCTGCTGGTGAGCGCCTCGGTGGCGTGGCTGCTCGTGGTGTCCGACCTGGTGGATCCGGTGGCCGGGCCGGCCCGGCTGACACTGTCGGCGATGATCATGGGAGCGGTGTTCGGCAGTTCGCTGGGAGTGGCCGGCTACGGGCTCACCCGTAGCCGGCGGCCGGCGCCCGCGCAGGTCCGCGCCGGCTATTACGCGGTGCTGGTCGATGAGGAGCTCGCTGACCGTGCCGCCTGGCTGCTGCAGGACCGCCACGCCGGCCTGGGCACGCCACCATCAAGTCCTGCGGCCACCTGACGCCCGCCCGCCGAGCCCCGTCGGCCGGCGTTGACGAGATCGTCGGGAAACCGTCATGACATCGCGTGCTCGCTGCCGTACAGCCCCGCAATCCTCGTCGGCAACGACGAAGGAGCGGCTGATGTCCAAGTTCGATGTGGCAGCGAGGGGAACTACCGATGCGTGAGCGATGTGCCTCCGAGGCGGTGATCTTCGTCGACGAAGCGCTGGAGGAGTCTGCGGTCTCCCGCTGGGGGCAGCTCCTGGAAGAGGCGGTGACATTGCACCCGGGGCGTCTGGTCGTTGATCTGCGCGATGCGCCCCGGATCGATGAGAGCGCCATCGTGATGCTGTTGCAGGTCCACCACGCCGTGACGATGGGCAATGGCCGGCTGCTGCTGAGGGCGCCCGGACCTCAGGTGCGCGGCATGCTGGCATTCGGTCGCCTCGACTCGTTCTTCGAGATCGTTTGAGGGCGGGCCCGTTGTGATCACCGAGACTCGGGGATCACAACGGGCAGCACGGCCAGACTTGTCCTGCCGACCACAACGAAAGCAGTCTGAACGTCACCGGGGTGACGACGGGACACAACGCGGGCTCGTGACGTTTCTTTAGCCTCGCGGCTCCCGGTGAACGCACTGCGGGTGACGGTGCCCGAACCGGTACACCGCCACCCGAGGCGTTCAGACCTCCTCATAGGCCCGAGAAAAGGATCCTCTACGGGTATGGCAGTCACATCCCGTCCGCATGACGAATTCATGACAAAGTCCGTCGCTCGGTGTCCGATAGATCAGCGCGCTTGCCATTTCGTCCCGGACACCGTGGTGAATGGATTCGTCGCGCAACTGTCATCTCGCCGGGAAGGATCTGCCATGTTCTCGCAGAATCGTGTCAAGGGACTCGGGGCCGGAAACGCTCGCTTCTGGAGGACGCATGTACCCCTTCTGGAATTACCACGACGAGGGCTACCGCCGCAGTGGAGCCCGGCGGCCCGCGCCGGACGGTGAACACGAGACGCACTGTGTCGGCGGAAACCCTGACGACGTGATGCTGGCGGACCGGGTGGCCGACGCGTTGCGCCGTGACCGGCAGGTGCGCGGTCGCCACGTGGAGATCCTCGTACAGAATCGGGTTGTCATCCTGCTCGGCGAGGTCGACACGGTGCGCGCCAGCATTGCTGCCGGCCGGTGTGTCTGGGCTGTTCCCGGTGTCTTCGACGTCTGCAACCGTCTCAGGATCGAAAAAGCGGCGGTTCGGGACTGACCTCAGCAGGGTGCGGCGACAGCTCCCGGAAGTGGCTGCGGGCTGGTTCGCGACACCTGAAGCGGTCCGCTTCGAGCAATGTCCGAACATGCCGAGGCGTGTGTCCGGGCGAGCGAACTCTCACGCGCCGGACCGGGCCCGGTCCGATTGAGGATCATGGGTAGGCCGCCGTCGTCCGGAGCGGTGATGAGAATGTCACCCATACACCAGTAGCGGCCCGCGCCGAAGAACGGGTCCGTGTCGACGGCGTCGCGCGGATACCCTGCCGGCAGTATGTCGTCGGCCGTGCCGGCATCGGACGGTCTCCGAATCTCGATAGCCACCTGGGTTGTCCGCACGACGTCGCCCAGCGGCCGCCACCTGCCGGTCGCTCCCGGAGGCGGCAGTGGTCCGTCGGTGCTGACGGTTGTGGTCATGGTGCCGGTAGCGGTGCCCGTGTAACGAAATCTGCCACCGATCTTGGTATCTGCGAGCTGCACGGTGAAGGTCACCGGGGACATGCCGGTGAAATCCACTGCGGTGTGGCCGTCGGGGCCGATCGCGACCCGGAATCCGGCTCCGCCGGTGAGATGGGCGGCGGTGGACCCGCCGGTCGGATGTTCGGGAAGTCCGATGCTTCGCCAGTGGCCGACGGCGCAGGCCGGTACCGCCGCGGGCGATCTGACGGCGGCGTGGGCCGGTACGCCGGCGAGCAGGACACCGGTGATAAAGCCGGCGCCGTACAAGTAGGTTTTGGGCATGATTTGTCACCTCTTTCGTCGCTCTGAGTACCCGTAGAGCAGTGAGGTTCACGTGACAGTTGCGTGACGAGCCGCCAGCGCCCACGCCGCACTCGGTAATGGGGCGACCGCATCGGCGGTTTCGCGATGGGTGTCGAGGGCACGAGGAGAGGCAACCGCACCATCAAACTGATCGGTAGGGCAAAGGTCATGCAGCTGGGAATGGTTGGACTCGGGCGGATGGGTGCCAATCTCGCTCGCCGGTTGATGGCGGCGGGCCATGAATGCGTGGTGTTCGACACCGATCCGACGGCGGTCGAAGCTGTGGTCGCCGAGGGTGCCGTCGGCTGCGGTTCGCTGGAGGAGATCAGTGATAAATTGCGGGCACCCCGGGCCGTGTGGGTGATGGTGCCCGCGGGCGATCCGACGGAGCAGGTCGTCCGCGCCCTGGCCGCGAGCCTCGACTCCGGTGACGCGATCATCGACGGCGGGAATTCGTACTACCGCGATGACATTGCCCGGGCCGCCGCCCTCGCCGAGCAGGGCATCGACTACATAGACGTCGGCACCAGCGGCGGGGTGTGGGGCCGGGACCGCGGATACTGCCTCATGATCGGCGGTGGCGCGGAGGCGGTTCAGCGACTGGACCCGCTGTTCGCCGCGATTGCACCGGGTGTGCAGGCGGCCCCTCGTACGCGGGGGCGGGGCTCAGAGCCGATCGCGGCGGAGCATGGCTACCTGCACTGCGGACCTCCGGGAGCCGGACACTTCGTGAAGATGGTGCACAACGGCATCGAATACGGACTCATGGCCGCCTATGCCGAAGGTTTCAACATCCTGCGTAACGCCGGCATCGGCACTGCGACCCGGCAGGCTGATGCGGAGACGGCACCGCTGGCGCATCCGGAGTACTACCAGTACGAACTGGCCATCCCGGAGATCGCCGAGGTCTGGCGCCGCGGCAGCGTCATCTCCTCCTGGCTGCTCGATCTCACTGCGGACGCGCTGGTGCAGTCACCTGATCTCGACGATTACTCCGGCCGGGTGTCCGATTCCGGAGAGGGCCGGTGGACCGCCGTCGCGGCGATCGAGGAAGGGGTGCCCGCGCCCGTGCTGCTGACCGCTCTCACCTCTCGGTTCAGCTCCCGCGGCCTCGATCACTTCGCCAGCCAGACGCTGTCGGCGATGCGCCAGCAGTTCGGCGGTCACGCCGAGAAGCCCGCCGGATGACCGGTGAAGCCACGGCCGTTGCCGGCGGCGTTGTAGAACCTGTCAGCCCAGGACGCGTCGAAGGCGGCCCAGCGTGAATCGTCAACGATGGTCGGTGCTCGGCGATACCTGGCGCACCCAGCTGTGGCCGGTTCCGACGTTCTGTGTCGCGCTCGCGGTGTTGCTCGGAGTCGTGTTGCCTCGCCTTGACGCGGACATCGACGAAGATCTTCCTGGTGTGGTCACGGTGTACCTGTTCAGCGGGGGACCGGAGGCGGCGCGTGCGGTGCTGTCCGCGGTGGCCGGCTCGCTGGTCACGGTGACGTCGCTGACGTTCTCGCTGACCGTGGTGACCCTGCAATTGGCCAGCAGCCAGTTCTCCCCACGGCTGTTGCGGACGTTCACCCGTGACCGGCTGGTGCACCTCAGCCTGGGGATGCTGCTGGCCACCTTCGTCTACGCGTTGACGGTTCTGCGTACCGTACGAGGCGACCTGCCCGATCAGCCGGCGTTCGTCCCGCAGATCTCGGTGACCGTGGCGTACTTGTTGGCGCTGGTCAGCGTGCTCGCGCTGGTGGTCTTCCTCGCCCATCTGTCCCGCCAGATCCGGGTCGAGTGGATGATGCGACAGGTCCATGCCGAGACGAACGCGACGATCGGACGGGTCCTGACCGGCGAGGGCACGGCACGAACCGCGCCGATCGCACCCGATGATGCGATCGTGCTCACCGCCGGCGGATCCGGTTTCCTGACATCCGTCGACGAGCGGGCGCTGCTGGCCGCGGCCATGGACAACGCCGCGGTGGTGCTCATCGATCGGCTGCCCGGCGACTCCCTGGTGGCCGGGACGCCCATCGGGCAGGCTTGGCCTTTCCTGCGTGATGCCAGGCTCGTCAAGACACGTCACGACGCCCTGACCGGGTGCCTGCACCGCGCCGTACGGACCGGATTCGAACGCACGGCTGCTCAGGACGTCGCATTCGGGCTGCGGCAGCTGGTCGACGTCGTGGTCAAGGCGTTGTCGCCCGGCGTCAACGATCCCACCACTGCCGTGCACGGCTTGGGCCACATCGCGGTGCTGATGTGTGACCTGGCCGGGCGTGACCTGGGCCCGCGCCTGGTGTGCGACGACGAGGGCCAGACCCGATTGGTGCTGCGGCGCCCGAGCTTCGACGAGTTGCTGGACCTGGCCGTGGCACAACCACGCCGCTACGGTGCCGCGGAACCGGTGGTGCTGTCCCGTCTCGCGACCATGCTTCGCGAGATCGCGTGGACCGCCTCCGGCTCGGTGCAGCGAGCAGCGGTCGCCCGTCACCTCGAGTCTCTCGTGGCCACGATCGAGCAGCAGAGCTTCGACCCGAGCGAAAGGGATGTTCTGCGCGACGATGTGCAACGGGTGCGCCACGCCCTCGCCGGCAGCTGGCAGTGACCCGACCGGTCCTTGACCGGGTTACCGGACCCCGTTCATGAGACGGCTGATCGGCTTGGCGGCCAGCGCGAGGGACAGACCGAGCACGATGGCCACGGCACCGAGAATGCCGAAGTAGGCCGTCTCGTGATCAGCGCTGTAGTAGCCGGCGAGGGTTCCCGACAGGGCGGTCCCCAGCGCCACGGACAGGAAAAACAGGGCCACCATCTGTGTGTGGAAGACCCGCGGGGCGAGCTTGGTGGACAGCGACAGCCCTACCGGTGACAGCAGCAGCTCGGCGACGGTGAAGACCAGCAGAATTCCGGTGAGGGCGAGCAGCGGGGCGCTGCTGGGTCCGCCGCCGGCCAACGGCAGGAACAGCAGAAAGGCGACACCCATGATGGCCGTTCCGGCGGCGAACTTGACAGGTGTCGACGGCTGGCGGTCACCGAGCCGGGTCCAGATCCCGGCGAAGACCCCGGACAGCACGATGATGAAGACCGGATTGATCGACTGTACCCAGGACACCGGCATCTCCCAGCCGAGCACGTTCCGGTCGAGGCGCTGGTCGGAGTAGATGGTCACCACGGTGAACTGCTGCTGATACAGCGACCAGAACGCCGCGCTGGCCAGGAACATCGGAATGAACGCCAGTACCCGCCGCCGCTCCACAGCGGTGATGTGGCGACTGGTGAGGATGACCGTGAAGTAGCCGACCGCGGCTGCCGCGCTGACGATGACGACGACGTTCGCCAACCGATCCGCGGAGAGCACCCCGGTGACGGCCAGCAGGGTGACAGCGGCGATGGCCGCGATGCCGGCTACTGCCACCATCAGGCGTGACCGGTGCGGAAGCGGATTCGGTACCTCGCGGGCCGTGGCGGGCATGCGGCGGCGTCCCATGCTGTACTGCACCAGGCCGATGGCCATGCCGATGGCGGCGAGGCCGAATCCGAAGTGGAAGCCGGCGTTCTTCTGCAGCAGCCCGGTCAACAACGGCCCGGCCAGGGCGCCGAGGTTGATCCCGAGATAGAACAGGGAGAAGCCGGCGTCGCGGCGTTCGTCGTGTTCGTCGTACAAGGAACCCACCAGGGACGTGGCGTTGGCCTTGACGCCGCCGCTGCCGATCGCGATCATGACGAGGCCGACGCTGACACCGGTGAGCCCGGGCAGGACAGCGAGAGCGATGTGTCCGCACATGACCAGGACGGCGCTCAGGAACAGCACACGTTCCGGGCCGAGCAGCCGGTCGGCTGTCCACGCGCCGAGGATGGTGGACAGGTACACGGCGCCGCCGTAGGCACCGACGATGCTGGTGGCGGTGCCTTCGCGGATGCCGAGCCCGCCGTCGGCGGTGGAGTAGTAGAGGTAGATCAGCAGGATGCCCTGCATCCCGTAGAACGAGAACCGTTCCCACAGTTCGACACCGAACAGGTTGGCCAGCGGTCGCGGCTGGCCGAAGAAGGACCTGTCCTGTTCCGGTGCTGACGCGCTGACAACCATCTCGATCGACTCCGCCCTTGAGTGCGGGAATGCGACAGGACCGTTCAGTTCCCGAGTGCCCGCGTCATAAACGGCTATCCGCCGCACCGGCGTCGACCTGCCGGTGACGTCACATGTGCGTAGGACGCTCGAGACCGCGTTGACGGCGTACCCGTGGGTGATCGTGGATCTGAGCCGGGCCGGCGCGATGGACTCCGGGGGGAGCCCCGGTGACCATGGGGCCGCTGTTGTGGCGTCGTATGCGTACGTGTGCCGGGAAGCCTGGTCAGCGAGTCGAGTGACGCCGACTGCCGGAGGCCCCGTGAACTTGCCCGAATTCTGTTCGCCGCCGGTGGGCTCGTCCTGCTCACCCTCGCCGCTGATCATCTCGTGCTCGGTTCGTCGCGGCTGGCGATGCGGCTGCGGATCCCGCCCGTCGTCGTGGGTGTGGTGGTCATCGGGCTGGGAACCTCGGCGCCGGAGTTCCTGGTGTCGGGTGTCGCCGCCGCCCGCGGCGACTCCGGGACCGCGGTGGGGAACCTCGTCGGTTCGAACGTTCTCAACGGTCGTTGGCGGTCACCTCGACGGTGGTCCGCCGCGAGGTTCCGCTGGCTGTCGCCGCCGTCGCGGTGTTCGCGTTCGTGGCCTGGGCCGGTCTGTCGCGGGTGACCGGTGCGCTGCTCGGTGTGCTGGCCATCGGTGCCGTCGTCGTGCTTCTGCGCTGTGCCGGGTATGGCCGCGACGAGCCTCGTTCAGGCCGGTGATCTCCACATGTTTGCCGCGCGAGGCGTACTTGGTGGTGATGGCGTCGAGGGCGGCGACGGAGGAGGCGTCCCAGATGTGGGCGCCGCTCATGTCGACCACGATCCGGTTCGGGTCGCCGGCGTAGTCGAACTGGTACACCAGGTCGTTGCTGGAGACGAAGAAGAGCTCACCGCGTACGAAATAGGTCTTGGTGTTGTCGTCCTCGGCGGTCGCGGTGGTGACCTGGGTGAAGTGCGCGACCCGGCGGGCGAAGACGACCATGGCGGTGAGCACGCCGAGCACCACCCCGATGGCGAGGTTGCCGGTGGCCAGGGTGCCGGCGACGGTGACCAGCATGACGACGATCTCACCGGCCGGCATGCGCCGCAGCGTCGCCGGGCGATGCTGTGCCAGTCGAAGGTGCCGACCGACACCAGGATCATGACGGCGACCAGGGCGGCCATCGGGATCCGGGCGACCACGTCGCCGAGTGCGACGGCCAGCACGAGCAGCTGTGGGCCGAGGTCTGCCACGAGATCGACCTTCCGGGGCCGGCATCCCGACTGGCGCCGATCCTCACCGGTTGGCAGGACCGGGTCGCCAGTACCGGAGCTACCACGGAGGGTTCCATCGCCTACGGTCTCGGCCTTGCGCTGGCGACCCTCGGCCGCATCGATGAAGCGGCCGCCGCCTACGACGTCGCTCTCACTGTGAACCGCCGTCTCCGAGCGCCCCTGTTCGTCGCCCGTACCCAACTCGCCTACGCCGGTCTGCTCGCCGGGTCCGAACCGGGCGCGGCCCGCGATCTGGCCGCCGATGCCAGGAGCGCTGCCCATCGATTCGGCTTCGCCGGCATCACTCGGCGTGCCGAGCAACTCCTCGGACGTCTTCCTCGAGTCGTGTGATCCCAGCAGGGCAGGCCGATCTCTTGCCCTGCTCGTCCAGGGTGCGAGACGGGCCGGCTGCTAGGTTGATCGCAGGTGTGCCGGGAAGTCTGGTCGGCGAGTGATGGTTGCTGTCCGGATCCGAGAGGCGCAGATGAGATGACCACGCTTTCCTGGATCACTGTCGTGGTGTTCGTCGCGGCGTACGTGCTGATCGCGACCGAGAAGATCAATCGGGTGGCGGTCGCGCTCGGCGGCGCATCGATCATGCTGGCGCTCGGT
>NZ_LLZH01000336.1:0-40794 GCF_001509495.1 Actinoplanes awajinensis subsp. mycoplanecinus | reverse complement strand
AAAACTCTCACCGAACTAACCGCATACATCCAAAAAGCCGGACTCGAGATCAAACCAGCGAGTTGATTCCTGACAGGCCCTAAGAGCCCCGTATGACGGCCGCCAGCACCAGCCGGGCACCAAGAGCTGGCCCTGAAGGCCGTTAAGAGCCCGGCATAACGGCCCCCAGCACCAGCTGGACAGAACGAGCCGGCGCCGTGGGTCGTCAGCGCCCGCAGCGACCCCACGCAGAGCCCACCCTCCCAGGGGGCTCCCCCTTGAACAGTGTGGTGGGTTTGGGGGCGGGGGTGGGGGTGGGGTGTGGACGGAGCTGGACTGTGGACGGAGTTGGTCGGGCAGCAATGGGTCCGGCCAGGGGTTTTCCGTGACCACCCGCGGGCGTCGCCCCGGAGGGCTTCGCGGTCAGGACGCGCCAGCGGCCTGCGAAGCCCGCCGGGGTCCCGGCGGGAGCGACGGTCTGCACCCCGGCGGACGCACGACAAAAAGATCTTGAGAACGCAGCCTCAGAACGAGCCGGTGGACAGCGCCGCCAGCGCGGTGTGCGTCATCACCCGGATGGCATATCCGATGCAGCTCTCGTCGACGTCGAAGTCGCCCTGGTGCAGGTCGTGCCGGATGTCGGAGCCGGGCACGCCGGTGCCGAGGCGGAACATCGAGCCGGGCACGTGTTCCAGGTAGAACGAGAAGTCCTCGCCGCCCATGCTGATCTCGGCCTCGACCACCCGGTCGGCGCCGAGGGCGGCGCCGGCCGCACCGGCCACGATCGCGGTGGCCATCCGGTCGTTGATCACCGGGGGGACGCCGCGGCGGTACTGGACGTCGACCTCGGCGCCGGTCGCGACGACCACGTCGCGGATCAGCTTGGTGATCATCTCGGGGGCTTCGCGCCAGGCGTCCCGGTTCAGGATCCGGACCGTGCCGCTGACCTCGCCGGAGCCGGGGATGGCGTTGAACGCCTGGCCGGCGTGCACCGAGCCCCAGACCAGCGAGACGCCGGCCCGCGGGTCGATCCGGCGGTCCAGCAGGGCCGGGACGTCGACGATCACCCGGCCCAGCGCGTGCACCAGGTCGGCGGTCAGGTGCGGGCGCGCGGTGTGGCCGCCCGGGCCGGAGAGGACGACCTTGACGGTGTCCGCGGCCGCGGTGAACGGGCCGGAGCGGACCCCGACCAGGCCGGCCGGCAGCTGCGGGTTGCAGTGCAGGGCGTAGATCGCGGCGACGTCCTTGAGGCCGCCGGCGGCGATCACCTCGGGCGCGCCGGACGGGATCGCCTCCTCGGCCGGCTGGAACAGCAGCCGCACCCGGCCGGGCAGTTCGCCCTGCTCGTTCAGCTGGGCCAGCAGCAGGCCGAGGCCGAGCAGGACGGTGGTGTGCACGTCGTGCCCGCACGCGTGGGTGAGCTTCTCCACGGTGCTGCGGTACGGCACGTCCTTGAGGTCCTGCAGCGGCAGCGCGTCCATGTCGGCGCGGAACGCGATCACCCGGGGACCTTCGCCGATGTCGCAGATCACGCCGTTGCCGCGGGGCATCAGGCGGGGTTCGAGGCCGGCCTCGGTCAGCTTGCGGAAGATCAGTCCGGCGGTCTCGAACTCGGAGTGTGACGGCTCCGGGTGGGCGTGGATGTGCCGACGCATGGCTACGAGTTCGGCGCCCCGGGCCGCGAGCCATCTGTCCAGCCGGCCGGCCAGCGGGTCGTCGTCACCGGGCTGAGTCTCCGGCCACGCCGTATCGGCGCCTTGCGGCGCTGTCAGAGCAGTAGTCACGTCGGGTTCCAGATCACTCTCGAGATTCGTCGGGTTGGGCGACGCGCGACAGCTTAGTCCGAATTTGGTCACGCTGTGTAACGGTCGGGTAAACATGCCGGCCCCGGTGGTGCGGCGCTGTGGACGGTTCGGGCAGGCGCGCGGGAGATCGTCCCGGCCCGCTGACTCCATCAACGGGTAACGAATCGCGGAGGTGACGCGACACACTACGAGTACGTTGCGGGGCACGAAGCGGATCAAAGAACCCACGGTTGCACGGCGACGCAACGTCCCCGCCATCAACGGTAATTCGTCCCGGCGGCCGTGATGCGGGATTTGACACGGAGCGTCCGAGGACGTCCACCCTCGGCCATACCTTGGCTACCCACTGTCGTTTCGTGGTGAACACTGAAACCGCGACTTTCGTTGCGGCAGGCGAGCGGGCAAGATAGCGGGGTCAGACCAGCCCCCTAGACCCCCTCGGTGGCACCCTCAGTGACTCAGATTCCGACGTGGAGCAGCGGCGACGCGTCCTCCGTCAACGGGCGCGCGGCTCCCGGCACCCTGATCGGCGGCCGGTACACGCTGCGTGCCGCGGTGGGTCACGGTGGCATGGGCACGGTCTGGCGCGCGGCTGACACGCTGCTGCGCCGCGACGTGGCGATCAAGGAGGTCATCCTCCCGCCCGGCCTGGCGCCCAGCGACCGCGACTCGATGTACGAACGGACCATGCGCGAGGCCCGGGCGGCCGCCGCGCTGCAGCACCCCGCCGTGGTCCAGGTCTACGACGTCGTGCACGAGAACGGCCGTCCCTGGATCGTGATGGAGCTGCTGGACGCCCGCAGCCTGGCCGACATGGTGATCGAGGACGGGCCGGTCTCGGCCCGGGTGGTCGCCAAGATCGGCATCGCGCTGCTCGGCGCCCTGGAGGTCGCGCACGCGCACGGCGTGCTGCACCGCGACGTCAAGCCGGCCAACGTGCTGATCTGCGGTGACGGCCGCTGCGTGCTCACCGACTTCGGTGTCGCCCGGATGCCCACCGACGTGCAGCTGACCACGCCGGGCATGGTGCTCGGCTCGCCGCACTTCATCTCGCCCGAGCGGGCCATGGGCCACGAGTTCGGGCCGCCCAGCGACCTGTTCTCGCTCGGCGTCACGCTCTACACCGCGATCGAGGGCCGCCCGCCGTTCGACAAGGGCGACCCGATCGAGACCATGCACGCCGTGGTCGAGGACCCGCCCGCGCCGGTGATGCGGGCCGGCTCGCTCACCCCGGTGCTGATGGGCCTGCTGGAGAAGAACCCGGCGCAGCGGATGGACGTGCAGACCGCGCGCACCCTGCTGCGCCAGCAGCTGGCCGGCCCGCTGGCCAGCAAGAACCCGCCGCACATGATGACCGACCCGTATTCGGTCGTCCCGCAGACCCGGCCGGTCTCGCCGCCGCCGCAGGCCGCCGCGACGCAGCAGATCCCGCCGCAGCCCAGCGGCCAGATCGGCGGCCGGGCGATGCTCTCCTCCGGCGAGTCGCTCACCGACCACCTGACCAAGCTGGAGCAGCAGAACTCGTCCGGCGGGCGCCGTCGCGCCCCGGAGCCGGAGGGCGCCGGGTACCCGACCGGCATGCTGCCCGCGCACAAGATCCCCCAGCCGACCGGCGCGACCACCGTGATCCCGCCGCAGGACGCCTGGCTGCCCGGTGGGGTCCGGCAGGGCACCGTGGTCACCAGTCCGGCCGCCAAGCGCCGGATGGCGGTGCAGAACGCCACCCAGGCGGTCAAGGACACCACCGGCAAGGCCGTGCAGACGTTCCAGGGCTGGCCGCGCAACAAGCAGCTGGCGGTCGGCGGGGGCGGGGTGGCCGCGCTGCTGGCGATCATCCTGATCTTCTCGCTGACCGGCGGTGACGACCCGGCGGCGCCGACCACCCCGGTGGCCGCGCCGCAGTCCAACGCGCCGGCACCGGTCGTCGCCGGGGACACCCAGGACTACAAGGGCAACAAGGCCATCTCGGTGAAGGTGCCGGCCGGCTGGAAGCGGACCGCGGGCAAGACGTACGTGGACTACATCGACCCGGACGACGCGCTGCGCAAGGTGCGGGTGCTGGCCGAGGCCGGCAAGGCGTCACCGACCCGGTTCGTCACCGAGATCGCGCCGAACGGGCTGAAGAAGTCGGCCAACTGCCCCAAGCCGTTCAAGTCGCTCGGGATCACCGAGGACCTCCAGGTGGCCGGGCACGCGGCCGCGCAGTTCGAGTACACCTGCGGCACCGGTGACGCGATGCGCCACGGCATCTGGCGGATGACCCAGGTCAACGGCACGATGTATTCGTTCTTCCTGAGCACTCCGGCGGCCGAGTTCGATCAGAGCAAGCCGTATTTCGAGGCGATGACGGAGAGCTTCCAGCTCAACCTGTGACGGCTCTGTGCTATCAATCCGTAATGGCACCAGAAGTTGATATTGATGTGAGGGCGGCGGCGGAGGCCTGGCTCGCGGACGATCCGGATCCGGCGGCCCGGGCCGAGCTACGCGAGCTGATCGACCGGCTACCGGCCACCGCCGGGGAGCTGGCCGACCGGTTCGCCGGGCCGCTGACCTTCGGCACCGCGGGGCTGCGCGGCCGGCTGCGCGCCGGCCCGAACGGGATGAACCTCGCGGTGGTCACCCGGGCGGCGGCCGGCCTGGTGGGCTGGCTAGCCGAGCAGGGCGGCACCGGGCCGCTGGTGATCGGGTACGACGCCCGGCACGGCTCGCGGGAGTTCGCCGAGCAGACCGCCCGGGTCGCGACCGGCGCCGGGCGGGAGGCGCTGCTGCTGCCCGCGGTGCTGCCCACCCCGGTGCTGGCGTACGCGGTGCGGGCGCTGGACGCGGTGGCCGGTGTGATGGTCACCGCGAGCCACAACCCGCCGCAGGACAACGGCTACAAGGTCTACCTGGGCGCGCGGCTCGGCGGTCCGGCCGGGGACGGCGCGCAGATCGTGCCGCCGGCCGACGCCGGCATCGAGGCCGCCATCCGCGGGGTCGCGAGCGCCGCCGGGGTTCCGCTGGGCGACGCGGGCACGGTCCTCGACGACAAGATCCTTGCGGGGTACGTGGACCGCGCCGCCGCCGTGCTGGACGTGGCCGGGCCACGTGACCTCACGGTGGCGTACACGCCGCTGCACGGGGTCGGCGGCGGCACCCTGGTCGCGGCGTTCGCGGCCGCCGGGTTCGCCGCGCCGGCCGTGGTCGCCGACCAGGCCGAGCCGGACCCGGAGTTCCCGACCGTGGCGTTCCCCAACCCGGAGGAGCCGGGCGCGATGGACCACCTGGTCGCGCTCGCCGGCCGGACCGGGGCGGACCTGGCGATCGCCAACGACCCGGACGCGGACCGCTGCGCGGTGGCCGTCCCCGGGCCGGACGGGGCCTGGCGGCCGCTGCGCGGTGACGAGCTGGGGGTGCTGCTCGCCGACCACCTGATCCGGCGCGGCACGCCCGGGACGTACGCCACCACGATCGTGTCGTCGTCGCTGCTGGGCCGGCTGTGCGCGGCGCGCGGGGTGCCGTACGCGGAGACCCTGACCGGGTTCAAGTGGATCGTCCGGGCCGCCGAGGACCTGGCGTTCGGGTACGAGGAGGCGCTCGGCTACTGCGTCGCCCCGGCCATGGTGCGCGACAAGGACGGCATCACCGCCGCGCTGACCGTCGCGGAGCTCGCCGCCGGGCTGAAGACCGAGGGGCGCACCCTGGCCGACCGGCTGGACGAGCTGGCGGTCGAGTTCGGCGTGCACGCCACCGACCAGCTCTCGGTACGGGTGGACGACCTCGCCGAGATCGGGGCGGCGATGGGGCGGGCCCGGAGCAACCCGGCGGCCACGCTGCGCGGCGCGCCGGTCACCGAGGTCACCGATCGGCTCCCGGAGAACGACGTGCTGACGTTCCGGACTCCGAGCACCCGGGTGGTGATCCGCCCGTCGGGCACCGAGCCGAAGCTCAAGGCGTACCTCGAAGTGGTGGAACCGGTCGCCGGCGGTGACGTGGCGGCGGCCCGGAGCCGGGCCTCCGCCGGGCTGGCCACCCTGCGCGCGGAGATCGCGGCGGTGCTCGGCGTGTGATTCCTCGTTTCCCGGGTGTCCGGCCGGACACCCGGGACGTGATCACGCGACTTTGGGAGCGCCGAGCGCGGCCGAGATGGCCTTGCCCAGGGTGATGACCACCAGCGCGACGCTGGGGCGCACGATCGAGTCCTCCATGTTCGCCCCACCGGCGAAGCCGGCCCCGGCGGAGATCGCCTCGAGACGGCGGTGGGCGTGCTCGGCCTGGTCGGCGGGGAGCTTCAGCGCCGGTTCCATCCGGGCCGCGCTGAGCAGGGTGCACAGCGCCGCGGTGCGCTCGTCCGGCACCTTGTCGGTGGTGAGCGCCTCGGTCAGGCGGTTGCGGATCTCCACCTCGTAGGACTGGTCGGCGGTCGGGTAGCGGTGCACGTGGATGAACTCGAGCTGGGTCTCGTCCACGTCCTTCACCACCCCCCGGGCGCACAGGTCCTCCAGGACCCGGGTGCGCAGCCGGTGGCGCAGGCGCTGCAGCCACTGGGCGGGTGTGTGCGGCGGGTCGCCGGCCAGCTTGGTCAGGACCGCGTCGGCGATCGTGTCACCGACCGGCGTCGTGTCCTTGACCTGCAGGTAGCCGTCGACGTAGGCGACCCGGCCCACCAGCGCCAGATCGATCAGCACGGCTGCGGCCATGCCGAGATCCAGCCCGATCCGGGAGCCGGTCGCTTTGCCGGTCTGATCGTCGTACGCGAGAAGGAGAAGTTCCTCGGCGAGCGGAATGGAGGTCATGAAGAAAACATAACGGCTCAGCGCTCGACCGCCAGCAGCCGGTCGTCCGCCCGGCCGCGGCACGCCGGGCCCGGGTGGCGTCCGGGAACCATCGGTAGTACCGCGATCATCCGAAGTGACCGTTTCCAGGTCATCACCCGCATCCGGCGCCGGTCGGCGTGACGGCGCGCCCTGTCGGAGTTGAGGACCGGAGTTGCCGGAAGAGTTCACCGGATCGGGCATCCGACAAAGAGCCGCGCGGATGAGGGCAACCCCAACCGCGACGTGGTTCAGCCGGTCTCGCCGAGGAACACCCGGCGGACCACCCGTTCGCCGGCATGGCCGTCCTCCAGCGCGCAGAACCGGTCCCGGAACCGGGTCCGCATGCCGGCCGCCCCGGCGCCCTGGACCTGGCCGCTGCGGAACGCCTCGACCAGCTCCTCGAAGGTGCGGGCGAACGTGCCGGCGTGCTCGGCCGCGAGGTCGAACGAGACTCCGCGGACCGCCCGGTAGACGTCCCAGTCCGGTGCGAAGATCACCAGCGGCCGGTCCAGCACCGCGTAGTCGAACATCACCGACGAGAAGTCGGTGATCAACACGTCCGAGGCCAGGCAGAGTCGCTCGATCGACGGATGCCGGGACACGTCGATCACCCGTGGGTGCGACGGCGGGAAGCCCAGCGAGTCGTAGAAGTAGTGCCCGCGCAGCAGCACCCGGGTGTCCGGGCCGAGCGCCTCGGCCAGCGCGTCCACGTCCAGCACCGGGGTGAAGACCGGGTGCCACTCGCGGTGGGTGGGCGCGTAGAGCACCACCCGTTCGTGCGCGGCGACGCCGAACTCCGCGCGGGCCGCGGCGGTGTCCGCGGGAGTGGCCCGGGCCAGCCGGTCGTTGCGCGGGTAGCCGGTCTCCAGGGTCTCGCCGCCGATCGGGAACTGCCGGTCCCAGAGCAGCGTGGTGTGCCGGTTCGCGGTGATGCTGAAGTCCCACTTGGCCAGGTTGCGGCGCATCCGCTCGGCGTCGAAGCCGGCCAGCGAGGCCGGGAACCGGGGCTGGTCCAGGCCCATCGTCTTGAGCGGGGTGCCGTGGTGGGTCTGCACGTGGACCTGCGCCGGCCGTTTCACCACGTACGGCGGGAAGGTGGCGTTGTTGATCAGGTATTTCGCGCGGGCCAGGGCGCGGAAGTAGGCGCGGCTGCCCGGCCGGACGGTCGGCACACCGGCCGGCACGTCCCGGCCACCGGCGCGGACCACCCAGACGCCCCTGACCCGGGGTGCGAACTCGGCGGCGGTCTCGTAGACGGCGGCCGGGTTGCAGGCGTACCCGCGGTACCAGTACGCCGCGTAGACCGCGAGGTTCTCGTCGATCGGCCGGCGCAGCTGCCACTGGTAGTAGCCGCGCAGCGCGGCCTTGCGCAGGTTCCGGCGCCACCGGCGGACCGGGCGGGCGACCCGGCGCGGCACCCGGCGCACGGCGCGCAGCGCGCGGTAGGCGGTGAACGCGTTGCCGGCCACCAGCCGTAGCCGCAGGCCCTCCGGGCGGTCCGGGCCGTGCTCGCGCAGCAGGGCGGCGATCCCGGCGAACATGCCCCGGCGGGACCCGGCCGGCACCCGATGCAGCACGCCGAGCAGCGCGTCGGCGGCCCGGGCGGTCACCCGGCGGCGCACCTCGGGCCCGGTCGCGGCGACCTCCGGCCGGCCGAGCAGGTGGCCGAACTGGGCGACGGCACCGGTCATCGTGGCCGTGCCGGTGGCGCGCAGGGCGCCGGGCCGGTCCGGGCGGGCCACGTAGCAGGCCGGCTCGACGGTGGCCACCGTGGTCGCGGTGAGCAGGACCTCGTAGGCGAAGACGAGGTCCTCGTACGCGCCGGGACGGAACCGCAGGCCGGCGTCGTGCAGGAGCTGCCGTCGTACGATCAGTCCGCCCAGCGGGGGCGGCGGCGCGGTCAGCGCGGCCGGGCCGAGAGCGACGCGGTCCGGCGTGGTCCACCGGCTCACCTGGCGGTTCCAGCGCTCCCGGGCCACCCCGGTGACCAGCACGTCGGGCTTCTCGGAGCGCAGCCGCGCCTCGATCACCGCGAGCGCGCCGGGCACGATCCAGTCGTCGCCGTCGACGAACCACACGTAGTCACCGGTGGCCCGCTCCAGCCCGGCGTTGCGGGCCTCGCCCGGGCCCCGGGTGCGGTCCAGGCGCACCACGACGACCCGTGGGTCGGCGGCCGCCCGCTCGTCGAGCAGGGCGCCGCAGTGGTCCGGTGACGCGTCGTCGACCGCCACCAGCTGCACCGCGGCGTCGTGCTGGTGGCACAGCACCGAGTCCAGGCATTCCGTGAGGTATCCCTGGACCCGCCACACCGGCGTCACGACGGTGAGCAGACCGCTCATCCGGCGTCCGCTACCACCTTGTCCATCACGTCCATGATCTGCTGCGAGGTCGTGCCGTCACCGTACGGGTTGGCGATCGTGGCCATCCGCTGGTATTCGGCCGGGTCGTCGAGCAGGCGCACCGCCTCGCGGACGATCGCCTCCCGGCCCGTGCCGACCAGGCGCAGCGTGCCGGCCTCGACACCCTCCGGGCGCTCGGTGGTGTCCCGCAGCACCAGCACCGGCTTGCCGAGGCTGGGCGCCTCCTCCTGGATGCCGCCGCTGTCGGTCATCACGATGTACGAGCGGCTCAGGATGTTGTGGAAGTCGGTGGTGCCGAGCGGTTCGATCACCCGGATGGCCGGCGAGGTGAGGTACTTCTCCGCCGCCTCGCGCACGACCGGGTTCATGTGGATCGGGTAGACCAGCCGGTGGGTGGCGGCGTACCGCTCCGCGACGTCGTTGAGGGCCGAGAACATCTGGCCCAGCTCGGAGATGTTCTCCCGGCGGTGCACCGTGATCAGCACCAGCTTGCGGTCGCCGACCTCGTCCAGCACCGGGTGCTGGAAGTCGTCGCGGACGGTGTAGCGCAGCATGTCGATCGCGCTGTTGCCGACCACGAAGATCCGCGACGGGTCCTTGCCCTCGCGCTCCAGGTTGCCCCGGGTCACCTCGGTCGGCGTGAAGTGGTAGTCGGTCAGCACGCCGGTGAGCTGCCGGTTCATCTCCTCCGGGAACGGGGAGTGCTTGTTGAACGTGCGCAGCCCCGCCTCCACGTGGGAGAGCGGCACGTTGCGGTACAACGCGATCAGGCTGCCGGCCAGCGTGGTCGAGGTGTCGCCGTGCACGAACAGGTGGTCCGGGCGGACCTGGGCGACCACCTGGTCGAGCGGGCTCAGCGTGCGGGCCAGGATGTCGGCCAGCGTCTGCTGCTGAGTCATGATCTTCAGGCTGAAGTCGGCGGTGATGCCCATCTCGTCGAGCAGCTGGTCGAGCATCTCGCGGTGCTGGCCGGTGTTGACGACGATCACGTCGTGCTCGCGCCGGCGAGCCTCCATGATCACCGGGTAGAGCTTGATGAACTCCGGTCGCGTCCCGAAGACGAACATCAGCTTGCTCACTTGGCGGATCCCTCCAGCACGGCGTCGATGATGCGCTTGCGGTTCTGCCGGTCGCCGTACGCGAAGAAGTCGTCCGCGGCGCGGACCTTGTCCTCGGCGGACCGGAAGCCGTCACCGGCGGCCGCGACCAGCGCGGCGACCGCGGCCTCGTGCTCCTCGACCCGGGTGCCCAGCTCGCCGTAGAGGCTCAGGTCGGCGCCCGCGTTGGTGCTGTGCTTCTGCAGCTCGGGGAAGGTGTAGTAGATCACCGGGCGGCGCAGGTAGAGCACGTCGAAGGAGATCGTCGAGTAGTCGGTGACCAGCGTCCGCGCCGACGACAGCAGCTCGGCGAAGCTGGTCACGTCGCTGTAGCGGACCACCTCGACGTGCTCGTCCTCGTCGAAGCAGTGCGCGAACTGGCTGATGCTGGAGTGCAGCACCAGCTTCAGGCGCACCCCGGCCCCGGTCATCGCCTCGCTGACCCGCGAGTCGTGGATCAGCCGGTGCCAGCTGCGGAAGAACTCCGAGTCCCGGAACTCCGCCTCGGTGGCGTCCGACAGGAACGACCGCCAGGT
Organism: Actinoplanes awajinensis subsp. mycoplanecinus; assembly: GCF_001509495.1. Taxonomy (NCBI): domain Bacteria; kingdom Bacillati; phylum Actinomycetota; class Actinomycetes; order Micromonosporales; family Micromonosporaceae; genus Actinoplanes; species Actinoplanes awajinensis. The sequence continues at coordinate 30,221 of NZ_LLZH01000336.1, read as the reverse complement.
CGGGCTGACCAGGACGTAGTCGCCGTCCTTGGCCTCCAGCAGGTCGTGCCGGGCCAGCCCGGTCAGCTTCACCTGGTCCGGGCCGACGTTGTAGCGGACGTTGTTGATCAGGCCGTCGTACTCGCGCTTCGCCGACGCGCAGAACAGCTGGTACGTCTTCGCGCCGAGCCAGCCGGACAGGTCCGACCGGATGATCCCGTGCTGCAGGAAGACCAGCTTGTAGCGGGGCTTGCCGTCGGTCGCGCCGAACGAGGCCCACGGCTTGATGATCACGTCGTCGACGTGCGAGGCGAAGAAGTACTCGCTGTTGTAGTGCAGCCGCCAGTGCTCGAGCGAGTTGTACGCGACCACGTTGAAGCCGTCGGCGACCAGCCGGGCGTAGTCCGGGCTGTCCCGCCGGATGATGAAGGCGATCTTGTCGTGGATCCGGTTGTCCCGGACGTAGCGGTAGAGCGCCTCGCCGTTGTCCGAGGCCTTCTCCCGGCGGTCCATGAAGATCCAGTAGCCGTTCGGGGCGCCGGCCAGGTTCTTCCGGATCCGGGTGGTCCAGAGCTTGCCGAGACCGCCCTTCTCCTTGACCGCCTTGCGGCTCAGGCCGACCAGGCTGGAGGCCTTGAGGGCCAGCTTGACCGGGCGGCGCTCCATCTCCTTGAGCTTCTTCGCCTGCACCCGGTTGCGGCGGTTGGCCGCGCCGGTGCGGTGGTTCATGAAGAAGAGCATCAGCTGGCTGTAGGACCGGTCGCGGAGCAGCTCGATGATCCGCTTGTCGGTGGCGTTCGCGGTCTGCAGCAGCCGGTCGAAGCCGAACGCCTCGCAGGCGTCCCGGCACAGCTCCAGCGCCCGGTCGGTCAGGCCCGGGTCGAGCAGCAGCAGCTTGGGCAGGTAGAACGTGCGCAGCAGGGCGGCGACGCGGTAGGACACGATGGCGTCGTTGAAGTACACCGAGAGCGAGTCGTCGAGACCCTTGAAGATCGGGACCAGGTCCTCGTAGACCTTGATCCGGATCTTGCTGGTGATGCTGCCGGTGCGCGCGACGGTGTACAGGTACACCACGTCGTTGATCTTGGTGATCTTCTCGGAGAGCAGCAGGTACTTCTTGTCGAAGATCTCGTCCTCGCTGCTGCTGACGCTCTCCAGGAAGCGCAGCCCGTACCGGTCGATCAGGTCACGCCGGTAGATCGTCTTGAGGATGACCGGGCGCTGCGAGAGCAGGTCCAGCTTCACCTCGTAGGAGTTCTGGTTGACGTACGGCGGGTCGGCCATCCAGTCGACCCAGACCGGGTTCTTGCCGTCGGCCTTCTCCTTGACGCCGTACCGGGTGGCGATCACGACGTCGCTCTGGTGCTTCTCCATGGCCTTGAGAAGCGTGCTGTAGCCGTCCTTGTAGATCCGGTCGTCCGGATCCATGAAGATGACGTACTCGCCGGTGGCGCGCTCCAGCCCGGCGTTGCGCGGCCGGCCCGGCCCGCCCGAGCCCTGGTCGAAGCTGATCGGGAAGAAATTGTCCGGGTACCGCTTCTGGTACTCCTGGATGATCTCCCAGGTCCGGTCCGGGGAGCCGTCGTTGACCGGGATCACCTCGAACTGAGCGAACGCGGACTGCCGCACGATGGACTCGAACGCGTCCTCGATGAAGGCATCGACGTTGTAGCACGCCAGGATGATCGAAACCTTGAACAACGAAACTCCTTGTACCCGATGCGACAGGGTGGGGGTTGATGGGTCTTGCCTCACGGGAAGATGCGCACCGTCACGGCAGCTCGAACGGAGACCGGAACGGATAATACGCGCTCAGGAAGCGCGCCAGCAGTTTTGCCTGCTCCTCGGGTGAGACTTCGCTCTCCACCGTGTCGTTGAGGCAGAACACCTGATATGGCCGCTTCTTCAGCGTCATGTCGAAGTGCTCGTCGGTGTGCGGCTGCGCGAGATCGCGGTACATGAACTTGATCTCGCCGATCACCGCGCGCCCGGTCAGGTACGACCAGTGCTGCTGCAGCGAGGAGAGCACCGCGACGTCGTCCGGGTGCCGGAACTGGTGCGCGGCGGTGGCGGCGAGCGCCTCCGGGTACCGCTCCTCGATCTCGGCGAGCACGCTGCGGCGCGCGGCGTGCGGCGTGTGCTTCATCTTGTACGCGGTGCGCCGGCCGAACTCCCGCTCGATGATCGCCCGGTTGTTCTTGCCGGCCGCCATCACCGGCGGCTCGTCCGGCAGCGGCTCCCCGCCGTCCACCCGGTACGTGGACAGGAAGAACCGGGTCTGCCCGCTCGCCGTGAAGAAGAACCCGGGCTGCAGCGGCTGGCCCAGGAACACGTCGTCGTTCATGTAGATGAAGTGCTCGGAGAGCCCCTCGATGTGGTGCAGCCGGGTCTCGATCGCCATCGAGTTGAACGTCGGCAGCCGGCCCGCGGTCCCGAAGATCTCCTTATGGCTGAGCACGGTGACCTTGGGGTGCTCGGTGTTCAGCCACGCCGGCACCTGGTCGTCGGTGACCAGGAAGATCCGCCGGACCCAGGGCGCGTACATGTGCAGCGAGCGCAGCGAGAAGCGCAGCTCGTCGCGGGAGATGAAGCGGGCCAGGTTGGCCGCCTGGTCGTTGCCGCCGGCCCAGCCGTTGTCGGCCATCACCGCGTTCTTGCGGGCCAGCCAGGCCGGGTCACCGCCGTCGACCCAGGTGTAGACGACGTCGATCGGGAAGTCGACGTGGTCGATCGGCGGCGTCAGGAACGCCTGCCGGGTCGGATACCGCCGGCCCGGCTCGCCGGCGGCCTCCCGGAAGTCGCTGAAGACGCTCTCGTCCGCCTCGACGACCGGGTCGCCGGCCGGCACCACCTCGGTGGACCGGTTGTACCGCGGGCTGACCAGGCGGTCCGGCAGCTCCGCCCAGAACTCGACCTCGCAGGCGTGCTGGCGGCCCAGCAGCAGCGTCCGCGCCGGGTCGGTGACCGGCCAGTAGACCGCGGTCGCCACCGGTTCCGGCGCCAGCTCCTCGTCCGGGCCCTCGACGCTCTCGATCTTCGCTTTCGGCTTGACCGGCCGGTCCGGCGCGTTGACCGCGCGGCCGGTCGGCCCCTTCGCGCCCTTGCCCGGGCGCGGCGGCGGCATCGCGGCGCCCGGCAGCATCGCGGTCACCGTCCAGCGGCGCTCCGGCAGCACCGGGCGCAGCTCCGCGCCGGAGCCGGCCAGCCCGGCGAGCACCCGCTCGGCCTGCGGCCGGAACGACTCGGCGACGGCCACCACGGTCCGCTCGAACCGGTTGGCGGGCACCCGGAACCAGGGCACGCCGGCGGCGTCCAGCGCGTCGGCCACCCGATCGAGGTTCGCCGCGCGGACCGAGAGCGGGGTCGCCGCCGGATCCACCCGGGCCAGGTCGATCGGGCGGGGCAGGGCCGGCGCGGGTGGTGAGATCTTGTTACGTGCGGCCTCCGGAAGTGCCCGGGCCAGCCAGCGGCGCACCGGCTGCGGAACAACCTTCCGCGCGACAACCATGGGGCGCAGCACCTCTGTCGTCCTCTCCCCCGACCACGGCGGGGTCCCGGTCACGGACGGCCACGCCTCGACCGGGACGGACGAGGGGCGACAGACCAGCGGGTCTACGGTTTCCCGCGAGCTTTCAGCGCGTCGCGGGCATGACGTCGAGACCGGGTGGTACAAGGATCCCCGCACCGGTCACACCGGGATCATCTCATCCACAGGCAACCGCGTTGCAGGACCCCTTCGGGGGAGCTTCATTCAATTTTTGTGCTGCGGTGGAGCTTGATCTGATATAGCGGCGGTCAGCCGCCGATCACCAGGCGGCGGATGCCGGGCAGCCGCGCCGGGTCGGTGACCCGCCGCCCGTCCACCAGCACCCGGACGCCGGGCAGCGCCTCCGGGGTGAGCCCGCGGTACTCGGCGTGGTCGGCCTGCACGATCGCCGCGTCGGCCGGGCCGCCGGCCCAGGCCGGCAGACCCAGTGCGGTCAGCTCGGCGTCGCTGAACATCGGATCACTCACGTACGGCACGGCACCGCGCCGGCGCAGCTCGGCCACCACCGGGAAGACCCCGGAGAACGCGGTCTCCTTCACCCCGCCCCGGTACGCCGCGCCGAGCACCAGCACCACCCGCCCGGTCAGGTCACCGAGCGCCGCGGCGAGCAGGTCGACCGCGTACGCCGGCATCGCCGCGTTCGCCTCCCGGGCCGAGCGGACCACCGTGGCGTCCGGGTCGTTCCACAGGTAGAGCCGCGGGTAGACCGGGATGCAGTGCCCGCCGACCGCGATGCCCGGCCGGTGGATGTGGCTGTACGGCTGGGTGTTGCAGGCGTCGATCACCACGTCCACGTCGATGCCGAGCGTGTCGGCGTACCGGGCGAACTGGTTGGCCAGCCCGATGTTGACGTCCCGGTACGTGGTCTCGGCCAGCTTCGCCAGCTCGGCGGCCTCGGCGCTGCCCAGGTCCCACACCCCGTTGGGCCGGGCCAGGTCGGCGCGCTCGTCGAAGTCCAGCACCGCCTGGTAGAAGGCGACCCCCCGGGCGGCCGAGGCGGCGGTCACCCCGCCCACCAGCTTCGGATATTTGCGCAGGTCGGCGAAGACCCGGCCGGTGAGCACCCGTTCCGGGCTGAAGACCAGGTCGAAGTCCTCGCCGGCGACCAGCCCGGAACCGTCCCGCAGCAGCGGCGCCCAGCGGTCCCGGGTGGTGCCGACCGGCAGCGTGGTCTCGTAGCTGACCAGCGTGCCGGGGCGCAGCCCGCGGGCGATGTCCCGGGTCGCCGACTCCATCCAGCCGAAGTCCGGCACGCCGTCGCCGTCCACGAACAGCGGCACCACCACCACGACCACCTCGGACGCGGCCACCGCGGCCGCGGTGCCGGTGGTCGCGGTGAGCAGCCCGGCGCTGACCGCCTCCTTCAGCTTGACGTCCAGGTCGGCCTCGCCGGGGAACGGCACCTGGCCCTCGTTCACGGTCCGCACGGTCGGCTCGGCGACGTCCGCGCCGAGCACGGTGTGTCCCTTCGCGGCGAACTGGACGGCGAGCGGCAGCCCGATCTTCCCCAGGCCGACGACACAGATCTTCACTTCGCGTTCCTCTCCAGCAGGCCCCGGTACACGTCGACGAGCACCTCGGCCTGGGCGTCCCAGGTCCAGGTGTCGAGCCGGCCGGGTTTGTCGTAGGCGGCCCGGTAGCGCGCCGGGTCGGCCAGCACCCGGGTCACCGCCCGGACGTAGTCGTCCAGGTCCTCGGCGGTGAACACCTCGCCCTGACCGGTCTCGCGCACCGTCGCGGCCATCGTCCGGACGTCGCTGACCACCAGCGGCAGCCGGGCGTGCGAGTACTCGAAGAACTTGGTGATCAGCGCGATCTCGTGGTTCGGCCAGTGGTGGATCGGGATCACCCCGGCGTCCGCGCCGGACAGCATCGGCACCACCTGCCAGTGCGGCACGTAGGCGAGCAGGTGCACCCGGTCCCGGACGCCGAGCTGCTCGGCCCTGGCCATCAGCCCGGTCATGTACGCGCCGTGGTGGTTGTTGGTGACCAGCGCGACGTGCACGCCGGGCTGCCGCGGCAGCGCGTCGACCATGACGTCCAGCCCGCGCTGCGGTGCGGCCGCGCCGCTGTAGACCACCAGCGGGGTCTCCGGGCCGATCTCGCACGTCGCGCGCAGGTCCGCGCCCGGCACCGGGCCGTCCCCGGTGCCGTGCTCGGGGTCGACGGCCGGCGCGTTCAGCATCACCCGCGGTCGCTCCGGCAGCCGGTGCGCCTGCTGGAGCAGGCCGGCCAGGTCGTCGGAGACCGTGGTGACCGCGTCGGCGTACGGCGCGTACTCCCGCTCGTGTGCCATGTGGCCGAGCCGCCAGCGGGCGTGGTCGGTCCACGGGCGCACCCCGGGCAGGAACTCGTGCGCGTCCCAGACCAGCTTGACGCTCCGGCCCCGGGACTGCGCCCGGATCTTGGCGCGGGCGCCGACACCGAGCATCCGGAAGTCGTTGGCGTGGATCAGCTCCGGCTCCAGCCGGTCGATCACCTTGCCGTACGCCAGCTCCCAGTCCCACAGCCCCGGCTCGATCCGCCGCCACGACCGGTCACCGAGGCTGGCCTGCCAGAACCAGGTGTAGAACCGGTCCACCGGGGTGTCCAGGCGCTTGCGCGCGGCCCGCGACCGGACGCCCTGTGCCCGGCGCAGCGACACCCACCGGCCGGTGGCCCGGGCGGCCAGCGACTCGGCGCGCAGCAGCGCGGCGTCCACGCCCTGCGCGCCCATCGCCCGGCGGACCTGGAGGTCGGCCTTCCACGCCTTGATCGCCTGGTGGCGCTGGGCGCCCACCCCGGTCGGCGGGTACGCCAGCGGCGCCACCACCCAGTGCCGGCGGAACTCGTGCGGCCGTTTGTGCAGCGGCGTGGGCATCGGGAGCAGCTGGACCCGGGCCGGGCCGAGCGTCCAGGTGTGCTCCTTGCCGTCCGGCGAACGGCCCAGCAGCGTCACGTCGAAACCGGCCTCGGCCGCCGACCGGGCCTGCTTCTGCACCCGCGAGTCGCCGTTGACGCCGTTGTCGACAAGCATCACGATCCGCCGCCCGGCCGGCGCGGCCTCGTCCGAAACCATGACGCCCTCTTCCTGGAAAAACCTCCGCCGGGGTGATCCCGAAACGGGGCTGCGGGAGGCCCGCAAAACGTATGCTGCGTTGCCAAGGTAACCGCCCAATTGGGCACTCTCCGGGCAACAGGCCGCGGCTGACACTCCTGAGGGCCAAATACGACATGACACGTCCGCACCGCTCGATCGGCCGGCGCTGGTCCCGGGTGACCGGTCCCCGGCGCCGCCCGGACCGGGGCCGCCCGCACGCCGTCTACCTGGCGATCGGCTTCCCGCCGGCCGCGAAGAGCTCGGCGTACCGGATGCGCGAGACCGCCAACCGGCTGTACGCACAGGGCTGGGACGTCACCGTGCTGACCATCCGCCGGGAGTCCTGGGAACGCGAGTTCGGCCTCGACCACAGCCTGTCGGCCGGCGTGCACCCGGCGATCCGGATCGTCGAGGTGCCGTTGGAGCGCGCCGAGCTGGACACCGAGGTCCGGCATTTCTCCCGGGCCCGGTCGCTGGACCCGGCCGCCTGGGCGACCCGGGCCCGGCACGAGCACCTGACCACGTTCCCCGAGCCGTCGTTCGGCGGCTGGGCGCCGGCGCTGACCGAGGCGGTGCTCCGGCTGCACTCGTCGGACCCGGCCGATTTGCTGGTCACCACGTGCGCGCCGTACGTGACCCTCGCGCCGACCTGGGCGCTCTGGGAGAAGCACCGGGTGCCGTACGTGGTGGACTTCCGGGACGGCTGGTCGATCGACGTGGTCAACGGCGTGGAGGCGTTCCCGCCCGGCTCGATCGCCGGCCGCTGGGAGAGCCGGGTGCTCGGCGCGGCGCTGGAGGTGTGGACGGTGAACGACCCGATCGCGCGGCACTACCGGGAGCGCCACCCGGCGATCGCCGGCCGGGTGCACGTGGTCCGCAACGGCTACGACGACGACAGCGTGCCGGCCGGCGCGCGCACCCCGGACCCGGTGGCCGGGCTCCGGTTCGGCTACCTGGGCACGATCACGTTCCCGGTGCCGTTGCTGGCCGCGGTGCTGGCCGGGTGGCGTACGGCGCGGGCCGCCGACCCGCTGCTCGGCAACGCCACCTTCGAGCTGCGCGGGCACATCGGGGCCGGCGCGGCGCGGGAGGACAACGCGTACGCGGAGATGCTGCGGGCCGCCGCGGGCGACGGTGTGCGCTTCGGCGGGCCGGTGCCGAAGGCCGGGGTGGCCGCGGTCTACGGCGGCTGGGACGCGCTGGTCTTCATCGTCACCGGCGGGCGGTACATGACCTCCGGGAAGGTCTACGAGGCGTACGCCAGCGGCCTGCCGGTGGTCTCCGCGCACGAGGTCGAGCACGACGCCTCGGACGTGCTGGCCGGCAGCCCGCTGTGGACCGGCGCGGTCGGCGCGGACGCCGACCGGCTGGCCACGTCGTTCCGGACCGCCGCGCGGCTGGCCGTGACCGCCACCCCGGAGCAGCGCGCCGCGACCCGGGCGGGTGCCACCCGGTTCGCCCGGGCCGCCCAGCTCGACCCGGCGATCCGGCGCGTCACCGGCGCCGTCACGTGACCCGGGTCCTGATCGTCAGCACCGGCGTCCCCGGCCGGCCGGGTGTGCTCGCCGACGCGCTGCGCCAGCTGGCGGCGGCCGGCGCCCGGGTCACCCTGGCGACCGGCGCGGCGGCCGGGAAGGTCACCCTGGCGGACGGCACGGCCGCGGTGCACGGCGTCCGGACCGCCGCGAAGCTGCCCGGACCGGACAAGCGGGAGCACGCCGGCGCGGTGAAGGGCCGCAAGCTCTGGCTGCGCGCCCGGCACGACCCGGCCCTGGGCGCGCTGGCCCGCACGGCCGACGTGCTGGTCGCGCTGGACCCGCACGCGGTGCACACGGTGTGGCAGTTCGCCCGGCGCAACCGGGCCGCGCACGCGGTGAACGGGCTGACCCCGGCGCTGCGGGCGGTCGCCGAGCGGGCCGCCGCACCGGGCCGGCACCGGCTGCGGCGGGTGCTGCGGGCCGGCCCGTCGCCGGCGGTGGCCGCCGAGGCGCTCGGCGAGCGGGCCGGGCGGCTGCTGGAGCGGGTGGCCCGCAAGGGCTCCGGCCGGCGGGTGCTGCGCGATCCCCGCGGACGCCGCGCCTGGCGGCTGCTGCTCGGCGCCCCGCTGCTGGGTGACGAGCGCCGGATCCGCTGGGCCGAACGGGTCGCCGGGCGGCTGCTGGAGCTGAGCCTGCCGGCCGAGGCGGGCGCGGTCCGGGCGGTCGCCGCGCGGCACACCCGGGACACCGGGGCCGGCGCCGACCACCTGGAGGCCGCGGCACACGCCGAGTTCGCCGCCGGGCGGATCCCGGTGTTCCTGCGCGAGGCGGCCGCGGCACAGCTCGCCCTGGCCGACGCGGCGCTGGCCCGGGACGACCTGGCCGAGACCACCCGGCGCTTCGCCAAGGTGATCCCGCTGCTGTTCAACCGGGCGGTGCACTTCGACTCGCTGGGGTCGCCGAGCGCGCGGGATCCGTACGGATATCTCGCCGGCCTGCACACCAGCGCGACCGGACGGGCCCTGGCGGCGCCGCGCGGGCGCCGCGTCCCGGCGGCGGCCCCGCCGCCCGGACGGCCCCGGCGGCTGCTCTTCCTGACACACACCAACGTCTACTTCCTCACCGAGATCATGGCCCGCTACCGGGCCCGCCCGGACGTCGAGGTCCGGCACCTGGAGCTCACCGCGGACGACGGCGCCGCGCTGCTCACCAAGCAGACCGGCCGGCTGATCCGGCACCAGCTCGGCGGCGCCTCGGACTACGGCGACGCGCTGCGCGACGTGTTCGCCGCGGACCTGGCCTGGGCCGACACGGTCGTGGTGGACTGGTGCCTGGGCCACGCCGCGATGCTGGCCACCCTCGACCCCGGCACCGCCCGGGTGATCGTCCGGCTGCACAGCTACGAGGCGTTCACCGTCTTCCCGCACCTGCTGGACCTGTCCCGGATCGACGACCTGGTGTTCGTCTCCGAGCCGCTGCGCGAGTTCGCCACCGCGGTGGTCCCCCGGCTGCGGCAGCCCGGCGCGCCGCGCACCCCGGTGGTCACCAACGCGGTCCGGCTGGACCGCTACCGGCTGCCGAAACCGCCGGACGCCCGGTTCGCGCTCGGCCTGGTCGGGGTGAGCGCGATCGCCAAGGACCCGCGCTGGGCCTTCCGGGTGCTGCGCGAGCTGCGCCGGCACGACGAGCGGTACCACCTGGTGCTGATCGGCAAGGAGCTGGACGCCGGGCCGAACCCGGTCGCGGCCGCCTACCACCAGCGGTACGCCGCCGACGTCGCCGACCTGGAGGGCCGCGGGGCGCTGCACCGGGCCGGGCAGACCGACGACGTGCCGGGCGCGCTGGCCGGCGTCGGCGTCATCCTGAGCAGCTCGGTCCGGGAGAGCTTCCACCTCGGCCTGGTCGAGGGCGCCGCCAGCGGTGCCGTGCCGGTCGTCCGGAACTGGCCGTTCTTCGCCGGTCAGCGGGCCGGCGCGGGCAGCATCTTCCCGGCCGGCTGGGTGGTGGACGACCCGGACGCGGCGGTCCGGCGGATCCTGGCGGAGACCGCGACCGAGCCGATCTGGCGGGCGGCCGGGGCGGCCGCCGCCGCGCACGCGCTCGCCGCCTGGGACTGGTCGGTGACCGCCGGGCAGTACGACGAGCTGATCCTGGGCGACCCGGACCCGGTCAGCGGCCGCTGAGCGTCCGGCGCAGCCGCGCGGCGATCCGGCGCACCGTGATCGGCCGGACCTCGACGCCGACCTGGCCGTCCGCGCCGCGGGCCGCGTTGACCAGGTAGAGGCTCGCGCCGATCCGGTGCAGCCGCCGGCCGGCACCGGACACGTCCGCCGCGGTCACCGGGTAGCGCGCCGAGTGGCCGCCGGCGCGGCGGGCGAACGTGATGTCCCGGAACCGGCGGTGCGACTCGCCGCGCACCAGGTCGTCGACCGGGATCGCGGCGGCCGCCGCCGCCCGGTCCAGCGCGACCGGCACGCTCGGCCCGCGCCGGACCCGGACCACCGGCGCGGTCTCGCCCTGCTGCGACGGGATCCGGGTGGGCCAGCTCAGCAGCAGCGCGGCCCGCCCGGCCGCGTCCCGGCCCCACCGGACCGACGCCGGGCCGTCCTGCTGATCGATTTTGACGGCCTCGGCGGTGACGTCGAACCACGCGTCCGGGAAGTCACGGCCCGCGGCCCGGAAGCCGGGGAAGGCCACGTAGTAACGGTCCCGGTCGGCCACCGCCGGGCTCAGCCGGTGCTCGGCGTAGTGCCGGGCCAGCGCGAGCAGGTCGTCCGGGGTGCCGCGCTCGGCCACCCCGATCGCCGCCCGGTGCCGGACCGGCAGCGCCCGCCGGACCGCCTCGGTGAGGTACGCCCCGGCCAGCCGCCCGACACCCTGCTGGACGGCCAGCCGCTCGTCCGGCGCGGCGGCCAGGAACCGCTCGCCGAGCAGCTTGCCGACCTCCCAGGAGAAGTGCCGGACCAGCACGTTGTGCCGGGCCTGCGGGTCGGTGACCAGGCCGGCGGCCAGCGCCATCAGCCGCTCGGTGTCGTGCAGCAGCCGGGTCACCGGCGTCCGGAAGGTGATGTTGCTGGAGTCGGTGCGGCGGATCGCGTGGTAGAAGTCGTACCCGGTGCGGACCGCGACCCGCCGGGCGGCGAGCACCGCCCGGATCGTGAACGGCTGGTCCGAGCAGGAGGTCATCTCCTCCGGGAACCGGATCCGGTGCTCCTCGAGCAGCGCGCGGCGGAACAGCTTGGTGTTGGAGAGCGCCCAGGCCAGCGGCGAGCCGGCCAGGGTGAGGTCGTCGCGGTCGCCGCCGGCGAACACCGACTGGTCGACCCGCCGGCCGCCGCCGCCGACCATCCGGCCGAGCACCACGTCGGCCTGCGTCTCGTCGGCCGCGGCGACCAGGCGTGCCAGCGCCTCCGGGCCGAACCGGTCGTCGGCGCCGAGGAAGAACACGTACCGCCCGGTGGCGTGCTCCAGCCCGCGGTTGCTCGGTCCGGCCGGGCCGCCCGAGTTCGGCTGGCGCAGCACGGTCAGGGTGGCCGGGAACCGGGCCGCCCAGGCGTCCAGCTCGGCGCCGCCGCCGTCGGTGGAGCCGTCGTCGATCGCGATCACCTGCAGCCGGTCCGCCCCGATGGTCTGCGCGAAGACCGACGCCAGGCAGTCGGTGAGATACGGCATCGTGTTGTAGACCGCGACGATGACCGTCACGTCCGGGACCCGCTCGTCCACGGCTAGGGGACGAACGTCCGGGACGAACGGTCCGAGAACCATTCCCGAGGCGACTGCGCACGACCGCTGTGCGCTTCCGGAAGATTCCGGGGCGCGGTGACAAATGCCTCGGGTACGTCCACGGTGCCGCCTTCGCGGGCCGATCGCAGCACCGCGTCGGCCACCTCGACGGTGCGCAATGCCTGGATCAGCGTGACCGTGTCATTCACGCCGCCGTTCACCGCGTCCCGGAATCGTTCGTGCTCGACCAGCAACGGCTCGCGTTTCGGAATGGCGTACCGGATCATGTCGCCCTCGGCGACGCCCCGGAAATTGCGGAGCGCCTCCCATTCGGTGCCGATCGCGCCGTTGGCGTAGAACGTCAGATCGGCGTGCAGCGTGTCGGCGACGAAACTGCCCCGCTCGCCGGTGATCACGGTGGACCGCTCCTTGAACGGGCTGAGCCAGTTCACCACGTGGTTCGCCATCAGCCCGCCCTCCAGCCCGGCCACCGCGGAGACCATGTCCTCGTGCGGGCGGCCGCTGCGGGCCGTGGTGTGCGCCGCCACCCGCAGGTACTGCCGGCCGGTCACCCAGGCGGTCAGGTCGATGTCGTGGGTGGCCAGGTCCATCACCACGCCGACGTCGGCGATCCGGCCCGGGAACGGGCCCTGCCGCCGGGTCACCACCTGGTAGATCTCGCCCAGCTCGCCGGCCTCCAGCCGGGCCCGCAGGCTCTGCAGGGCCGGGTTGTACCGCTCGATGTGCCCGACCGCGCCGATCAGGCCGCGCCGGGCGAACGCGTCGACCAGGTTCTGCGCCGCGGCGACCGACGGGGCCAGCGGCTTCTCGATCATCGTGTGCACACCGGCCTCGGCGAGCCGCAGGCCGATCTCCTCGTGCAGGCCGGTCGGCGAGGCCAGCACCGCGTAGTCGACGCCGAGGGCGAGCAGCTCGTCCAGGCCGGTGACGACCGGTACGCCGTACGGGCCGACCAGGCCGGGCGCCGGGTCGAGCACGCCGGCCAGCTCGACGCCGTCCAGCGCGTGCAGCACCCGGGCGTGGTTGCGGCCCATCGCGCCGTACCCGATCAGGCCGGCGCGCAGCGCGCTCATGCCGGCACCACGGCCGCCTGTACCGCCTCGACGATCCGGTCCAGCTCGGCGGCGGTCAGCGTCGGGTAGACCGGCAGCGACACCACCTCGGCGGCGGCCCGGTCGGTCTCCGGCAGGTGGACGCCGCGGTCCTGCGCGAACGGGCGCAGCCGGTGGATCGGCGTCGGGTAGTACACCGCGTTGCCCACCCCCTGGTCGGTCAGCGCCGCCTGGAACGCCTCCCGGTTCCCCTCCACCCGCACGGTGTACTGGTGGTAGACGTGCCGCGCGCCGTCGGCGACCGGCGGCAGCCGCACCCCGGTCAGGTGCGCGTCGAAGTGGGCCGCGTTCGCCCGGCGCTGCCCGGTCCACCCGCCGAGCTTGGCCAGCTGCACCCGCCCGATCGCCGCGGCCACGTCGGTGAGCCGCATGTTCGCGCCGACGATCTCGTTCTGGTAGCGCTGCTCCATCCCCTGGTTGCGCAGCAGGCGCAGCTGCCGGGCGAACTCCGGGTCGGCCGTGGTGATCATCCCGCCTTCGAGGGCGTGCATGTTCTTCGTCGGGTAGAAGCTGAAGCAGCCGGCCACGCCGAACGCGCCGACCGGGGTGCCGTGCAGCGCGGCGGCGTGCGCCTGGGCGGCGTCCTCCACCACGGCCAGGCCGTGCCGGGTGGCCAGCGGCATGAGCCGGTCCATCGCGGCCGGGTGGCCGTACAGGTGCACCGGCATGACCGCGACCGTGCGCGGCGTGATCGCCGCGGCCACCGCGTCCGGGTCGAGGCAGAACGAGCCGGGCTCGATGTCGGCGAAGACCGGCGTGCCACCGGCCAGCCGGACCGCGTTGGCGGTCGCGGCGAACGAGAACGACGGCACGATCACCTCGTCGCCGGGCTTCAGGCCGAGCGCCAGCAGGGTCAGCTGCAGCGCGGAGGTGCCCGAGTTGACCGCGACACAGTGCCGGCCGGCCACCAGGGCGGAGAACTCGTCCTCGAACGCGGCGACTTCCGGGCCCTGCACGACCAGGCCGCTGCTGAGCACCCGGACCGCGGCGGCGATCTCGTCCGCGCCGATCACCGGATGGGCCGGGGGGATGGTGGCTGCCATAGCCATTCCTCTACAGAAAGCGTCAGTGATGGGGCGACCACCTACCGTTACCTTCGGGTGGCGCGGCTCACATTACCCCACGAAACGGGACTTTCCGATTACCCTGCGCGGCGTCCATTTCGACGTCGACAGGAGACGCGCATGCGGGCCGTACTCGCCACGCTCGGATATGTCATGTCACCCGATTCCGCGCGGGTATTGATGATCCGCCGGGACACCCGGCCGGATGACATTCACTTCGGCTACTACAACGGGCTCGGCGGAAAACTCGAACCGGACGAGGACGTGTCGTCCGGGATGCGCCGGGAGATCGCCGAGGAGTCCGGACTGGAGTGCGGGCCGCTCGATTTCGCCGGAACCATCTCCTGGCCGGGATTCGGCCGCGGCGGGGAGAACTGGTTCGGATTCATCTTCCGGATCCCCACCTGGACGGGGACACCGAAGACCGGCAACGACGAGGGGTCGCTGCACTGGGTGGAGCGGGCCGATCTGCTCGGCGGGACACTGCCGATGTGGGAGTCGGACCGGCACTTCCTGCCGCTGGTCTTCGCCGACTCCCCCACGGTGTTCCACGGGGTGATGCCGTTCCGGGACGGCAAGGCGCAGTCCTGGTCGTACACCAGCTGACGTTGATTCTGTGGGGTGCGCCCGGCCTGCGCCGGGCGCGCCTCGCGGAGGACCGTGGTCAGAAGCGGCGCATGCCGCCGAACTGGCGGTCGCCGGCGTCGCCGAGACCCGGGACGATGTACGCCTTCTCGTTGAGCCCCTCGTCGATCGACGCGGTGATCAGGCGCACCGGCAGGCCGGAGTCCTTCAGCCGCTGCACGCCCTCCGGGGCGGCCAGCACGCAGCAGATGATGATGTCGGTGCAGCCGCGGTCGGCGAGCAGCTCGCAGCAGTGGATCAGCGAGCCGCCGGTGGCCAGCATCGGGTCGAGGACCAGCACCGGCTGACCGGCCAGGTCGGCCGGGAGCGACTCCATGTACGCCCGGGGCTCGTGGGTCACCTCGTCGCGGGCCAGCCCGACGAAGCCCATCGACGACTCGGGCAGCAGGCCGAGCGCGGCGTCGGCCATGCCCAGCCCGGCCCGCAGCACCGGCACGATCAGCGGCGGGTTGGCCAGCCGGGTGCCCTCGGTCTGCGCGACGGGGGTCTGGATCGGGAACTTCTCGACCGCGAAGAGCCGGGCCGCCTCATAGACCACCATCGTGGTGAGCTCGTGCAGGGAGGCGCGGAAGACACCGGACTCGGTCTCGGTCCGGCGCATCGCGGTGAGCCGGGTCTGCGCCAGCGGGTGATCTACGACTAGGACGTCCACGGGGCTCAACCTACCGTTCATTCAAGATCAACTGTCCTGGGGTCGCATAGAATCGTTTTCATGACTGTGACAGCGCCCATCGGGCTGTCCGACCTCCGCTCGTTCTTGCACGGCCTCCCCGGGGTCGACAAGGTGGGTGTCGAGGCGAGAGCTGCCGCGCTCGGCACCCGATCGGTAAAGGCCGGAAGCAAGGCCAAGGCCATCGATCTGGCGATCCGGATGGTCGATCTGACCACCCTGGAAGGCGCCGACACACCCGGCAAGGTGCGCGCACTGTGCGCCAAGGGCCGGCATCCCGATCCCGGCGATCCGAGCTGTCCCTCGGTCGCCGCGATCTGCGTCTATCCGGCGATGGCCGGCGTGGCCCACGCCGCGCTGGCCGGCTCCGGCGTGCACCTGGCCAGCGTCGCCACCGCGTTCCCGTCCGGCCAGGCGCCGCTCGAGGTGCGGCTGGCCGACACCCGGGCGGCGGTGGAGGCCGGGGCCGACGAGATCGACATGGTGATCAGCCGCGGCGCGTTCCTGGCCGGCGACTACACCCGGGTCTTCGAGGAGATCGTCGCGGTCAAACAGGCGTGCGGGAGTGCCCATCTCAAGGTGATCCTGGAGACCGGCGAGCTCGCGACGTACGACAACGTCCGCCGCGCCTCCTGGCTGGCGATGCTGGCCGGCGCCGACTTCATCAAGACGTCCACCGGCAAGGTCGCGGTGAACGCGACGCTGCCAATCACGCTGGTGATGCTGGAGGCGGTACGCGACTTCCGGGAGCGGCACGGGCGGCAGATCGGCGTGAAACCGGCCGGCGGGATCAAGAACACCAAGGACGCCATCAAGTACCTGGTGCTGATCAACGAGACGGCCGGCGACGACTGGCTGGACCCGGCCTGGTTCCGGTTCGGTGCCTCCTCGCTGCTCAACGACCTGCTGATGCAGCGCACCAAGCTCACCACCGGCCACTACTCCGGTCCCGACTACTTCACCCTGGACTGAGGGACCCATGTTCGAGTACGCACCCGCACCCGAGTCCCGCTCGGTCGTCGAGCTGGACTCCTCCTACGGGCTCTTCATCGACGGCGCCTTCGAGGCCGCCAAGGACGGCGCCACCTTCAAGACCGTCAACCCGGCCACCGAGGAGGTCCTCGCCGAGGTCGCCACGGCCGGCCCGGAGGACGTGGACCGCGCGGTCGCCGCCGCCCGGCACGCCTACGGCGCCTGGTCCGCGCTGCCCGGCGCGGAGCGCGCCAAGTACCTGTTCCGGATCGCCCGGATCATCCAGGAGCGCTCCCGCGAGCTGGCCGTGCTGGAGTCGCTGGACAACGGCAAGCCGATCAAGGAGTCGCGGGACGTCGACCTGCCACTGGTCGCCGCGCACTTCTTCTACTACGCGGGCTGGGCCGACAAGCTGCCGTACGCCGGGTTCGGCCCGGACCCGAAGCCGATCGGCGTGGCCGCCCAGGTCATCCCGTGGAACTTCCCGCTGCTGATGCTGGCCTGGAAGGTCGCGCCCGCGCTGGCCACCGGCAACACCGTGGTGCTCAAGCCGGCCGAGACCACCCCGCTGTCCGCGCTGTTCTTCGCGGACGTCTGCCGGCAGGCCGAGCTGCCGCCGGGCGTGGTCAACATCGTCACCGGGGCCGGCGACACCGGCGCCTACCTGGTCGCCCACCCGGACGTCGACAAGGTCGCGTTCACCGGCTCCACCGAGGTGGGCCGGGAGATCGCCCGGACGGTGGCCGGCACCGGCAAGCGGCTCACCCTGGAGCTGGGCGGCAAGGCCGCGAACATCGTCTTCGACGACGCGCCGCTCGACCAGGCGGTCGAGGGCATCGTCAACGGGATCTTCTTCAACCAGGGGCACGTCTGCTGCGCCGGGTCGCGCCTGCTGGTCCAGGAGAACATCGCCGAGGAGCTGCTCGCCTCGCTCAAGCGCCGGATGGGCACGCTGCGGGTCGGCGACCCGCTGGACAAGAACACCGACATCGGGGCGATCAACTCGGCCGCGCAGCTGGCCCGGATCACCGAGCTCTCCGAGATCGGCGCGGCCGAGGGCGCCGAGCGCTGGTCGCCGGCCTGCCAGTTGCCGGAGCGGGGTTTCTGGTTCGCGCCGACCATCTTCACCGGCGTCACCCAGGCCCACCGGATCGCCCGCGAGGAGATCTTCGGGCCGGTGCTCTCGGTGCTCACCTTCCGCACCCCGGCCGAGGCCGTGGAGAAGGCGAACAACACCCCGTACGGGCTGTCCGCCGGGATCTGGTCGGAGAAGGGCTCGCGGATCCTGGCCGTGGCCGACAAGCTCCGGGCCGGGGTGGTCTGGGCCAACACGTTCAACAAATTCGACCCGGCGTCGCCGTTCGGCGGTTACAAGGAGTCCGGCTACGGCCGCGAGGGCGGCCGGCACGGCCTGGAGGCGTACCTTGCCTAAGTCATCGAAGGCGGTCGCCGTCGCGGAGAACGCGCGGCTTACCGTACGGAAGACCTACAAGCTCTACATCGGCGGCAAGTTCCCGCGCAGCGAATCAGGACGGACCTACCTGGTGGACGGCGACAACGTGGCCCTCGCCTCGCGCAAGGACGCCCGGGACGCGGTGGTCGCGGCCCGGGCGGCGCAGTCCGGCTGGGCCGGCGCCACCGCGTACAACCGTGGCCAGGTGCTGTACCGGGTGGCCGAGATGGTGGAGGCCCGGCGCGCCGAGTTCACCGCGCTCGGCGTCCCGGCCGGCGAGCTGGACGCCGCGGTCGACCGCTGGGTCTGGTACGCGGGCTGGTCCGACAAGATCGCCCAGGTGGCCGGCGGGGCCAACCCGGTCGCCGGGCCGTTCTTCAACATCTCCGCGCCCGAGCCGACCGGCGTGGTCGCGGTGGTCGCCCCGGCCGGCCTGCTCGGCCTGGTCAGCGTGATCGCCCCGGCGGTGGTCACCGGCAACACCACGGTGGTGCTGGCCGCCGACCCGCAGATCGCGATCACCCTGGCCGAGGTGCTGGCCACCTCGGACGTGCCGGGCGGCGTGGTGAACATCCTCACCGGCCGGTACGCCGAGACCGCGCCCTGGCTGGCCGCGCACGCCGACGTGAACGCCCTGGACCTGACCGGGGTGGAGCACGCCGAGCTGGCGGCCGAGCTGGAACGCGCCGCGGCCGGCACGCTGAAGCGGGTGATCCGCCCGCCGGCCGGTGGGATCGACCTGTCCGCCGACCCGGGGCTGAAGCCGATGACGGCGCTGCTGGAGACGAAGACCGTCTGGCACCCGAAGGGTTATTGAGGGTTTATCACCGACGCGCGGAGGAAGTGGAGGGGACGGGGCCGCTGTCACACAGCGTTGCGGACTAGGGTATGTGCCCGTAGTCACCCGTCCGTCCCACCTCAGATCAACCCGGAGGTCAACCGTGACCAGCCAGTCCGACGAGCCCGAGGCGTCCGCGCCGGTGGCCGAGCAGTCCTCGACGGAAGGACTCAACGGGCGTGAGCTCTGGGAGCAGGTCCGTGTCGAGCCGGTGGAGATCGCACTCCCGGGCGGCGTGGGGCTGACCCTCCGGGCATACCGGACAGTCGCCGAGCTGACCCCGACCGAGATCGAGGTCGACGAGGACGACCCGTTCGAGGCGCGCAAGCGGGCCGCCGTCGTCCAGGACGACGACGAGGAAGAAGTCATCGTCGACGAGGAGTTCCAGGCGCTGCTCGCCGAGGACGACAAGGCCGATGACAAGGCCGATGACAAGGCCGTCGACAAGTCCACCGGCAAGGCCGACGGCGAGAAGCCGGCCGACGGCGAACCCGATCCGGCCGACTTCGAGGACGAGCCGGAGGACGCGAACGCCCAGCCGGACGACGAAGTAGTGCCCATGTTCCTCAGCCACAAGGGCCGGTTGCTCGCCTTCAAGAACGCCGAAGCGCTGGTGTCCTTCATTCGTTCGGGTGCTCCGCACGATCTCGCACAATTGGACACCTGGGGTGACCTGGCGGAGCGGGTAGAGTCGAGCGACATCGACCCGCTGCCGGAGGAACGCTACGAGCTCGACCTCGTGGTGGAGAACCTGCGCGGCGGTCACGACACGTGGGATCTGCCGCTGCTCATCGCCGCCGGAGAGGTGGCCCGGGACCTCGGGTACGCACTCCGGCTGAAGCCGGTGATCCTGGCACTGTCGCCCGGTTCCCCGCTCGATGACCTCGACGATTCCCTCCGTGCCGCGGAAAACGGTGGTATGGGTGGTTTCTTCGGCCGTCGGCGGCTGAAGAAGATCGGTGCACAGCAGGCAAGTCTCGGCTGGCGCTCGGTGATCAGCAAGATCTCCGCCGCTGTGGACTGGCGTGACTGACCGATTACCAGGGAAAATCAGTCCTTGGCCACAGAGAAGCAGTCCCGGGGAGGAGGACGACGCCGTGGCGCTCGTGCGCGTGTACTGCGGTCTGGCGTCGGCTGATGACGGGGTGCGTACGGCTTCGGCCGCGCCCCTGACCATCGCCGTGGTGGATGACGCAGGCCGGTTGCTCGGCGTCCACGAGATCAGCGACGACCCGAGCGGGTACGCCCTGCTGGGAACGCTGCTCGTGGAACGCACGACCGGATTCAGCGACGCGGCGGTCGCCGCGGACAGTGACGACCACGTCGTCACCTCGCTGCTCACCGCCGCCGGCCGGCCGCTCGTCGTGATCGATGACGACGACGCGGACGATTTCGCCGAGCGCTTCTCGGACGACGACTCCCCGGAGGAGATGGCCGCCCCGGCCGCGGCACGCCGCGCGGTCGGGCTGGCCCGTGCCCTCCAGGCCGGCGCGATCGCCGCGGTCACCCTGCCCGCGCCGCGTGAGCTGGTCAGCTACAAGCCGATCCTGGCCGCGCACGTGGCCATGCTGGTCGGGCGGAACGCGGCCTCGGTCGCGCTCCGCGAGGTGCTCCGCGAGCTGTACCCGGCCGCCCTGCGGGCGTACCCGGATCCGGCGCACCCGCTCGCCATGGCCGTGCTCGAGGCGGTTCCCGAGCCGGGCCGGCTGACCGGCCGCGGCGGCGACCCGGCGCAGGCCGCGCAGGACGTCGCACACACCCTCGCTCGCACCGGAGCCGGCACCGAGGACCAGGTGATCTCCGCCGTCACCGCACTGCAGGTGGCGATCAGCGAGTCCCCGCGCCGGGGCGGGATCAACAAGTCACTGGCGCCGGCCGCCGCCGAGACGGTCCGCCAGGCCATCGCCGCGATCCGCACCTGCGACGCGGCGTGCGCCGCCCTGGTCGGCACGCTCACCGCCCGGGCCTCCAGCCCGGCCACCGAGTCGAACGTCGGGCGCCGCTCCTCCCGCCGGGCCGTCGAACCGGCTGCCCTGCCGAGCACGCCCAGCACCGACCTGGCGTCGCGGTTCGGCCGCCGGAACCGCCCCGAACCCTCGGTGGCGGGCAACGGACCGGCCACCCCGCGACCGATGAACGCTCCCCCGGCCGCCCCGGACCCGATCATGCCGCCGCCGGTGGCGCCGGCCGCGGCCAACGGGCTGCCGATGCGGACCACCTCGCCGGGCAACCGGCCGGTGTCCGTGCCGCCGCCCCCGCCGGGGATGACCCCGATCACCCCGGGCACCCGGCCGTTGCCGGGCAGCCGGATTCCGTCCGCACCGGCGTCGCCGGCCGCCCGGAGCCCGATCTCGCCCGCTGCCCGCAGCCCGATCTCCCCGGCCGCCCGGAATCCGATCTCCCCCGGTGGCCGGATCCCGATCTCGCCGGCCGGCGGGTTGGGCAGCCCGGCGGACGCGGGCGAGCCGTTCCGGCCCACGCTCGCCAACGCCGAGCTCAACCGGGCAAGGGCCGAGCGGCAACGCACGGTCATCCCGGCCCGACCGGCCCGTGCCACCCCGCCGCCGCCCGCGGCGACGAACGGCACGCCCACCGGACCGACCGATTTCAGCCTGCCGATGCCGATGCCGGCCCAGCGTCCCGCCCAGGAGACGCCGGAACCGGGATCGCGGGCCAACTGGCCGCTGCTGAACTCCGGCGGCGACGAGGCCACCCTGCCGGAGCGGCCCGCCGCCTCGGCCGGGCTGCCCGGCCCGGACGGCCGGATCAGGCCGCCGTGGCAGGACATGCCGAAGGAGCCGCCGGCACTGCGCCTGGTGGAACCGCAGCTCAACGGCGGACGGGCGAAGCTGCCCGGCCTCGACCAGCTCGGTGAGCCGCCGTCGCTGCGCGTGGTCGACGGTGGCGGTCGCGGCGCCGACAGCCTGCCGCCGCGGGTGACCGCGCTGGACCGCAGCGCCGCACCCCCGGTCGCGGCCGACGGCAGCGACGGTGACCTGCTGATCTTCGCGGCGGCCAGGTCCGCCTGGTTCACCGGCCCGACCACCGAGACCGGCGAGGGCATCCGGGACTGGGCCAACCCGAACGACAGCGGCTGGCGTGCCGCGGAGAAGGCGGCCACCCCGGCCGTCGCCGCGGAGACCTCGGCCGGCCTGCCGAAGCGGGTGCCGCAGGCCAACCTGGTGCCGGGCTCACCGCTGCGCGAGGAGCGGCCGCTGCGGATCGTCCGGGACGCGGCCTCGATCGCGGCGCACACCACCGGGTATTTCCGGGGCTGGCGGCGCGGTCAGGAGATCGGCGGGTTCGCGATGGGCGGTCGCCCGGGTCGCGAGGCGGCCGGCGGGTGGGACTTCACCCGCGACGGTCAGCCGGCCGACGAATACCGCAACGGGGCCGGGAACACGAACGGCCGCTGAGTTCCAGCTGTGGTGAGGGGCCGCGACCCGATGGGTCGCGGCCCCTCACGCTTTCGCACCGCAGGTGCTTGATGCTTGCGGCATGCTCACGGCAGCGGTCACCACCCACCGCGCGGGCGCTGAACGGCTCCGTAGGCCCCGCCCGGAGGCTCTTCGGGTAACTTGATCAGCTCCGGGGCCACGGATACGTCCTGGGGCTTCTCAGCGACTGCTCGAGCGAGCTCTGCGAGGCCGGGGCCACCACGCCGTACGCGTCCCGGATCGACGCCCCGGTGTTCTCCTGGAGCGAGGGACACCGCAAGCCGGACCAGCGCTTGTGTTCGACGGTCACCGCCCGGATCGGCGTGCCGGCCGCAGAGTGCCTGCCCGAGCACCGGGTCGACGACCTGGCCGCCCTGCCCGCCCTACTCGGACGCCCCGTCACGCAGGGTTGTTGATCCGCTGCGCGGATTGCCTGCCGCAGAGCGCGCGAAAGCCCCGCTCCGACTCGCGGAGCGGGGCTTTCACCGTTCGTCAGGCGGGCGCTACCGCACGCGTGCGACGCATCGTCAGCACATACTCGACAAGCGAGATGAGGACGTTCTTCGTCGACTCGCGGTTGCGGGCGTCACAGCTCACCACCGGCACGTCGCTCGAGATCGCCAGAGCGTCCCGAACGTCCTGCGGGTTGTGATACTGCATGCCATCGAAGCAGTTGATCGCCACCAGGTACGGCAGGCGACGGTGCTCGAAGAAGTCGATAGCGGCGAAGCAGTCGGCGAGCCGACGCGTATCCACCATGACAACCGCACCGATCGCGCCCCGGACCAGCTCGTCCCACATGAACCAGAACCGCGTCTGGCCAGGCGTTCCGAACAGATAGAGGATCAGGTCCCGGTCGATGCTGATCCGGCCGAAGTCCATGGCCACCGTGGTGGTCATCTTCCCCGGTACCTGCCGGTTGTCATCGACACCCACACCGGCAGAAGTCATGATCGCCTCGGTGGTAAGCGGGGTGATCTCCGAGACCGACCCCACCAGCGTCGTCTTACCGACGCCGAAACCACCGGCGATGACAATCTTCGCCGATGTCACGCGTCCCGCAGCGGGACGTTGCGACATGTCAGAGCCTGCGAAGTCCACTCAGCACCCTTTCCAGCAGTTCCGTGCCTACCGCGTCGGTCTCGTCTTCAAGCGAGGTGGGCTCGTACACCGCAACCAGGCCGTCAGTGGCCATGTCTGCGACGATCACTCGTGCCACACCTAGCGGCAGTTGCATGCGGGCGGCGATCTCGGCGAGTGACTGCACTCGTCCCCCGTCGCACATCGCCGCGATGTACTGATGCTCGCTTCCACCCTGGCTGCCGCGAATTCCTGAACGGCCGCGCACGGTTGTCTCGACCAGCGCTTCCAGCGCTATCTCAAGCTTCGGCCGGGTTCGACCACGGGTCACGGCGTACGGCCTGACCAGCGAACCGGTCGGCTCATCGCGTTCGGGCATCGTCACCGTCAACCCCTCCCTCGGCCTCTCGAAGTGTATTGGTTTTCAAGTTTTTGGACAGTAGCCGGATGGGCCGGCTCACTGCGCCTTCAGCCCAGCACCCCGGCCGCGGATCGCGGTGCCGGGGTCAGTGCCTCACCGACGCGGTCGACCAGCAGGGCCATCTCGTAGCCCACCTGACCGACGTCGCAGCTACGCGCCGCGAGCACCGCGAACGAGGAACCGTCGGAGATCGACATCAGGAACAGGAACCCATTGTCCATCTCCACCACCGTCTGCAGGACGGCACCACCCTCGAAGCACCGTGCGGCACCCTGGGTCAGGCTGACCAGGCCGGAGGCGATCGCCGCCAGCTGGTCGGCGCGGTCCCGGGGAAGATCCCGCGACGACGCCAGGAGCAGGCCGTCGGCGGAGACCGCGATCGCGTGTGCGACCCCGGGAACGCGGTCAGCAAAGTTGGCGAGGAGCCAACCGAGATCCTGCGTAGATGTCATGCCTCATGCTCCTTGCCAGCCTGCGAGGGCTGCTGCCCTCCCGGAGTCTCCTCCGGGTTGGTCGATTGTTCCTTGGTGCGACCGCGCGCGACACCCCGGTGGTACGCGGACAGCAGGCCGCGGACCCCCTCGGGCGTACGGCGCTGGACGGAGTTACCACCCCGGTCAACACCGCCGGGGACGAGTTGCGCCATCGGCGTGCGCTTGGGAAGGCCCGCCGTGGTGGTCGTGTCGATGGAGACTTCGGACGCCTTGGCGGCCGCCTGCCAGCCCTCGTCGGCCGCGGTCTGCCACGGGCTGTTGCCCGCAGCGGCGCCGCCGCCGTAGGAACCGGCGTTGGCCGCCGAGCTGTTCGCGCCGACCGTGGCCGCGTCCAGCTCCCGAGCCTCCGGAGAGACCGCCTGCTGCGGCACCCCAGCGGTCCGGACCGGCTCGCCGGTCGGGATCCGCTGCGAGACCACCGCTTCGTCACCGCTGCCGGCGACGGACGGCTTCGAGGCCGGGATCGTGGTGAACCAGGCCGACTCGAGCTCCCGGAAGATCGGCAGCTCCATGGTCTCGTCGGCGAACGGCATCGCACTCTCGCGGGCCGGAGCCTGCGCCGCCGCGATCTGTGCGGTCGCGGTGGCGTGCACCTCGGCCGGACCACTCACCGGGGCGACCGACGGGTCGTAGGTGTCGTACGCCGGCGGGGCCGACGCGGGCAACGCCGCCATGGACGGGTTGACCGGACGGGCCACCTCGGGGTTCGACTCCGCGTTGTCCGGACGGTACCTCGGGATCTCGGCGGTCATGTCGAGCGCCGCGGCGAGGTTCTCCGGCACGTGCGGGGTGGCGTTCTCCCGGTCGCCGGCGACCGGCGGCCAGGCCGGCGGCGCCGACGCGTACGAGTTCGGGCTGGTCGGAGCGGCCGGCGGCGCCGAGTACGGCGGAGCGGACGACACCGGCGGCGCCGAGTACGGCGGAGCGGACGGAACCGGCGGAGCGGAGACCGGCGGCGCCGGCGGAGCGGACACCGGCGGCATGAACGAGCTGCGGCTCTGGCTCTCGGGGTTGGCCGGGAGCTGACGCGGAATCGTCGCGCCGTAGCTGTTCATGTCCCCGTCGGGGCGCTGGTAGTCGTTGCCGTTGCGGCGCTGAGCCAGCTCGTCCAGACCAGCGAAGCCCTGCGGGCCGGAGCTGATCGGGCCGGACGGGAGCGGCGGCAGCGGCTCGTTGCTCCGCGGGCCGTGGAAGCCGTTGGTCGTGGAACCGTTGCTGAACCCGTTCGTCCCGCCGCCGAAGCCATTGGACTGACCGCCACCACCGAAGCCGTTGGACTGACTGCCGCCACCGAAACCGTTGGACTGGCCGCCGCCGAAACCGTTCGACGGAGCCGCGCCGGTCAGGTCGGACCAGGCCGGAACGGAACCGTTGGTGCCGTTGAGCGCCGGGTCGTACGGCCGGTTGCCCGGGTATCCGCCGCGGCCGCTCTCCAGAGCGAGCGGCTCACCGAAGGACGGCATCGCGGCCGGCGGTGCGTCGTATCCACCCGGCCGGGCGTCGTAACCGGTCGGCACACGACCGGCACCACCGATGGCCAGGACGGAGTTGGGTAGACCCACCTCGGCGAGCGTGCCGCGTTCGCGGTCGGCCGGGCGGAGCTCGACCCGGACACCGTGCCGGTTCGCCAGCCGGGCGACCACGACCAGGCCCATCATCCGGGAGACGGCGACGTCCACCGTCGGCGGGTTGGCCAGGCGCTCGTTCAGGTCGCGAAGCTGCTCGCGGCTGATGCCGATGCCGTGGTCCTCCACCGTGAGAATCGCGTTCTCACCGGCCCGGCGAGCCTCGACCAGAACGCTCGAGTTCGGCGGGGAGAAGGCGGTCGCGTTGTCGAAGAGCTCGGCGACCAGGTGGACCATGTCGTTGACGGCGTGCGCCGACACCTCGATGTCCCGGTCGATGACGCCGAACTCGATCCGGGTGTAGTGCTCGACCTCGGACTGCGCGGCGCGCAGCACGTCGATCAGAGCAGCCGGCTCGCGCTGCACACGGGTGGAGTCGGCGCCCGCGAGGACCAGGAGGTTCTCGTCGTTACGCCGCATTCGGGTGGCCAGGTGGTCGAGCTGGAACAGCTCGGCCAGACGGTCCGGGTCCTCCTCGCCGCGCTCCAGGCGGTCCAGGTGACCGATGAGCCGGTCGACCAGGATCTGGGAACGACGGGCCAGGTTGACGAACATCGTCGCGACCGAGGCCCGCAGCGCGGCCTGCTCGGCCGCGGTACGCACCGCTTCCAGGTGGACCGCGTTGAACGCCTCGGTCACCTGCCCGAACTCGTCCCGGCTGCGTACCGGAAGGGGTTCGGCGATCTGGTCGGCGACCTGTGCCGGGGTGAGCGACGCGGAGAGCGACGGGTCACGCAGCCGGCTCACCGCGTGCGGCAGGCCGAACTGGGCGACGGCGAGCGCACCCTGACGCAGCTCACGCAGCGAGCGGGCCATCGAGCGGGCGACCAACCAGGCGAACAGGATCGCGAGCAGCAGCATCCCGAGCAGGATGCTGGTCTCCACGAACACCCGGCGGTTCGTCGTGTTCCGCAGGTCGGTGGCCTGAGCGACGATGTCCTTGTCCAACTGCACCTCGACCTGACGGAAGGTGTTGTTGTAGTCGGACATCGCCTTCTCCCACGCCGCCGTGGTGAGGTTCTTGTTCTCGATCTGGGTGCCCACGTTGGCGAGCAGCGGACCGGTCAGGTTGGTGGCCTCACGCTGAGCGTCGTTGGCCTCGGTGGTGTTCTTGAAGAACTCGAACTCACCGTCGGTCGCGACCGCCTCGAGCGTCGTGGTCGCCTGTGTGAAGCCCAGGCTCGCGGAGAGCATCGCCTGCCGCAGGGTGTTGTTGAACTCCTGCGCGCCGATGACCTGGTGGCCGATGAAGCGTTCCGTGGAGATGTTCTCCTTGGCCCGCGCCACTTCGGCGACCGCCCGCAGGTGGTCGCTCAGACCGGTGTCGCTGGCCTGCTGCGCCGCGACGTCACGCACCGAGAGCAGGTCGTCGATCAACTTGTTGTAGTTGGTCTCGACGCTCTTGGTGCTCTCCAGACCCTTGGTGACCTTGCTGCGGTACGCCGCGAGGTCGGCCAGGTTGTAGTCCAGCCGGGAGAGCAGGATGTCGACCCGCCCGGGAACCTCGTCCAGGGCGGCACGCTGCTGCGCGTACGGCTGGTTCGCGGCCTCGACCTTGGAGTGCTCGGCGTTGTACTTGTCGACCGCGGCCTTGACGACCGCGGGGACCTCTGCGCCGTTGTGGAACTTCTTGTTGAGGTCCTTGTCCTTGGCGACCGCGATCTGCATCGCGTACGACCGCTCGGACTGGAGCTCGTCGACGAGACCGCCGGCGGCCTGAGAGAGTGCAGCCAGGGTCCGTGCGTTCTCCGCATTGTCAGCCTCATCGATGTGGTCGACCAGGCCGTTGACGCCGACGATGATCGTCGCAACGGTTGGGACCAGCATGATGAGACCAAGCTTGGACCAGATGGGTAGGTCTCGCAGTCGACCCGTGGGTCGCCGCAGACGCGACATGACGCCGTCCGCCTCACTTGGGCGCTTGCTCACGTCACCGTCCTCCTGATTCGGGCCCGGCATTCGGCTCGCCGGACTCCGCGCACGGCCGACTCGCCGGGTCGGGCCCCCGAGATTCCATCACGACGAGTGTCAAAGAGAAAGACCAGGCGGACACGGACCGGTTGTGTGACGCGATGTTGCAACGTCGCCGTTGAACATCGCCGGTCAGAAATCACTACCTGTAGAGGAGCATGTATCTCAAGGTCACTCGACCGTCGGCGCGGCGTTGGGGGGTGGGCGCAGGCCGACGGATCAGATCGTAGTCGATCGCGACAGGACTGACGATGGCTCGGTCTCGCGCGATCGGCAAGGCGAGATGCCGGATTATGCCGAGTTTGTAGGCGGCAGTCTAGCCGAACGGTGGAGCGCCAGATCCGGACAGGTAATTTCGTCTGACGTACGTTCGCCCCTTTCCAGGAAAAGGGCGAAAAGCCGGATTTGGCGCTACTTTCCGGTCGGGCTCAGCCCAGCAACTTGGCATACGCCGGCTTGATGACCTCGTTGATGAGCACCAATCGCTCGTCATACGGGATGAAAGCCGACTTCATCGCGTTGATGGTCAGCCACTGCAGCTCCGCCCAGCCCCAGCCGAACGACTCGGTCAGCAGGGTCATCTCCCGGCTCATCGAGGTGCCGCTCATCAGCCGGTTGTCGGTGTTGACGGTGACCCGGAAGCGCAGGTCGTGCAGCAGCTTGATCGGGTGCTCGGCGATCGAGGCGGCCGCGCCGGTCTGCACGTTCGACGACGGGCACAGCTCCAGCGGGATCCGCTTGTCCCGGACGTAGGCGGCCAGCCGGCCCAGCACCGGCGGCGCCGCCTCGGTGCCACCGGTCGCGGTGACCGAGCTCGGGCCGGGCGCCGGCGCGGTGATGTCGTCGATCAGGCGCACGCCGTGGCCGAGCCGGTCGGCGCCGCACCACTGGATGGCCTCCCAGATCGACGGCAGGCCGAACGCCTCGCCCGCGTGGATGGTGAAGTGGAAGTTCTCCCGCTGCAGGTACTCGAAGGCGTCCAGGTGCCGGGTGGGCGGGAAGCCCGCCTCGGCGCCGGCGATGTCGAAGCCGACCACCCCGGAGTCCCGGTACCGCACGGACAGCTCGGCGATCTCCTGGGACCGGGCGGCGTGCCGCATCGCGGTCAGCAGGGTGCCGATCCGGATCGGGCTGCCGTTCGCGGCCGCCTCGGCGCACCCGTCGCGGAAACCGGCGTGCACGGTCTCGACCACCTGGTCCAGGGTCAGACCACGCTCCAGGTGCTGCTCCGGGGCATACCGGATCTCGGCGTACACCACGCCGTCGGCGGCCAGGTCGAGCGCGCACTCCCGGGCGACCCGGTGCAGGCCCTCCTCGGTCTGCATCACCGCGACCGTGTGCGCGAACGTCTCCAGGTACCGTTCCAGCGAGCCGGAGTCGGCGGCCGCGACGAACCAGTCGCCCAGCCGGGCCGGGTCCTGCTCGGGCAGCTCGTGGCCGACCCCGGCGGCCAGCTCGACGATCGTGGCCGGCCGTAGACCCCCGTCCAGGTGGTCGTGGAGCAGAACCTTGGGAGCTTTGACGATGTCCGAATGCATGATGCCAGCCATCAGCAGAGCCTAAAGGGCCATCCGAACTCCCCGCCCGCCACCCGAAAAAGGAAGAAAAAAACTCCTTATGATCGATGGCGCATTGCCGTACCTGAGGTGCCCGGTGTGTCGACAGCCACTCACCCGGCACGAGCGGGCGCTGCGCTGCCCCGCCGGTCACAGCTTCGACATGGCCAAGCAGGGTTACGCCGATCTGAGCGCCGGACGGCTCCCGCACACCGGCGACAGTGCCGAGATGATCGCCGATCGGTCCGCGTTCCTGGCTGCCGGGCACTACACGTTCATCGCCACCGCGCTTGCGGAAGCCGCGTCGCTCACCGCAAACCCGCCACTCACCGCAGCCGCTCCGCTCGCGGAGGTGCCGGTCGAGGCCGCGCCTTCTGTCGTACGAGAAATGGTCCTCGATGCCGGAACCGGGACCGGCGACTACCTCGCGCGGGTGCTGGACGCCGCCCCCGCCGCCGTCGGCCTCGGCCTGGACGTGTCGAAGCCGGCCCTGCGCCGCGCGGCCCGGTCCCATCCGCGTGCCGCCGCCGTGCTGACCGACCTGTGGCGCCCGCTCCCGGTCGCGGACGCCGCGGCATCCGTGATCATCAACGTCTTCGCCCCTCGCAACGGCCAGGAGTTCCGCCGCGTCCTGCGCCCGGACGGCCGGCTGCTGGTGGTCACCCCGGCCGCCGACCACCTCACCGAGCTGATCACCGCCTACGGCCTGCTCCAGGTCGACCCGGACAAGGCCGGCCGGGTCAGCGAGTCCCTCGACGAGCACTTCACCCCGGCCGGCTCCACCACCCACCGCCGGATGCTGACGCTGACCGCCACCGAGGCCCGCACCCTGATCGGCATGACCCCGAGCGCCCGCCACGTCGCCCCGGCCGACCTGCCTGCCGACGCCGTCACCGTCACCGCCGCCGTCGACCTCACCACCTACCGCCCGCGCTGACGCGAGGGGTCCCGGCTGGTCCTGACCGGAAAATACGACCTGGTGTGCGGGTTTGTGTGCAGGTGGTATCGCTGGCCGGGGCGGGGCCCCGGTCGGTGTTTGGTGGGTTGTCAGGCTGT
>NZ_LLZH01000335.1:0-41537 GCF_001509495.1 Actinoplanes awajinensis subsp. mycoplanecinus | reverse complement strand
GCTCGCGGCACATCCGGCTCGCGCTGCACACGGCCCACGGCGCATGCGGCCCACGGTGCACCCTGCCGCCGCGCTCCCCGCCCGCGGTGCACCCCGCCGCGCATCCGACCCACGGTGCGTCCGACCTCCACGCGCCCCGCCCTCGGTGCACCCCGCGGCCGCGCATCGCCGACGACGCACCCCCGGGTGTCCCGCCCGCACGAGCAACCTGGCGCACGGCGTTCCGCCGCCATGTATCCCGTCCGCGGGGGCCTGTCTGTCCCCATCGCCGCGCCGGCCGCCGACCTGCTCGCCTCACCCACGCAGGCCACCAACCAGCTCGCCTCCCCACGCAGACCCGATGCCGCTCAGCTTAAGTTGATCTTGGTGGGCGCGCTGGCGGCCCGGAACCGTCTGGCCCGCGAGGGCATCCCGGCCCGGGCAGTGGCGCGGGTGACCGGTTGTCGGCGAGTACCCGGCCGTGCGCTCGCGGCCGGGTGCAACCGACCCCGGCCGGGGGTGAACATGGTGCCTGCCCGGGGGAACGTCGGGCACGATGATCACCGGCCGATCGCCCCTCGATCACTTTGTGGGCGGCGGGGGTGCACGTGCCCGCTCGGATGCACCTGTCGCTGCCGGGCGGGGCGGGGCGGTGAGAGTCCGCAATGCCAGATCGCGTGCCGCTACCGCCCACCTGGGGGCGGTAGCCCCACGCACAACCCGACCGCGGACCGCCACCGCCCCGAACTCGACCCACCGCGGACGGCTGCCGCCCCTTCAACGCCAAGCGCGGACCCCCGCCGCCCCACCGGTACCGAACGCGGACTGCCACCGCCCCTTCAACGCCGAACGCGGACCCCCGCCGCCCCACCGGTACCGCGCGCGGACTGCCACCGCCCCGCCAACCCCGACCGCGAGCTCCCACCGCCCCGCCAACCTCGACCGGGTGCTCCCACCGGCCCGTGAGGTCTGATCTCGGGCTGCTGACGCCCTCGGGGGCTGGTCCAGCGCGCGGAGTGACCTGCGCCGTCGCAGGAGACAGGGTGCGGTGCGGTGCGGATGATCACTGATTCAGGGATTTCGCTGTTTGAATCTAGTAAGTTGGTAGGAGTTGTAGGTAAGCTGCGCGGCATGAGCGCCGTTCCCCTGCGACTTGACGGTGTCGGCAAGGTGTTCAGCGCCGGTGGCCGGCAGCGGGCCGTGCTGGCTGATGTGGATCTGAGCGTTGCCGCCGGTGAGGTGGTGGCGCTGCTCGGGCCGTCCGGATGCGGGAAGTCGACGTTGCTGCGGCTGGTCGGCGGGCTGGAGACGGCGAGTTCCGGCAGCGTGCGGGTGGACGGCCGTGAGGTGCGGGGCATCGAGGCGCGGTGTGCGGTGGTGTTCCAGGAGCCGAGGCTGCTGCCGTGGCGGAGCATCGAGCGGAACGTCGCGTTCGGACTGCCCCGTGGCACGAGCCGGGAACGGGCCCGCACCGAGGTGGAGCACTGGTTGTCCGTGGTCGGGCTGGCGGAGTTCGGGCGGCATCGGCCCCGGCAGGTGTCCGGCGGGATGGCGCAGCGGGCGGCACTGGCCCGGGCGCTGGCGCGGCAGCCCGGGGTGCTGCTGCTGGACGAGCCGTTCGCGGCGTTGGACGCGCTCACCCGGCTGCGGATGCAGGACCTGCTCGCCGAGGTGCAGCAAGCCGCGGGCACCACGGTGCTGCTGGTGACCCACGACGTGGACGAAGCTCTGCACCTGGCCGACCGAGTGGTCCTGCTCGGCACCAGCGAGCGCACCCGCGAAGAAGCCGGCGAGCGCAACCGCGAGGAGGCCCGCGAGGACGCCGGCGAGCGCACCCGCGAGGACGCCGGAAAAAACGCCGGCGACGACGCCGGGAAGCGCACCGGGAACATCACACCGCCCGGCGCGGCCACCATCCGGTCGATCGTCGAGGTGCCCGGCATCCGCCCGCGCGACCGCGGCGACGCGGAACTGGCCGCCCTGCGCGTGCAACTGCTGGCCGAGCTGGGCGTGCACACCCCAGCCCCGGCCGCCGCCCACCCCTGACCCCGGCTGGCCCACAGAGGTGCCTCAACCACCCCGACACACCCCTGACAACCAGCCGGAAGCAGGACCTCGGCTGGCCGGCAGGGGTGCCACAACAAGACCGAGACACCCCTGACAACCAGCCGGCGACAGCGCGCCGGCGCACCCCCTGAGGGCCAGCCGGGAGCGGGACCGCGGCTGGCCGGCAGGGGTGTGACAGCAGCACTGAGGCACACCTGAGGACCAGCCGGCTGTGGG
The DNA here is from genome assembly GCF_001509495.1 of Actinoplanes awajinensis subsp. mycoplanecinus. Lineage (NCBI taxonomy): Bacteria > Bacillati > Actinomycetota > Actinomycetes > Micromonosporales > Micromonosporaceae > Actinoplanes > Actinoplanes awajinensis. Next base: position 39,275 of record NZ_LLZH01000335.1, on the reverse strand, counting down.
GCCGGCGCGAGAGGAACGGAACCTGATGAGGATCATGCGTGCGCTGGTCGCGGCGGCGGCTGCGGCGACGTTGCTGGCCGGCTGTGTCGAGGGTGAGGACACCGGGGGCAAGGCGGACGAGGCCGGCGCCACCACGCTGCGGCTGGACTACGCCTACTACAACCCGCTCAGCCTGGTGCTGCGCGACCAGAAGTGGCTGGAGACCGACCTCGCGGCGCAGCACGTCACGGTGAGCTGGCAGCTCTCCGCGGGCAGCAACAAGGCGAACGAGGCGCTGCGCGCGGACGCCGTCGACATCGGTTCGACGGCCGGGGCGGCAGCGCTGGTGGCCCGGGCGAACGGGGCGCCGATCAAGACGATCGCGGTGTTCAGCCAGCCGGAGTGGGCCGCGATCGTGGTGCCGAAGGGTTCCGCGATCACCGGCGTGGCCGGGCTCAAGGGCAAGAAGATCGCGGCCACCAAGGGCACCGACCCGTACTTCTTCCTGCTGCAGACGCTGGACCAGGCCGGGCTCGAGCCGGGCGACGTGACGGTGGTGAACCTGCAGCACGCCGACGGCAAGGCCGCGCTGGAGCGGGGTGACGTGGACGCCTGGGCCGGGCTGGACCCGCTGATGGCCACGTCGGAGCAGGAGTCCGGCTCGAAGCTGATCTACCGGAACGTGGCGTTCAACTCGTACGGCGTGCTCAACGCGCAGGAGGCGTTCCTCGGTGAGCATCCGGAGCTGGCGCAGGCGGTCGTCGACGCGTACGAGAAGGCGCGTCAGTGGATCGAGGACAACCCGGCGGACGCGGTGAAGCTGTACGCGCGGGAGGCGAAGATCTCCGAGGCGATCGCGACGACGGTGCTCACCGAGCGTACAAAAATTGATGTTGACCCTGTTCCTGGCGCGGCGCAGCGGGCGGTCTTCGAGAAGATCCTTCCGGTGCTGGTGGCGGACGCCAACGTGAAGACCGAGGAGAGTGCGCGGGCGGCGCTGGACACGTTGTTCGAGCCGAAGTACGCACAGTGACCAGGCGCCTGGCCGCCGGGCTGCTCCTGCCGCTGCTGTTGCTGGCCGCGTGGCAGTGGACGGCGTCCCGGGCGGTCTTCTCGGCGGCCCAGCTGCCACCGCCCGGCGAGGTGCTGGACGCGCTCGGCGAGCTGATCCGGCGCGGCGAGCTCTGGCACCACCTGGCGATCAGCACGCAGCGGGTGCTGATCAGTTTCGCCGCCGGTTCCGTGCTCGGCCTCGCGCTGGGCGGCCTGGTCGGGCTGTCCCGGACGGCGAGCGCGCTGCTGTCACCGACCGTGCAGGCGATCCGCGCGGTGCCGTCGCTGGCCTGGGTGCCGCTGCTGCTGCTCTGGCTCGGCATCGGCGAGACGCCGAAGATCGTGCTGGTGGCGATCGGGGCGTTCTTCCCGGTCTACACGACGGTGTCGGCGGCGCTCGCGCACATCGATCCGCACCTGGTCGAGGTGGGCCGGGCGTACGGACGGTCCGGGGTCCGCCTGCTCGCCGAGATCCTGTTCCCGGCGGCCACCCCGGCGATCCTTTCCGGACTGCGGCTGGGTCTGGCGCAGGGCTGGCTGTTCCTGGTGGCGGCCGAGCTGATCGCGTCGTCGATGGGGCTGGGCTTCCTGCTGATCGACAGCCAGAACACCGGCCGCACCGACGTGATGCTGCTGGCGATCATCCTGCTGGCCCTGCTCGGCAAGCTCACCGACACCGGCCTGGGCCTGGCCGAGCGACGGCTGCGCACGTAACGGAAGCACGTAACGGAAGCACGTAGAGGAAGGACCTGAGGAAGAGGTCCCGGGTCCTGCCTCCCCCATACCGAGGCAGCACCCGGGACCTTCCATAAGGACCGCCCCGGCAAAGGCGGCCCAGCTTCATCCGGCGAGCCGGAAGCGTTCCGCGTGCACCTGCCGCCCCGGCACCCGCAGCCGCCGCAGGCTGTCCAGCACGGCCGTGGTCAGCGCGTCCGGACCGCAGACGTAGACGTCCCGGGCGGTGATGTCCGGGACCAGCGCGAGCAACTGCTCCGGCTCGAACGGCTGGTACCCGGCCGCGGACCGGCCGGCCAGCACGTGCAGCCGGGCCCGCCGGACGTCCGCGAGGTTGCGGAGTTCGCCGAGCAGCACCGCGTCCTGCGCGCTGCGCACCCGGTAGAGCACGACCACGTGCCCGGTCAGCTCCGGGTCCTCGAGCAGCGCCCGGATCGGGGTGACGCCGATCCCGCCGCCGATCAGCACGGTCGCGCCGCGGGTCCGGTGGGCCGCCGTGAACGCGCCGTACGGGCCCTCGGCGTACACCTTCGCCCCGATCGGCAGGTCGCGCAGGCCGGCGCTGGTCGCGCCGACACCCTTGGCGGTGAGCCGCAGGGTGCGCCCGTTCGGCGCGGCGGACAGCGAGAACGGGTTGGCCCGCCACCACTTCTGGTGGCCGGGGAAGCGCCAGAGGAAGAACTGCCCGGCCCGGGCCGGCAGCCGGTCGAGGTCCCGGCCGATGATGTGCACGGACACCGTGTCGTCGGACTCCGAGACGACCGCGCCCACCCGCAGCTGATGCCGGGCGTTGCGGAGCAGCGGGACGATCAGCCGGCCGGTGAGCAGGGCGCCGAGCGCGAACGCCCACAGCCCCCACCAGTAGACCTGGGTGAGCAGGTTGACCCGGAACGCGGTGCCCTCGTAGACCTGGTGCAGCACGCCGAGCGCCACGACCACGTAGAGCAGCAGGTGGATGGCGTGCCAGGTCTCGTAGGAGAGCCGGCGCCGGGCGACCCGGACCGACAGCACCACGATCACCAGGATCAGGCCGGCCCCGATCATGCCGAGCAGCACCGGCGGCTGCTTCGCCAGGCTCACCGTGGTGGCCAGGAACGACGTGCCGTCCAGCCGGGCGAAGCCGAGCAGCACGAACGCCGGGTGGGCCAGCGCCAGCCAGAAGATCGCCATACCGGTCCAGCGGTGCCACAGGGTGAGGCGGTCCATGCCGTAGGCCCGGTCGACGATCGGGAGCCGGGCCACCAGCAGCAGTTGCAGGGCCATGGCCAGGGCGAGGTAGAGGCCGAGGAGCCGGCCGATCGTACCCGGAAGATTTTTGGCGGGTCCGGCGGCGGCGAACATCACCTGGACCGCGGCGAGGTTGAGCACGAGGAACGCGACGGTGCCGACGCGAGCGACGCGGAGCGAACGGCGGACGGTGAGAACTCGAGGCTGGGTCACGGCGGTCATCCCGGTCTCCCCACTGCTGGGCTGGGAGCTGCTGTTACCGGGGTGTACCGCAACTCTCCCGGGTCGGTTCACCGCCCCCGGGCCTGCCACGTTCGAGTTCCCGTGCACACTCGTGCACAAGCCCACCGAAAGGACACCTCATGCCGTCCCGATTCGCCGAACTCGGCTGGGCCGACACCCGCATCGGCGAAATCAGCCTCCGGCGGCGCCTCGAACCCACGACCAAGACCGATGTGTACGAGGTGAAGCTCGGCGACGAGTACCTGATGTCGAGCCTGTTCACCGTCGCCGAGGAGGAGCTGTCCCGGCTCGGCCTGGCCGCTCTGCCGGACGGCGCCCGGCTGGACGTCGTCGTCGGCGGGCTGGGCCTCGGCTACACCGCCCGCACCGCGCTCGACGACGAGCGGGTCGCGTCCCTGACCGTGGTCGAGGCGCTGGCCCCGGTGATCGACTGGCACCGCCGCGAGCTGCTCCCGGAGGCCGGCGCGCTGGTCACCGACCCCCGCACCACGCTCCTCGAGGGTGACTTCTTCGCGCTGGTCCGCGACGGCTCGGGCTTCGACCCGGCCGTGCCCGGGCGCCGCTTCGACGCGATCCTGCTCGACGTCGACCACTCGCCGGTCAACGTGCTGGACCCCACGCACGCCGACCTCTACACCGCCGGTGGGCTGCGCCGGCTCGCCGCTCTGCTGCGGCCGGGCGGCGTGTTCGGGCTCTGGTCCGACGACGCGCCCGAGGAGGGGTTCCTGGCCGTGCTGCGGGAGGTCTTCACCAGCGTCGAGGCCCACGTGGTGACCTTCGACAACCCGCTGACCAGGGGAACCTCGGCCAACACGGTCTACGTCGCGACCGGGTCGTAACGCCCGGCTGCACCGCCGGGCGCGGTGGCATGGAGAATCGGCCCCCGCCGATCACCTAGCCCGCGGGAACAGTCATGCCCTTTGATGGTTTCATCTCCTACAGCCACGCCGCCGACGGGCGGCTCGCTCCGGCTGTCCAGCGTGGTCTGCACCGGCTGGCGAGACCCTGGCACCGGCGGCGCGCGCTCTGGATCTTCCGGGACCAGACCGGGCTGGCGGTGACGCCCAAGCTGTGGAGCTCCATTCAGGAGGCTCTCGACGGCTCGAACCACTTCGTGCTGCTCGCCTCGCCGGAGGCGGCCCGCTCGCCGTGGGTGAACCGGGAGATCGAGCACTGGCTGGCGACCAAGTCGGCGGACCAGATCCTGCCGGTGGTGACCGACGGCGACTGGTTCTGGGACGCCGGCGCCGGGGACTTCACCGCCGGCTCGACCGCGGTGCCGGCCGCGCTGCGCGGGGTGTTCACCGAGGAGCCGCTCTTCCTCGACCTGCGGTGGGCCCGCGACGACCTGCACCTGAGCCTGCAGCACGTCCGGTTCCGGGACGCGATCGCGCAGCTGGCCGCGCCGATGCACGGGGTCAGCAAGGACGAGCTGGAGGGTGAGGACGTCCGGCAGCACCGGCGGGTGCGGCGGCTGGGCGTCGTGGCGGTGTCGATGCTGGTGCTGCTGACCCTGGTCACGTCGCTGACCGGGATGGTCGCGGTGCGCAACGCCGACCGGGCCAACGCCGCGGTGGTGGAGGCCGACCGGCAGGAGCAGGTGGCGACGCAGCAGCGCACCACCGCCGAACGCGCCACCGAGGAGTCGCAGCGGCAGCAGGAGAACGCCCGGGTCCAGGAGGCGCGGGCGCAGACCGCCAAGGAGGAGACCGGCCGGCAGACGCTGCTCGCCGGGGAACAGCAGGCCCTCGCCGAGGAGGCCGCCGCGGAGGCGGAGCGGGAGCAGGACGCCGCCGAGCGGTACCGGGCCACCGCGGCGAGGCAGAAGGCGAACGCCGAACGGCAGCAGAAGCTGGCCCGGGGCGCGGGCGAGGAGGCGCAGCGGCAACGGGCCGAGGCCGACCGGGAGAAGGCGAGCGCGCAGCGGCAGCAGGAGCTCGCGGACCAGGCGTCGGCGCGGGCGACGGAGCAGAAGAAGCTCGCCGCGAAGTACCACGCGCAGGCCCGCAAGGCCGAGGAGGAACGCAAGCGGCAGGAGAAGCTGGCCCGGGAGGCGGCCGACGAGGCCCGCCGCCAGCGCGAGGCCGCGGCGAAACAGCAGCGTGCCGAGATCAGCCGGCGCCTGATGGTACGGGCCCGCGCGATGATCGTCGACGACCCGAAGAAGGCCCTGATGCTGGGGGTCGCCGCGCAGCGGCTGAACCCGGAGCCGCAGACTCTCGAGCAGCTCAGCCACCTGGTCATGTCGACGCACTACGCCGGCGCGCTCACCGGCGTGACCACCGTCGTGCCGGTCACCGGGCAGGTCGTCGCGACCGCGGACACCGGCGGGACCGTGTCGCTGTGGGACGGCACCGACCCGGCCGAGCCGGTACGGCTCGCCACCGTGCCGGCCGGTGCGACGGCGGACACCACACTGGCCACCGCCCCGGACGGGCACACGCTCGCGGTCGTCAACGGCGGGGCCGAGGTGGCCCTGTGGAACGTGACCGATCCGGCCCACCCGGCCCGGCGGGCCCCGATCACCGACGCCGCCGGGATCACCACCGTCACGTTCAGCCCGGACGGGCACACCGCCGCGGCGAGCACCCGGGACAAGAACACCGTCCTGTGGGACCTCACCGGCACCGCGCCGGCCCCGCTGGCGACGCTGCCCGCCGCGTACCCCCTGCAATTCGGTCCGGACGGACGGACCGCCGTGACCAGCGGGGCGGTCGTGCGGGTCTGGGATCTGACCGACCCGGCCCACCCGGTGCCGGGCGCCGAGCTCGCCGTGGCCTTCGGTAACCCGATCACCGACGCCGCCATCGCGTTCAGCCCGAAGGTGCCCGTGGTGGCGGTCGAGCAGGACGGCGACTACGTCGGGCTGTGGGACCTGAGCGAACCGGCCACGCCGCACCCGGGCCTCTCCAAGCTCGCCGCGACCGGTGACGCCCACCTGAGCGCGATGGCGTTCGGCCCGGACGGGCTCACCCTGGCCCTCGCCGACTCGGACGGCCGGACCGCGCTGTGGACCATCGGGGACGACGACGCGTTCCCCTGGTTCTCCACCCAGCTGGCCACGCTGAACACCGCGGACGGCGCGGTCGGGTCGCTGGCCTTCAGCGCGGACGGCCGCACCCTGACCACGGTCGGCACCGCACGCCGGACGGCCACGCTGTGGAGCACGAAGGGCCGGTTCGCCAAGGAGCCGGTCGCCACGCTCCCCTGGCCGCTCCCCGGCCGCGTCGTGGGCCTGGAGTTCGGGCCGGACAACCGATCGCTGCTCGCGGCGGGCCGGCAGGGTCCGGCGGTGCCGTGGGACCTGACCGATCCGGCCGCCCCGGTCCAGGGGGCCACCGTGCCCCTGCTCGGCAGCACCGTCGACGGGATCACGCTGAGCCCGGACGGCCGCACCCTCGCGGTGACCGGGGTGAACAAGACCGTCACCCTGCTCGACATGACCCGGCCGGACGCGCCGGCACTGCTGTCCACGCTCGACGACGGCGGGGACCTGGTGTACACGGTGACGTTCAGTCCGGACAGTCGTACCCTCGCGGTCGGCCGCCGCGACGGCAAGACGACCTTGTGGGATGTCACGGACCGGGAGAAGCCGGTCTCGCGCACCGTGCTCGCGCTCCGCAAGACGTTGACCACCATCGCGTTCGCGCCGGACGGGCGCACCATGGCCGCCGGTGAGGGCTACAACGTGTCGCTGTGGGACGTGACGAACCTGGCCGCCCCGGCGCGGCTCACCTCGATCCCGCTGAAGGACTGGATCAGCTTCACCGCGAACACGCTGGTGTTCAGCCCGGACGGGCGCACCCTGGCGGCCGGCGCCGACGACGCGACGGTCCTGCTGTGGGACGTCGCCGACCCGGCACAGCCCCGCCAGGTCGCCGCGCTGACCGGGCACACCAACGCGGTGCTGTGGGTGGCCTTCACCCCGGACGGCCGCTCCCTCGCCAGCGCCAGCATCGACGACACCATCATGCTGTGGGACATCGCCGAGATGTCCGACCCGGTCCCGTACGCCACGATCAAGACCCCGGACCTGCAGAGCTACAACGTGGCGCTCAGCCGGGACGGGCGCACCATCGCGGCCGGCGGCACGTTCGGCGCGCCGAGCAAGAACGTCACGCTCTGGGACGTCCGGGTGCCCGCGGACCTGGCAGCCGACCCGGCCGGGAACGCGTGCCTGGTCAGCGGGCGGGGGCTGACCGCGGACGAGTGGAAGAGCTACGTCCCGGAGCTACCGCACCAGTCCACCTGCTGACGGAGCGGCCGGCACCCACAGGTCGGCGAAGACCCGCCGGGCCAGGTCGAGGTGGGGCCGGGCCCGGTCGGGGTCACCGGTGTCCCGCCACGCCGCGGCGAGGCCGTCGTGGGCGCGGGCCGTCTCGTACCGGTCGCCGATCTCCTCGGCCAGGTCCAGCGCCGCACCGTGCTGACGGCGGGCGTCGTCCGCGTCCCCGGCGGCGAGCAGCACCTGGCCGAGGTCGTTGAGCGCCTCCGCCTCGCTGGCCCGGTCGCCGATCCGCCGGTGCAGCACCAGCGCGCGGCGCAGGTGCCCGGCCGCCTCGGTGAGCCGGTCCTGGCGGGCGTGCACCGCGGCGAGGTCGGTCAGCACGTACGCCTCCGCGGTCCGGTTGCCGGTGCGCCGGACGGCGTCGAGGCTCTCCTCGAGGTGGGCGGCGGCCTTGCCGAGGTTTCCTTCCTGGTCCGGCAGCCGGGCCAGCAGCGACAGGACGTACGCCTCGCTGAACCGGTCACCGAGGGTGGCGTAGCGGGTCAGGGCGGCGTCGTACCGCCCCGCCGCCGACGCCGGGTCGCCGAGCCGCGCGTCGATCAGGCCCAGCCGGACCAGCGCGTCGGCCTGACCGGCGTCGTCACCGAGGTGTTCGTACAGCGTCCGCGCCCGCTGGTAGTGCTCGGCGGCCCGCCGGTAGTCGCCCAGCAACCAGGAGACGCTGCCCAGGTCCCGCATCACCAGGGCCTCGGCCGCGTGCTCGCCGAGGTCCGCGTAGAGGACGAGCGCCCGCTGGTACGTCATGGCGGCCTCGTGCGGGCGGCCCTGACGGCGGTGCAGCCGGCCCAGGTGCGACAGCGCGCGGGCCTGCGCCGCCCGGTCGCCGACCGCGCGGGCGGCGGACACCGCGGACGCCATCACGGTGGCCGCCTCGGCGACCGGCCCGCCCGCGTCGAGGTGCGGGAACAGCGCCTCGGCCAGCGCGATGGTGTGCCGGTGGAAGCCGTGCGCCGCGCCGTGGACGCAGATCACCGCGAGGTTCGCCCGTTCCGCCTCGAGCCAGTCCCGGGCCGCGCCGGCGTCACCGTCGCTCGCCGCGGCCAGGTAGTGGTCGAACAGGCGATGCAACGCGGCCCGCCGGTCCGGTTCGGCGTCGTGGTCGGCGGCCAGCCCGGCGGCGTAGGCGCGCAGCAGCCCGTGCATGGCGTACCGGCCGCCCCGCCCGGCCTGGACCAGGCTGGCCCGGGCCAGCACGCCGAGCAGCCGCCGCGCCTCGCCGGGCTCGACACCGGTCAGCGCGGCCACCGCGTCGACGTGTGCGGACTCCCCCGGGTGCAGCCCGAGCAGCCGGAACACCCGGGCGGCGGCGTCCGGCAGGCTCCGGTACGACCACGAGAACACCGCGCGGACCTCGGCCCGCTGGTCACCGCCCGCGTCGAGCAGGTCGAGGCGCACCTGGTGGTCGTCCAGCTCGGCGACGAGCTCGGCCAGCGGCACGTCGGCACGGTCGGTGGCCAGCCCGGCGGCGATCCGCAGCGCCAGGGGCAGCCGGGCGCACGCGGTGGCCAGGGCCCGGGCGGCGGCCGGCTCGGCGGTCACCCTCGTACCGATCAGGGTGTGCAGCAACCCGAGCGCGTCCGGCAGCGGCAGCAGGTCGAGCATCACCCGCTCGGCGCCGTGCACCGCGACCAGACCGGGCAGCGAGTCCCGGCTGGTGATCAGAACCAGACACGACCCGGTGCCGGGCAGCAGCGGCCGCACCTGTTCCACCGAGGCCGCGTCGTCGAGCAGCACCAGCATCCGCCGGCCGGTCAGCTCGGAGCGGAACCGGCCGGCACGCTCGTCGACACCCGGCGGGATCTCCGGCCCGCGCACCCCGAGCGCGGTCAGGAACCCGGCCAGGGCGTCCGCGACGGCCACCGGCTGCTCCGCGTCGTAGCCGCGCAGGTTCACGTAGAGCTGCCCGTCCGGGAACCCGTCCCGGACGCGGTGCGCCCACCGCACGGCCAGCGCGGACTTGCCGACGCCGGCCGTGCCGGAGAGCAACGCCACGGTCAGCGGTGGCTCACCACCGCCCGGCGACACCAGCAACCTGTCCAAGGCGGAGAGTTCCTGGGTACGACCGGTGAAGGCCCGGACATCGGCCGGCAACTGCGCCGGAACGGTCACCGCGGCGGCGGCCGGTGCGCCGACCGGCAGCTCCAGAGCGGCGTCGGCGGCGAGGATCTGCTCGTGCAGCCGGCGCAGCCCGGCGCCCGGATCGCTGCCCAGCTCGTCGGCGAGGGACCGCCGGATCCGCCGGTACTGCTCGTCCGCGTCGGCCTGCCGCCCGCACCGGTACAGCGCCAGCATCGCCTGCCCGGCCAGGCGTTCGTCGAGGGGATGGTCCGCCACGGCGGCGCTCAGCCCGGGCAGCAGTTCACCGTGCCGGCCCAGCCGGAGCAGCACGTCGTAACCGTCCAGTTCGGCGGCGAACCGTTCGTCGAGCAGCGCGCGGCGCGTCGCGTTCAGCCACGGCGTGTCCAGCCCGGCGAACGGCTCGCCCCGCCACAGGTCCAGCGCCTGCCCGATCAGGTCGGCGGCGGCCCGGTCGGACTCCGCGGCCCGGCCCAGCGCCGTCAACCGGCGGAACCGGTGCAGGTCCACGGTCTGCGGATCCACGGTGAGCAGGTAACCGCCGGGCTCGCGCCGGATCTCCATGCCCGGCGCCCCGGCGATCGCGCCGCGCAGCCGGGACAGGTAGCTGTAGAGCGCGCCGGCCGCCCGCTGCGGGGCCTGCCCGCCCCACACCCGGTCGATCAACTGGTCCAGGGTGACCGGACGCCCGGCCTCCACCAGCAGCACACCCAGCACGCACCGTTGCCGGGCATGCCCCAGGTCGGCGGACACCCCGCCGATCCGGGCCTCCACCACACCGAGCACACCGAACTCCACCGCCAACTGACCTCCACACGCTCGTCTCCTACCAGCGGATTCAAGAAATCCACCAGGAAAGTACGAGTCTCCCATGCTTCGTACAAGGTCAACCGGCAAGCATCGACGTCGTTGCAGGGCAGCGGGTCGCTCTCGCCCGGTTACGGAAACGTACGGGGGAATCGGGACGCCATCGCGCCACGAGAGAGGCGACGAGCGACCCTGCCCTGCAACAGCGCTCGGGCGGAGACTCTGTGGAGACCGCAGCCGGATTCGAACCGGCGTGCACCGCTTTGCAGACGGTTCCCTGGCCACTCGGGCATGCGATCGTGTCGTGCGTGCGGGCGGCAGGATTCGAACCTGCTCAGCGAAGCACCCGGTTTACAGCCGGGCCCGACTCTCCATCGTCGGCGCGCCCGCGTGGCGTGCCTGGTTCTCCCGTCGGATCACAAAAACAAAAACCGCCATTCCCGTACAAGGGAACGGCGGCGCGTATCACGCGAGAGCGGGCTCAGCCGCGCCACCGGTCCGGGGCGAGATAGCGGTACGCACACAGCATGATCGTGATCTCCCTGATCAGTCGTCCGAGCGATCCCGCCCGAAGCTGTGTCCCACCCTAGAAGCCCCGCCCCGGGCCCGGCAACGCGTTTATCCGCCGATGTGGAACCGCTCGTCGACGGCGAGCCCGGCCAGCGCCTGTGTGTCGAACGGCAGCTGGGCGAGCGCGTCCTTGGGCGTGCCGTCCCGGTTGCTGGCCAGCGCCCGGGTCTGCCCCACGAAGACCACCACGTCGTCGTCCCAGCGGTACGCGGCCCACTGGCCGAGCCGGCTGTCACCGCCGGCGGCGGGTGTGGCGACACCCACCTTCGCCGCGCCGACCTGCTGCACCTGGCAGTCGCCGCCCATCCCCCAGAACGCCGTCGCCAGCTTGCACGGGTCGTCCGGCAGGGTGTTGTCCGACTCGTGCACCTCGACCAGGATCTGCCCGAGGCCACCGCCCTTGGCGAGCGCCGCGGTCGCCAGGTAGCTCCACTCCGGGTTCTCGATCGCCGCCTGGTGCCACTGCAGGTCGGACCCGTCGTCGAGCTGGCCGCGCGGGGTCGCGTACCCGCCCGGGACGACCTTCAGCAGGTCGGCGAGCAGCTGCTTGCCGCTCTGGTAGCGGGGCCCGGTGTCGGCGGTGGCGTCCCCGCTGGCCTCGGCCGGCCAGGACGGCTCGGTCTCCTCCTCCTGCGGTGTCGCGGACGGTCCCGGTGTCGCGGACGGTCCTCGTGAGGCGATCACGCTCGGGGTGGCGGCCGGTGCCGCGACCGGAATCCCGCCCTCCGGGCCCGCATCACCGGAGAGGTAGTGGGCCGGCACGATCGTCACCGCGGCCAGGGCCGCGAACGCACCGGCACAGGCGAGCAGCGTACGACGGCGCCCCGCGGCCCGCCGCCCCGCCGCGATCACGGTGGCCGACTGCATCGGTGGCGGCTCGGAACTCTGCGTCACCACGCTCCGCAGCGCCTCGCGGAACTCGGTCTCCTCCATGGTCTTCCCCCTCATTCGGCGGTGACGGGCGCGCCGATGAGCGCGCGCAACGTGGCCAGCCCGCGGGCGGACTGGCTCTTGACCGTGCCGCTGGTGCAGCCGAGCGCCGCGGCGGTCTCCTCGATGCTGAGGTCCTGCCAGTAGCGCAGCACCAGCACGGCACGCTGCCGGGCCGGCACGTCGGCCAGCGCCCGCAGCAGCATCAGCCGGTCCTCGGCGGGCACGTCCGGCGCCGCCCGCTCGATCGGCTCGTGGTGCGGTCGTTCCCGGCGCCACCATCCCCACCGGCCCTCGTCGATGAAGGCGCGGATCATCACTTGGCGGGCGTACGGGTCCAGCGACTCCTGCTTGCTGATCCGGTCCCAGCGCAGATAGAGCTTGGTGAAGGTGGTCTGCACCAAGTCCTCCGCCCGGTGCCAGTTGCCACAGAGCAGGTACGCCGTGGCGCGCATGCTGCCTGACCGGGCCGCGAAATACTCCGCGAACGCCTCGTCACGGTCACTCATGCAATCCCCCATCGGTCATCGGTCGCGGTAAGCACGAGGCCGACGGGCGCCAGGGTTGCACGAGAATCCTTTCTAGACCGTACGTTCTGGAATGTGTAGGGTGTTGCCCGTGGGACGGACCAAGGAATTCGACGTCGCGGACGCGCTGGAGCGGGCGATGCGGCTGTTCTGGAGCAAGGGTTATGCGGCCACGTCGATCGCCGACCTGGTCACCGCGACCGGGGTGGCGCGGGCCGGGCTCTACGCCACGTTCGGCGACAAGCACGAGCTCTACCTCAAGGCCCTCGACGCGTACGCCACGGCCCGCGACCCGGCGCTCGTGGCCCGGCTGTCCGGCGCCGGCCCGGCACTGCCCGCGGTGTACGCGCTGATCACCGACTACGCCGACGCCGACCAGGCCAGGGCGGGTTGCTTCGTGGTGAACGCGGCGATCGAGCGGCTGCCCGCCGACGCCGGGGCCGCGCTCACCGTGGAGGCCAGCTGGTCGGCCCTGGAGGCGGCGCTGACCGCCGCGTTCAGCCGGGCCCGGGTGGCCGGCGAGCTGGTCGCCGACGCCGACCCTGCCGCGCTGGCCCGTCTCGTGCTGGTGCTGCTGCAGGGCATGCGCGTCGTCGGCCGCGGCCGGCCGGGCAGCGGGCGCGCCACCACGGCCGCCGCACAGGCGATCACGATGATCGGCACTCTCACTCCCATTATTTGACCGTACGTTCTAGAAAACGGGGACCTCATGACGGAACGTTTCGCGGGAAAGATCGCCCTGGTCACCGGCGGCGGCTCCGGGATCGGCCGGAACACCGCGCGGGCACTCGCCGCCGAGGGCGCGACCGTGATCGTCGCCGGGCGCAACCGGGCCGCGCTGGAGGAGGCCGGCGGGATCCCGATGGTCGCCGACGTCAGCGTCGAACAGGACGTCGCGGCGCTGCTGGACGCGATCGGCGAGAAGTTCGGGCGGCTCGACGTGGCGGTCAACAACGCCGGGGTGTTCGGCGGCGGGATGCCGCTCGCCGAGATGCCCAGCCCGGAGTGGGACCGCCTGGTCGCGACGAACCTGACCGGCGTCTACCTGGCGATGAAGCACGAGATCGGGCTGATGCGCCCGACCGGCGGCACGATCGTGAACGTCGCCTCGAACATCGGCGCGCACGGCCGGCGCCCGGGCCTGGGCGCCTACGCGGCCACCAAGGCCGCGGTCAGCGCCCTGACCCGCAACACCGCCCTGGAGTACATCCGCGACGGCATCCGGATCAACGCGGTCAGCCCCGGCCCGGCCGACACGACGATGTCACTGTTCCCCGGCGAGACCGCCGACGACCGGGCCGCCCGGCTGGCCGTCGGCCTGCCGATCGGCCGGGTCGGCTCCCTCGACGAGATCACCTCCGCCGTCCTGTGGCTGGCCTCCCCGGAGTCCGCCTTCACCGTCGGCCACGACCTGGTCATCGACGGCGGCGCCACCGCCTGACCGGCCCCGCACGGTGGCGGCTGGTGCTCAGGGGTGCCTCCCGGGCTTGAAGGCACCCCTGAGCACCAGCCGGCCTCGCTACTTCGGGGCGTTCAGGTCGTCGAGGGCCTTCTCGGCGCCGCGGTGCAGCGGCACCGGCGCCGTCCGGCGGGCCGTCGAGAGGCTGATCTCCTTGGCCGCGGCGTTCGCCTGTTCGAGCTGGGGTTTGCGGTCGAAGAGGGTCCTGGTGAGGACGCAGGCGACGTCCGGGTCGAGGTCCGCGCGGACCAGCAGGTAGTTCGGGACGACGATGGTCTTGACGTCGGCCGGCTGCCGGTAGGTCGCGGCCGGGACGGTGCCCTCCTGATAAACCTCGTTGATCTTCTGGAGGGCCGGGAGCAGCGGGGTGACGTCGAGGAACGCGACCTGATCCTTCGCGGTCGTCAGCAGGTCGGTGATGCCGGGGGTGGGCAGCCCGCCGGACCAGAACAGCGCGTCGATCGACCCGTCCTTCATGCCGTCGACGGTCTTGGTGAGGTCGAGTTTCTGGGCGCTGACGTCCGTCGCCGGATCCAGGCCGGCCGCGGTCAGCATCCGGTTCGCGATCACCTCGGTGCCGGACTTCGGCGAGCCGGTGGAGACCCGCTTCCCCTTCATCCCGGCCACGTCCTCGATGCCCGCGGCCTTGCGGACGATCACCTGGGTGTAGTTGGTGTGAATCCGCGCCAGGGCGGCGACCGGCTGCTTCGCGGTGAAGCTGTTCGTGCCGTTGACCGCGTCCGCGGCCGTGTCGGCGAGCGAGAACGCCACGTCGTAGCTGCCCGCGACGAGCTGCTGGATGTTCTGCACCGACGCGCCGGTCTCGGCCGCGGTCGCCTGCACCCGGCTGCCGGACGCGTTCACCTGCTCGGCGAACGCGTTGCCGAGCGCGAAGTAGACCCCTGTCGCGTTGCCTGTCGCGATGCCGACCCGGGTGTCCTGGCCGACCTGGCAGGTGACGTCGCCACCGGTGTCGGTCGCGGCGGTGTCCTGCCGGCCACCACACGCGGCGGTGGCCAGGACGAGAGTGAGTGCGGTCGTCGCGGTCACGATTCTTCGCATGCTTCGCCTTCCTGATCAACGTTCTCTTCCGGACGTCGTCGGGCCCGGCCCACGGCGGCGAGCAGCGCCGACCCGGCCAGTGCGGCCAGCCCGATCCCGATCGTGAGCGGCGCCAGGTACAGCAGGAACAGCCCGGCGATCCCGGCCAGGATCCGGCTCGGCAGCCCGGCCCGGCCCACCCCCGGCACCCAGCCACCGGTCGCCACGGCCAGCCCGAGCACCGCGAGTGCCGCCGCCGCGCTGGTCCACAGCACGCCGAGCGCCGGGCCGCGGGCCAGCAGGTACTCGCCCCGGTCGGTGAGCACGAAGGCGATCGGCGCGAGGAAGGCCGGCAGCGCGTACTTCAGGGCCTGCCACATGGTCGGCATGGTCCGCCCGCCGGTGATCGCGCTCGCGCCGACGGCGGCGAGCGCGGTCGGCGGGGTGACCTCGGAGAGCACCGAGTAGTAGAAGACGAACATGGCCGCGGCCGGCGCGCTCACCCCGAGCCCGAGCAGCGCCGGCCCGATGATCACCCAGCCGATGATGAAGCTCGCGGTGACCGGCACCGCCAGGCCCAGGATCGCGAGCGCCACCGCGGCCAGCAGCACGGTCAGTGCGAGCACCGCGGCCGGATTCCCGGTGATCGCCTGCGCGCCGTTGACCAGCAGCGACGCCAGCTGCGCGCCGAGCCCGGTCTTGGTGGTGATCGCGGTGATCACGCCGGCCGCGGCACAGACCGCGACGACCGGGAGCACCCCGCGCACCCCGGCGGCGAGCGCCTGGAACAGCCGGGCCGGGGTCAGCCACGCGTGGCGGTCCAGGTAGGACTGCGCCACCGCGAGCAGGGTCGCGTAGACCACGGCCCGGGTGGCGCTCTCGCCGAGCGCGAGCAGCACGACGATCAGGATCAGCGACGAGAAGTGGTAGCCGAACCGGGTCAGCAGCCGCCCCGCGCTGGTGGCCGGCAGGTCCACGGCCCGGACCCCGAACCGCCGCACGTCGATCTCCACGGCCAGGATGATGCCCAGGTAGTAGAGCAGCGTCGGGATCATCGCCCAGCCGAGCACGGTCAGGTACGACACGTCGAGGTACTCCGCGACGATGAACGCGGCCGCGCCCAGCGTCGGCGGCGACAGGATGGCGCCCACCCCGGCCGCGGCCAGCATCCCGCCGGCCTGCTCGGGCGGGTACCCGGCCCGGCGCAGCATCGGCCAGGTGACCGCGCCGACGCTGACCGCGGTCGCGGTGCCCGATCCGGAGACCGTGCCGAGCAGGAACCCGGCGGCGACCGCGGTCCGCCCGGCCGCGCTGCGCGACCTGCGGAAGGCGGCCACCGACAGGTCGACGAAGAACCGGCTGGCGCCGGAGAGGTCCAGCACCGCGCCGTAGATGGTGAACAGCACGATGTACGTCGCGGCCACGTCGAGCGGGGTGCCGTAGAACCCGCTCCCGGAGTTGTAGAGCGCGTCGACGATCTGCCCGAAGTCGAGCCCGGCATGCGCGATCGGCCAGTGCTGCGGGAGCAGTCCGCCGTAATAGCCGTACAGAAGAAAAACCGCGCAGACGACCGGCAACGCCCACCCGGTGGTCCGCCGCGCGGCCTCGACCACCAGCACCAGCAGAACCGCGCCGAACACGACGTCGACCGGTGCGAGCAACCCTTGCCGGTCGAGGAAGCCGTCGTACCCACCGCCGAACGGATTCACCGGATAGAGACAGACCAGCAGGGCGACGCCCGCGAGGATCCGGTCCGTCCAGGTGGGCGTGTCGTCGCGGTCGACCCTTGATTTGTACGCGAGGAAGACCAGCGGAAGCGTCCCCGCCAGGAACAGGATCAGATAGAACTGGCTGCCCTGAGCGAGCGGCCGGAACACTTGCCAGAGCGCGAAGACCCCGACCCCGGCAGCGACCACCGAGACGACCGATCCGGCCCACCCGGCCAGCTTCCGAGCCGGCCGCTCCTCGTCGTCATAGTGCAACGCCCCCGGCTCATCGACCGCAAGAGATCGACCATCGCCCATGGATGGACATTACTACGCCCGCACCTACCTGGGCTTACTGATTATCAGCGCCCACATGTGCGGCTCGGGCAGGGACGGGTTGGCTGCGGCCGCGCCGGCCAGGTCCGGGTCGTCGAGCAGGGCCAGGAGCCGGGCGGCCGGCAGGCGCGGGCAGGCGGCGGCTGCCCGGCGGACGTGCTCGTCCGGGTCGGCGGTGAGGTGGTCGATCAGCTCGGGCGCGGCGTGCGGATCGCGGACGGCGAGACGCCGGACGGCCGGATCCGGGTCGCCGGCGAACCGGGCCAGGCCCTCGGTGGGGAAGTTCGGCAGGTGCGGCAGGCGGCTGCGGCCCGGGCGTTCCAGGAAGGACCGCAGCAGCAATTCCCCCGGTGTGTCCGGCGGGTAGTGGCCGCAACCGGGGTCGGCGGGCGCGAGGTCGAGGCCGGCCCGCTGCTCCTCGGTCAGACCGGGGTGGGCCGCGAGCGCGGCACGCACCTCGTCGGCCGGGTCCGCCGCGAGCCGGGCCAGCTGTCCGGCGGTCAGGTGCGGGTGGCGCGCGGCGCCCGCCCGGACCTCCGGCTCCGGGTGACCGACCAGGACATCCAGCACCTCGGGCGGCACACTGGGGTTCTTCGCGATCTGGTCCAGGGAGTATTTGTCGTCCTCGGCCAGCAGCTCGTCGATCAGCGCCCGGGAGAGCCGGGTGGCCGACAGGATGTGCCGGACGTCGTAGCCGTTGCCGCGCACGTCGGCCCGTTCCGTCTCGCGGGCCGCGCGTGCCGTCCAGTCCCGCACCGCCTCGGCGGCCGCGCCCCGCACCGCGACGTCCTCGTCCTTGAGCAGCGCCTGCACGACCTCGTGCTCCGGGTCGCCGTAGGTCGGGCGGAACATGCCGAGCAGGGCCCGCCGGACAGCCGGGTCCGGATGCCGCCGGGCCGCGCCGATCACCCGCCGGTCCCGGCCGATCTCCTCGAGCACCTCGTCGGCCAGGTCCTCCTCGGTCATCAGGCCGCGCCGGAACTGCCCGAGCAGCCGGTCCAGGCCGATCCACAGCAGCCGGTCCGGCGCCGGGAACTCCCGGTCGGCGAGCAGCCGCCGCACGACCTCGTCGTCCGGGTCGCCGGCCAGGCGCAGCCGGGCGGCCGGCTCCACCAGGGGGTTGGCGGCCAGCGCGGCACGCACCCGCACGCTCGGGTGCTCCACCATCGCCGCGACCACCGGTGCGGGCAGCGTCCGTCGCCGGAACGCCGCGGGCACCGCCTCCGGCCACGACCGGAGCAGCTCCAGCAGCACACCGTCCGGCGCCGCCGGGTTGGCGGCGAGCCCGCAGAGCGCGGGCTCCTCGATCCGAGCGTCCAACCAGTCGTCGGCATGCAGGCGAAGCACCCGCCCACCGGACCCGATCCATTCACAGCGGCAACTCACGAGGAGCCACCCTAGCCATCAAATCCGCAGCTCACATGGCCTCTTCACCCGAGTGACGAGACCCCGACGTCCGCTTTAGACTGAACTTGCCGCACTCCTGCGATCCACCCACCGCGCAGCCATCCTCCACGCGCCGCCCGCCTCGGCTGCCGCACGCGGCGGCGCGCCGCCCACCGCGGTGGGCGGCGCTGCCTGGAGGGTCAGCCGACCTCGCGGAGGCGGGCGGCGATCTTTTCCGGGGTGGTGTCGCTGATCCAGGCGGCCATCGCGGACTCGACGCCGGCCAGGTATTTCAGTTTGCCCGGGGCGCGCAGGACGCTGAACACCTGCAGGTGCAGGCGGAACAGGTCGCGGCCCGCGCGGACCGGCGCCTGGTGGACGCCGGCGATGTAGGGCAGCGGTTCCGGGCCGGGGAAGTACCGGTCCAGGCGGCCGAGCACGTCGAGGTAGATCCGGGCCAGGTCGTCGCGTTCCGGGCCGGTCAGCTCGGTGAGGTCGGCGACGTCGCGGTGCGGGGCCAGGTGCACCTCGACCGGCCAGCGGGCCGCGGCCGGGACGTAGGCGGTCCAGTGATCGGTGCCGGTCACCACGCGGCGGCCGGAGCGGCGTTCCGCGTCCAGGATGTCGCGGAACAGGTTGCCGCCGGTCCGCTCCCGGTGCCGTTCGGCCATCTCCAGCATCCGGGCCGCTTTCGGCGGTACGAACGGGAACGCGTAGATCTGGCCGTGCGGGTGCGGCAGGGTCACCCCGATCTCCTTGCCGCGGTTCTCGAACACGAAGACGTGCTCGACACCGGGCTGTCTGCCCAGCTCCGCGGTGCGGTCGGCCCAGGCTTCGATCACCGTGCGGGCGCGGTGCGGCGTGAGGCTGCCGAACGACCCCTGCGGGGCCGACGAGAAACACACCACTTCGGTACGACCGTCGGCCGCCTGCACCGGCCACAGCGGGTCCCCGTCGAGCAGCGAGTCCTCGCCGCCGTTGCGGGGGGACAGCGCCGGGAACCGGTTCTCGAAGACGACCACGTCGTAGTCGGCCTCGGCGATCTCGGTCGGGAACCCGCCCGGCACGGTCGGGGCCAGGGGATCCTGGTCGGCCGGCGGCATGAACGTCCGGTCGTTGCGGTGCGACGCCATCGCGATCCACTCGCCGGTCAGCGGGTCGTACCGCACCTCGGCCCCGCCGCGCAGCACCTCCGACGCGGGCGGCAGCGGCCGGGTGTCCTCGGCCTGCCGCACCGCCGCGCCGGAGACGTACGGCTCGGTGTCGTCGAAGTAGATGATCTCGCGGCCGTCGGCCATCCGGCGCGACGTCTTGCGGACCCGGTGCTCGTGGGGCGGCTCGACGGTGGTGCTGCGGCCGATCACCCGGATCGCGTCGATGGCGAGCAGCTGGGAGCCGGCCGCGACGAGCCGGTCCCGGGCCTCCTCCGGCACCGACACCGAGGAGACCGTGGCCAGCGGCAGCAGGTGCAGGGTGAGCTGCGCGCCGGCGCGGTACCCGGCGTCGACCAGGTTGACCTGCCAGCGGGAACCGTCCCAGAACCGGTCGGTCACGGTGACCCCGTCGACGCGCAGCTCACCGACGTCACCGGCCCAGTCGATCTCGAGCAGCGCGTCGTGGTCCGGGTCGGCGGCCCACTCCGGCAGCTCCAGCCGGTACGCCGCGGCGTGCTCGTCGAACGCCACCCGGCCCGGTGCGGACGAGCGGCCGTCGTGCTTGCCGTACTCGGCCGGCACCGCGGCGGCGGGCCGGATCTCGACGGCGGTCACGTCCACGGTCACCGGGGTGTGTGCCGGCGCGATCGGCAGGTCGACGAAGGTGCGCGCGGACGGGTCGTACGTTCGTACCGAAGGAATCGCAGCGGCCTTGACCGTGATCTGCCCGGACGCGTCCCACTGCAGTTCGTCGTCGCTGAGCAGGACCCGGCGGCCGCCCGCCTCGGTGACCCAGGCGGACCCGGCGGTCCCGGCCGGCAGGACGAGCACGTCGAGCGTGCCGGACTCCGCGGTGAGCCGGAGCGGTTCGAGGCCCGGGGTGACCTCCTGAACCGTCACCTCGCCGTCCACCACGTGGGCGATCTCCGGGCGGATGCCGGCCTCGGCGAGCAGCACCAGGGTCGGCACCGCGCCGGGCAGCACGGTGAGCGCGGACGCGGTGGCCCAGGCCAGGCGCACCCCGCCGGCGGTCAGGTTGACCGGCCAGCGAGCCAGGGTGCCGGCCGGGATGTCCACCGGGTGGGACGGGAATTCCAGCTCGCGGTCACCGAGGACGACCCGGAACCGGGCCCCGCGGTACGTGTCGAGCGGGAAGTGCGGCTGGTGCCAGGCCACGAACAGGAACCCGGTGTCGCCGTCGCTGCGCAGCGCCCAGCGCAGGGTGGCGCTGTCCTCGACGCCGTCCGGCCGCACGTCGGGCAGGCTGGAGGGCATGTCGGCGAGCCGGGCGCCGAACGCGGCCAGGAACGTGTGCTGGCGGCGCAGCTCGGCGTGGCTGCCGGAGAGCGCGCCGGCCTCACCGATCGGCGCGTGGAAGTCGTAACCGAGCCGCGGCAGGTCGTTCGGATAGCCGGTGGCGTGCGACTCCTGCATGCCGTCCGGCGCGCTCGGGTTCGTGCCGCCGGCGTACATGTAGTAGCCCTGCCAGGCCGACCCGTTGCCGATCTTGCAGTGCGCGATGGTGGCCACGTCGAGCGCCGAGGGACGCGGCCGCCGGTGGTACGCGGTGGCCATCCCGCCGGCGAGTTCGCAGGTTGCGGCCGGGAACTCGGCGGACGGGACCCGCGGGCCACCCTTGGCGGCCTCGATGTTCTGCGCGCGCCGCACGTCGGCGCCGATGCCCGGGTCGTCCCAGACGTGCGAGAAGAAGTAGTGGTCCCGGAAGTTCGGGGCCCAGGGTGCGTCCGAGTCGACCCAGAAGCCGTCGCCGTACCCGCCGTAGAGCGGCAGCACCTCGCCGTCCGGCAGCTCGGCGCTGTCCCAGGCGGTGGCGGTCCAGAGCGGCGCGGACATGCCGGCCTCCCGGGACATCCGCTTGAGTGTGCTCAGGTGCCCGGGCTGGGTGTAGAGCTCGTTCTCGATCTGGATGCCGAGCACGGTGCCGGACGCCGAGGCCCGCCCGTCCAGCGCGCCGCCGATCGCGGCGAAGAACTCCTCGACCATGACCAGGTAGTCCGGGTCGTCGGTGCGGTGCCGGACCGGGGCCTGCTGGACCCAGTCCGGGAAGCCGCCGTTGCGGCTCTCGGCGTGCACCCACGGGCCGACCCGCAGCACCACGTCGAGGCCGATCTCGTCGGCCAGGTCGACGAACGCGGCCAGGTCGAGGTTGCCGTCGAAGCGGTACTCACCGCGCGCCGGCGAGTGGTGCAGCCAGAAGATGTAGCTGGCCACCACGGTCACGCCGCCGGCCTTCATCTGGCGCAGGCGCTCGGCCCAGCGGTGCCGGGGCACCCGGCTGTAGTGCAGCTCGCCGGAGACCGGGACGACCGGCACGCCGTCCTTGATCAGGAACCGGTTGGTCAGCGAGAGACCGGCCCGGACGTCCTCGGCGTTGCTCATCCGCGGCCGGCGCAGCGGCGTCGCCCACGGGGTGTGGCGCACGGAGAGCGGCTCGGGCCACGTCAATGGGTCAGTGGGCACGAGAACCCCTCCTTTGGTTAGGACTGTAACCGGTCACAGCCTTGCAGGGCCGAAGGATACACAAGGTTAACGGCTTGGAAGCAAGGTCTTGACACACAGCCGTAACAGCAGCACTGTAACCGGTCACAGGCATCGACCACCGGCTCGAGCCCGTTCCCCCGCTTCTTCTCTCCCGATCAATCCGATCAAGGAGGATCGATATGTTCAAGAAGATCGCCCCTGTGTTGGCGACCCTTACCGCCGCGGCCCTGTTCACCAGCGCGTGCAGCAGTTCGGACGACAAGGCCGACGACAGCGCCACCAGCAACGAGAAGGTCGCCCTGACCTACTGGAGCTGGGCGCCGAACATGGACAAGGTCGTCGAGGGCTGGAACTCGACGCACCCGAACATCCAGGTCACGGTCAACAAGCAGGACGGCGGCGACCCGGCCGTCACCAAGCTGCTGACCGCGATCAAGGCCGGCAGCGGCGCGCCGGACGTGATGCAGGCCGAGTACCAGAAGATCCCCACTCTGGTCTCCGCCGACGCGCTCGCCGACATCGCCAAGGAGGCCGGCTCGCTCAAGGACAAGTTCCCGGCGGCCGCCTGGAACAGCGTCACGCTGGGCTCGGACGCGGTCTACGGCGTCCCGCAGGACTCCGGCCCGCTGATGTTCTTCTACCGCTCGGACGTCTTCGACAAGAACGGCCTGGCCGCCCCCAAGACCTGGGACGACTACGCCGCGGCCGCCGAGAAGATCCACAAGGCGAACCCGAAGCAGTACATCGGCACGTTCTCGGCGAGCGACGCGGGCCTGTTCACCGGCCTCGCCCAGCAGGCCGGCGCGTCCTGGTGGGGCGTGAACGGCGACTCCTGGACCGTCAACATCAACGAACCGGCCACCCAGAAGGTCGCCGCGTACTGGGGCGGCCTGGTGGAGAAGGGCGTCGTCGACAACAAGCCGATGTACACCCCGGAGTGGAACGCCGCGCTCAACGACGGCTCGCAGGTCGGCTGGGTCTCCGCGGTCTGGGCGCCCGGCGTGCTCGAGGGCAGCGCCAAGGACACCAAGGGCAAGTGGAAGGCCGCCACCATGCCGCAGTGGGACGCGGCCAGCCCGGCGACCGGCAACTGGGGCGGCTCGGCGACCAGCGTCACCACCCAGAGCAAGCACCCGAAGCAGGCCGCCGAGTTCGTGGCGTGGCTCAACAGTGACCCGGCCGCGCTCAAGCTGCTGGCCGGCACGGCGAACGTCTACCCCGCCGCGAACGACACCACCACCATCCTGACCACGCCGCCGGCGTTCTTCGCCGACCAGGCCGACTTCTACACGATCGCCGCCGACGCCGCGAAGGCCACCAAGCCGTTCACCTACGGCCCGAACGTGAACGTCGCCTACAGCGCGTTCAACGACGCCTTCGGCAAGGCCGCCGAGTCGAAGAAGGCCGCCGCCTTCACCGAGTCGCTCGCGACCGTCCAGAAGGCGACCGTCGACGACATGAAGAACAGCGGCTTCACCGTCGCCGGATGACGTGCGCCGGGCGGGACGCCACAGGTGTCCCGCCCGGTCCTCACAGGAAGGTCTCGGCGATGTCGCTGACCACCCCAGCCCCCAGTCCCACCATCGCCGCGGCCCGCCCCGCGGCCGCGAAGAAGGCCCGGCAGGCGTCCCGGCGGGCCGGCGTCCCGTACGCGTTCCTCGCCCCCGGCCTGCTGCTCTTCACGCTCTTCCTGGCCGCGCCGATCGTCTACGCCGGTTACCTGAGCCTGCGCAAGGTGAAGGTCAGCGGCCTCGGGCTCGGCGCGAAGTCCCGGACCGAGGTGTGGGCCGGGTTCAGCAACTACGTCCGGTCGATGACCGACCCGGAGTTCCTGCCCAGCGTCTACCGGATCCTCGGCTACGGCCTGATCGTGGTGCCCACCATGCTCGGCCTGGCCCTGCTGATGGCCCTGCTGCTGGACGCGAACCGCACCCGCCCCTGGATCGGCAGCTTCACCCGGATCGCGATCTTCCTGCCGTACGCGGTGCCGGCCGTGGTCGCGTCGCTGCTCTGGGGCTTCCTCTACCTGCCCCGGGTCAGCCCGATCACCGACGTCCTCGAGGCGTTCGGCCTGACCGCGCCGGAGCTGCTCTCCTCGTCCTGGGTGCTCTGGGCGGTGGCGAACGTGGCGATCTGGGGCGGCACCGGCTTCAACATGATCGTCATCTACACCGCGCTGAAGGCCGTGCCGACCAGCCTCTACGAGTCGGCCCGGATCGACGGCGCCTCGGAGCTGGCGATCGCCTGGCGCATCAAGATCCCGATCGTGATGCCGTCGCTGGTGATGACGTTCGTCTTCTCGCTGATCGCCACGCTGCAGGTGTTCGCCGAGCCGATGACGCTCAAACCGCTGAGCAACACGATCTCGTTCACCTGGACCCCGCTGATGAAGGTCTACCGGGACGCGTTCGTCCGCAACGACATCTACTCGGCCGCGGCCACGTCGGTGGTCATCGCGCTGGCGACGTTCCTGCTCTCCTTCGGGTTCCTCAAGCTCGTCGGCCGCCGGGCCTTCAACCAGGAAGACTGACCATGACCGTCCTGGCCGTTAAGAAGAGAAACAGCAAGATCGCCACCCTGCTCCTGCTCGTCGGTGCCGCCTACTGCCTGCTACCGGTGATCTGGGTGCTGATCGCGTCGAGCAAGAGCGCGAGCGAGCTGTTCTCCACGTTCACGCTCTCGCCGAGCAGCCACCTGGTCGACAACCTCGCCGACCTGAGCGGGTACCGCGACGGGCTGTACTGGCGCTGGATGGCCAACACCGCGCTCTACGCCGGCGTCGGCGCGGCCGTCTCCACCCTGGTGTCCGCGATGAGCGGTTTCGCCCTGGCCAAGTTCGAGTTCCCGGGCAAGGGTTTCGTCTTCAACGTGATCCTGGCCGGCGTCCTGGTGCCGGGCGTCATCCTGGCCATCCCGCAGTATCTGCTGCTGGCGAAGCTCGGGCTGACCAACACCTACTGGGCGGTGCTGCTGCCCAGCTTCATCAGTCCGTACGGCATCTACCTGGCCCGGATCTTCGCGGCCGCCGCGGTGCCGACCGAGATCCTGGAGGCGTCCCGGATCGACGGGGCCGGCGCCTGGCGCACGTTCGTCCGGGTGGTCATGCCGATGATGCGCACCGGGCTGGTCACGGTGTTCCTGTTCCAGTTCGTCGCGATCTGGAACAACTTCATGCTGCCGTACATCATGCTCGGGGACGACAAGCTCTACCCGCTCACGGTGGGCCTGAACGGCCTGCTCAACCAGGGCGCCAGCCAGCCCTCGATGTACACCGCGGTGGTCACCGGCGCCCTGGTGTCGATCGTCCCGCTGATCGCGCTCTTCCTCACCCTCCAGCGGTACTGGCAGGTCGACCTGGCCGCCGGTGGCGTCAAGGCATAGGGAACGGTAACCACTATGATCCCGAACGTGTCGCGCAAACGCCCCACCATCCGCGACGTCGCTCGCGAGGCCGGGGTGTCCTACGCAACCGTCTCGCGGGTCCTCAACGGCCGCGACTGGGTGAGCCCGGAGGCCGTGCGCGCGGTCCAGGACGCCATCTCGCGGACCGGGTACACGACCAACCAGCACGCCCGCTCGCTCGCCACCGGGCGCTCCGGATCGATAGCGTTCCTGCTGACCGAGCCGCAGCACCTGCTCTTCGAGGACCCGAACTTCTCGGTGCTGCTCCGCGGCGTGGCTCAGGCGCTCTCCGACCGGGAGCTGACCCTGATCCTGATGATCGCCTCCACCCCCGAGGAACGCATCCGGACGATCGCGTTCCTCAACGGCGGTCACGTCGACGGCGTGCTGCTGGTCTCGCCGCACTCCGGCGACCCGCTCCTGCAGCAGCTGGTCCAGGCCCAGGTCCCGATCGTGGCCTGCGGCCGGGTGCTCGGCCTGGAGGAGTCGATGAGCTCGGTCTCCGCCGACGACCGGGCCGGTGCGCGCACCGCGGTCGAGCACCTGATCGCCGCGGGCTGCCGGCGGATCGCCACGATCACCGGGCCGCTGGACACCTCCGGTGGCGTGGACCGGCTGGCCGGGTACACCGACGCGCTGATGGCGCACGGCCTGCCGATCGACCAGGACCTGATCGTGCACGGCGACTGGCGCCGGGAGAACGGCGCGTCCGGGATGCGGACCCTGCTGGCCCGGGTCCCGGACGTGGACGCGGTGTTCGCCGCGTCGGACGCCATCGCCGCGGCCACCCTGCCGGTGCTGCGCGAGAACGGCCGCAGCATCCCGGGTGACGTCCGGGTGGTCGGCTTCGACGACTCCGGGCTGGCGGCGACCACCGAGCCGCCGCTGAGCACGGTGCGCCAGCCCCTGGACCGGATCAGCGAGGAGATGGTCCGGCTCCTCGTCGACGTGATCAACGGGCGTACCCCGCTCTCCATCACCGTGCCCACCAGCCTCGTGCTGCGCAGCTCCTCCCCCGCCTGATCCTGCCGGGCCCCCCGGGGTCCGGCCTTGGCATCCCCCTTCGGCCAAGGCCGGACTCCACCCGCAGAACGTCCCTTTTGTCGACAATGGACTGTCTTCAAGGAGCGTCCCATGAAAATTGCCGTATCCCTCGCCGCCACCGCGCTCCTCCTGGTGCCGGCCACACCCGCCCTCGCCCACGACCGGCCGAACCAGCTGTCGATGCGCGGAGCGGACGTCTCCACCCTCCCCCGGGCCCTCGACCTCGGCGCGACGTTCTACGACGCCCGCGGCCGCCGCGCCAACCCCTACGAGATCCTCAAGCAGGCCGGCGTCAACTACGTCCGGCTGCGCGTCTGGAACAACCCGACCAGCGGCTACAACAACAAGGCCGAGGTGGTGCAGCAGGTCCGCGAGGCCAAGAAGCACGGCCTCAAGGTTCTGATCGACTTCCACTACTCGGACACCTGGGCCGACCCGGGCAAGCAGTTCGTCCCGGCCGCCTGGGCCGGGCACGACCTGGCCCAGCTGCAGAAGGACGTCTACGACTACACGTACGACGTCTGCAAGGCCACCCGGCCGGACAGCGTGCAGATCGGCAACGAGATCAACACCGGCATGCTCTGGCCGCAGGGTCAGGTGACCAACAGTGACTTCGGCCCGCTCGCGTCACTGCTGAAGGCCGGCTACGACGCGACCAAGGCGTGCTCGAAGCACACCCAGGTCATGATCCACACGGCGAACGCCGGCAGTCTCGGCGCCGCGCGGTGGTTCTACGACGGGATCGCCGCGCAGGGCGTGAAGTGGGACATCACCGCGCTGTCCTACTACTGCATGTGGCACGGCGACCAGGCGAACCTCGCCACCGTCCTCGGCGACGTCCGGACCCGGTACGGCAAGCCCGCGGTGATCGCCGAGACGGCGTACCCGTACACCACCGACAACTACGACCACCTGGAGAACATCATCACCTCGGCCGCGCCGTGCGACGGGATCCCCGCCACGCCGCAGGGGCAGGCCCAGGAGTTCTCGCAGGTGCAGGACACCGCCCGGAGCGCCGGCGCGCTCGGCGTCTTCTACTGGGAACCCACCTGGACCGCGATCGACGGCAACGGCTGGGACAGCGAGGACATCGAGAACTCCGGCAACGCCTGGGAGAACATGGCGACCTTCGACGACCACGGACGGATCAACCCGTACGTCGTCTGGC
This sequence comes from Actinoplanes awajinensis subsp. mycoplanecinus, assembly GCF_001509495.1. Taxonomy (NCBI): domain Bacteria; kingdom Bacillati; phylum Actinomycetota; class Actinomycetes; order Micromonosporales; family Micromonosporaceae; genus Actinoplanes; species Actinoplanes awajinensis. The sequence continues at coordinate 11,642 of NZ_LLZH01000335.1, read as the reverse complement.
GCCGCTGATGCTCATGGGGATCCACCGCCCCATGTCTCCTCCCCCTTAAGGAGAAGCAGTGAGAACATCCCTCCGAGCCCTCATCGGGTCCGCGCTCGCCGCGGTCACGCTGGTGGCACTCAACCCCGCTCCCGCACAAGCCGCCTCCCTCACCATGCTCGGCGCCGACGTCTCGACGCTGCAGCGCACGCTCGACCTGGGCGGCAAGTACTACACCGCCGCCGGGGTGCAGGCGGACCCGTACGACATCCTGAAGGGCGCCGGCGTGAACTACGCCCGGCTGCGCGTCTGGAACAACCCGGCCAGCGGCTACAACAACAAGGCCAAGGTGCTCCAGCAGGCAAAGGCGATCAAGGCCAAGGGCCTCAAGATCCTGATCGACTTCCACTACTCGGACACCTGGGCCGACCCCGGCAAGCAGTACCCGCCGGCGGCCTGGGCCTCGCACAGCCTCGCCACGTTGCAGACCGACGTCTACAACTACACCTACGACGTGTGCACCGCGCTCAAGTCGCAGGGCACCACCCCGGACAGCGTGCAGATCGGCAACGAGATCAACGTCGGCATGCTGTGGCCGAAGGGGCAGGTCGTGAACAGCGACTTCTCCGCCCTGGCCGGCCTGCTCAAGCAGGGCTACAACGCGACCAAGGCCTGCAACAGCAGCACCCAGGTCATGATCCACACGGCCGACGCGGACAGTGACGCCAACGCGCGCTGGTTCTACGACGGCATCAAGGCGGCCGGCGTCTCCTGGGACATCACCGCGCTGTCCTACTACTGCATGTGGCACGGCACGCTGGCGAACCTCTACAACGTGATCGCCGACGTGAAGTCCCGCTACGCGAAGCCGGTCGTGGTCGTCGAGACCGCGTACATGTACACCACGGCGAACGCGGACAGCCAGTCGAACTCGATCCCCGGCACCACGACCTGTGACGGCCAGTCCGCGTCGAAGGCCGGCCAGGGCACCGAGTTCACCTGGATCCAGAACACCGCCCGCAACGCCGGCGCCATCGGCGTCTTCTACTGGGAACCCACCTGGTACGCGATCAGCGGCAACGGCTGGGACCCGGCGAACATCAACGGCACCGGCGACGGCTGGGACAACATGGCCACGTTCGACGCCACCGGCAAGTTCAACTCCTATGTGAAGTGGACCGCCTGACCGCTTCCGGTCACGACCCGGCCCGGCGTCCGTGTGGGCGCCGGGCCGGCGTCTTTCAAGCCCTTTTCGGTACGACCTGGGCGCCATCACAAGAGCAGCGGCCCGTCCCGGGCCTCCACGCCACGCGGTCCCGCCCACCGGACCGCGACGCACCGCCGGGCTGAGGGCGGCCCCTCACCACGCGAGGCCGTCTCCACCCCGGACCGCCGCGCGACTCCCGGTTCCCGGGCTGGTCCCCAGGGGTGCCTCCGGGGGCCGGAGGCACCCCTGGGGACCAGCCGAAAAAGCAGCGGGCGGTGCCGCTTTGCAGCGGCACCGCCTGGAACTGGTCAGACCGAGGCGGTCTGGGGCTGCTCGTCGGAGGGGACCTCGCGGGTGGCGGCGGCCCTGCGCTCGAGGGCCGCGCCCTCGACGTCGAGCTCCGGCAGCCAGCGCAGCCAGTTCGGCAGCCACCAGGCGGAGCGGCCGAGCAGGGCCAGCGCCGCCGGTACCGCGATCATGCGGATCACGAACGCGTCGAACGCGATGCCGACGGCCAGCGCGAACGCGATCGGCTTGACCGTGTCGTTGCCCTCCGGGACGAACGCGGCGAAGACCGCGAACATGATCGTCGCGGCGGCCAGCACGACCGGGGCGGCCTGCCGGAAACCGGTGACGATCGCGTCCCGCGGCGACGCGCCGTGAGCGTGCGCCTCGTGCATCCGCGACACCATGAACACCTGGTAGTCCATCGCCAGACCGAAGAGGATCCCGACGATGATGATCGGCGCGAGGCTGATGATCGGGCCGGTGGAACCCGCGTTGACCAGCTCGGAGAGCCAGCCCCACTGGAACACCGCGACCGTGGCGCCGAACGACGCACCGATGGTGAGCAGGAAGCCGAGCACGCCGACCACCGGCACCAGCAGCGAGCGGAACACCAGGACCAGCAGCACGAAGGCCAGGCCCACGACCATCGCCAGATAGATCGGGAGCGCGTCGTTGAGCTTCTGCGACACGTCGATGCTGATCGCGGTCTGCCCGGTCACGTACACCGTGGCGCCGTCACCGTCGGTGACCTGGTCCCGGATCGCGTGCACCAGGTCGACGGTCTTCTGATCCTCCGCGCCGGAGGCCGGGATGATGGTGATCAGCGCGGCGGACTGGTCCTGGTTCGGCCGGGCCGGTGTGGCCAGCGCGACGTCCGGCAGCGTGGCGACCTGCTTCTGCACGGTGGCCGCGTACGGCGCCGCGTTCGGGCCGTCGACCAGGATCAGCAGCGGGCCGCTGACGCCGGGGCCGAACCGCTCGTCGATCAGCGCGTCGGCCTTGGCCTGGGTGCTGCCCTCCGGCGAGCGCTGCGCCAGGGTGGTCTGCATCTTGAAGAACGGCAGCGCGATCACCGCGAGCGCGAGCACGGCGAGCAGCAGGCTGACCACCCGCTTCTGGGTGACCGTGTTCGCCCAGCCGCGGATGAAGCCCCGGCCGACCGGCAGCTCCTCCTGCGACGTCGGCGGGACGTTGCGCAGCTTGCGGGGCAGCGCCCGGATGCCGACGAACCCGAGGATCGCCGGGACCAGGGTGATCGCCAGGAGCACCGCGATCACGATGGTGGCCGAGGCGGCCAGGCCCATCTCGGTGAGGAACGGGATGCCGACGATCGACAGCCCGGCGAGCGCGATCACCACGGTCAGCCCGGCGGTCACCACCGCGGATCCGGCGGTGCCGACCGCGTACGCCGCGGCCTGCTCGACGTCCTTGCCGGAGCGCAGCTCGTTGCGGAACCGGGTGATGATGAACAACGCGTAGTCGATGCCGACCGCCAGGCCGAGCATCACCGCCAGGATCGGCGTGGTCGCCTGCAACTGCACGAAGCCGGAGAGCGTGGTGATGCCGGCGACGCCGATGGCGACCCCGATGATCGCGGTCACCAGGTTCATCCCGGCCGCGACCAGCGAGCCGTAGCTGAGCGCCAGCACGATCAGGGCCACGACCACACCGATCAGCTCGGACGCGCCACCGATGTCGGCGGCGTTGCTCAGCGCCTCACCGCGCGCCTCGACGGTCAGCCCGCCGGCCTTCGCCTGGGCCAGCGCGGCGGTGATCGCCGTACGCTCCTCGTCGGTCACCTCGGAGGGCTGCACGCCGTAGCTGACCGTGCTGTACGCGGCGCTCAGGTCCCGGGAGACCGCGGGGGCCTGCGGGTCGAGCGGGTTGCTGGCCGCCACCACGCCGGGCAGCTTGCCGAACGCGGCCACCGACTGGGCGACCTGTCCGGCGTTCGCCGGGTCGGTGATCTTCTGACCGGCCGGGGCCGCGAACACCACCTGCACCGACGCGCCCGCCGACGCGTCGCCGAACTTGTCCTTCATCAGGTCGAGCGCGATGGTGGACTCCTGGCCGGGAATCCGGAACGTGTTGACCATTTCGCCGGAGAGCTTGACCGCACCGAAGGCCACGGCCAGCAGGGCGAGCAACCAGACGACGGTGACGATGATGCGATGCCGTACGGCGCCGAGGCCGAGGCGATGCAACAGCGTTGCCATGGGAGTTTTCCCTTGTTCAGTGGGTGGGGGGATGCCCGAGCGCGTCGTAGGCGACGTCGACGAGCGTGGTGACCGCGTCCGGGGTGAAACAGTCCCGCATGGCCACACTGGCCACCGCGAGCGCGCCGAGCGCGCCGGTGACCCGGATCGCCCGCCGCGGATCGGCGAGCGGCTGGCCGCCGAGCACGACCGGGGTCAGGGCGAACTCGCCGGTCTCGGTGGCGAAGGGCTGGTCGCCGAACGCGGCGGCCACCTCCTCGCCGATCACGTGCAGCGCCGCGCCGAACTCGCTCTCCGGCGCGGCCAGCAGGCAGGACAGCATCAGCGCGACGACGCCGGGCTGCCCGAGAGCCAGCTGGGCCATGCCGCCGATCACCGACCGGTCGCGCTCCGGTCCGGGTGGCAGCGGCGCGGCCAGCGAGGCGATCTCGCGGATCTGCCCCACGCAGCGTCCGACCACCGCCTCCTGCAGCGCTTCCTTGGTCGGGAAGCGGTGCAGCAGGCCGGTCTTGGAGTAGCCCACCGCGTCCGCGATGCGCTGCACCGACGTCTCCCGGAAGCCGTGCCTGGCGAACAGGCTGGCGGCGGCGTCCAGGATCTCGTCGTCGATCTGCTGCTTGGTGGGGCGGGGCATGGGACCACCGTAGACGGTAATGGACCAGACTGGTCCGTCGGGGACCGTGTCGGTCCCCACAGGTGACAAGGGTTTGAGTGGCATTCCTGCCCATAACCGGGTCACAACCCCGCTACCGAGCGGCTCCCCGGCCGCACCGGCTCCCGCACACCACGGTGCCGATCAACAGCCGTGCAGCCGAACCGCCGACACTCCCGCTTCGCCGTACCCTCCTGGGTGGCGACGATGCTGCGCGCCCGGTACCCGATCGTGGCCGTCGCCGCGGCCGCGCTGGCCCTGCTCGTGGTGGACCCGCCGTTCGACCTCCGGGACTTCTCCGACGCCGGGCAGCGGATGCTGGACGGACGGCTGGACGGGATCTACGACTCCGGCTGGAACCAGGCCGGGCCGCTGCAGTTCCTGCTCAGCCGGCTGCTCATGCTCGGCAGCTCGGGCGGGGCGCCGGCCACCCCGGTGACGATGGCGGTGAACGTGGCGCTGGCGCTGGGCGCGATGGCGCTCGTCCGCCGGCTCACCACCGCCCGGGGCGCCGGGGCGGCACTGCGGGAGACCGCGGCCGGTCTGCTCGCGGTGCTCTGGCTGGCGCTGCCCGTGCCGTGGGAAGGTCACCCGCCGGAGATGCTGATCCCGGGGCTCTGGGCGTACGCGATGGTCTTGCATGATCGGAAGCGGACAGCGACCTCGGCGGTCATTCTCGGTCTGTCGGTGGCGATCGCCCCCTGGGCGATCCTGGGTTTTCCCTGCCTGCTGGCGGTGGCCGGGCTGGGCCGCGCGATCCGCAGCGGTCTGCTGGCCGCGGGTGCCGGGGTGGCGGCCTACCTGCCGTTCGTGCTGTCCGGGCATTTCGGCATGTTCCACCACGTCTGGACGGTGGATCCGGACACCCTGGTCCACCTGCTGCTGCCCGATCTGGTCGCGGTGACCTGGCCGTTGCGCCTGGTCCAGGCGGTCCTGGTGGCCGGGGGATGCGCCGCGGTGGCCTATCGGTTCCGCGGGCAGCGGGTGGTCTGGGCGGCGGCGCCGGCTGCCGCCCTGCTGATCCGGCTGGTCAGCGATCCGGTGAGTCTGCGGTACTACTGGGGGCCGGTCGCGGTGGCGACGGTGGGGGTTTTCGCGCTGGCCGAGCGGGGGCGGCGGCAGGGGCTCGCGCTGGGGCTGGGGTATCTGGCGGCGATGAGCGGGCTGCTGGGCGGTCAGGTGGCAGGGTCGGTCGGTTGCCTGGCGGGGTTGCTCGTGGTGCTCCTCAGCAGCCCGCGCATCTCATCGACACTTGTCGAACCATCTGACACCGTGGTGGCACCGTCGGCGTGATTGAGTGGTCGCATGGTCGCCGATCTGCTGTTCACCAACGGTCCGGTGTTCACCGCTGACCCGCTGCGCGGGCCCGCCACCACGGTGGCGGTCCGCGACGGGCGGATCATCGCGGTCGGCGCCGACGACGTCCGCGAGCTGGCCGGGCCGCGCACCGAGACGATCGACCTGGCCGGCCGGCTGCTGCTGCCCGGCTTCCAGGACGCGCACGTGCACGCCGTGATGGGCGGCGTCGAGCTGAACGAGTGCGACCTGACCGGCACCACCGATCTCGAGGAATACCTGCGGAGGGTCCGCGCCTACGCCGACGCCCACCCCGGCCTGGAGTGGATCAGCGGCGGCGGCTGGGCCATGGAGGTCTTCCCCGGCGGGGTGCCCGGGCGCGAGCTGCTCGACCGGGTCGTCCCCGACCGCCCGGTCTATCTGATCAACCGCGACCACCACGGCGCCTGGGTCAACTCCCGGGCCCTGGAGATCGCCGGCATCGACGCCGGCTCCCCCGACCCGGCCGACGGCCGGATCGACCGCCGGCCCGACGGCACCCCGGCCGGCGGCCTGCAGGAGGGCGCCATGCAGCTGGTGGCAAAACTGCTGCCCGAGGTCACGCCCGCCGACCGGCTGGCCGGGCTGCTGCGCGCGCAGACCCTGCTGCACTCGATGGGCGTCACCGCCTGGCAGGACGCCATGCTCTGCGCGACGAACGGCTATCCGGACGTCTCCGACGCCTATCGCGAGGCCGCCACCACCGGCCGGCTGACCGCGAGCGTCATCGGCGCCCTGTGGTGGGACCGCGACCGCGGCGCCGAGCAGATCCCCGACCTGCTCGCCAGGCGTGCGCGGTATTCCGTAGGGCGGCTGCGCAGCGACAGCGTGAAACTGATGCTGGACGGCGTCGCGGAGAATTTCACCGCCGCGATGACACAGCCCTATCGCGACGCGTGCGGCTGCGCGACCGCCAACGCCGGGCTGTCCTTCATCGAGCCGGCCGCGCTGCGCGAGCACGTCACCGCGCTGGACGCGCACGGGTTCCAGACGCACTTCCACGCGCTCGGCGACCGGGCGGTCCGTGAGGCACTGGACGCGGTCGCGGCGGCGCGCGCCCGCAACGGTTTCCGCGACACCCGCCCGCACCTCGCCCACCTGCAGGTGGTGCATCCGGCCGACGTGCCGCGGTTCCGGGCCCTGGGGGCGACCGCGACGCTGCAGGCATATTGGGCGTCCCACGAGCCGCAGATGGACGACTTGACCATCCCGTTCCTGGAGCCCGAGCTGGCCCGGCGGCAATACCCGTTCGGCGACCTGTGGCGCTCCGGCACCCACCTGGCGGCCGGCAGCGACTGGCCGGTGACCACCCCCGACCCGCTGCAGGCCATCCACGTCGCGGTCAACCGGGCCCATCACGGCAGCGGCCGCGCCCCCTTCCTGCCGGAGCAGCGGCTGGACCTGGCGACGGCGCTGACCGCTTACACGGCGGGCTCCGCCTTCGTGAACCGGCTGGACGACACCGGCAGCATCCGTGCGGGGTTCCGGGCGGATCTGGTGGTGCTCGACCGGGACGTGTTCGCGGCGCCGGCGGCCGAGATCGGCGACGCGGCGGTGGCCATGACGTTCGTCGACGGGAGGGTGGTCCACTCGAGCTGACCGGCTCCTTCCCTGTCAGGGCACCGGCTTCAGGAGGAACCGGGCGGAACGGTCGGTGATCGCGCGGGTGATGGGTTCGCCGAGTTCGGGGAACATGTGGCCGGCGCCCGGGATCAGGTCGACGGTGGCTTCCGCTCCGGCGGCGAGCAGGCGTTCGGCCAGGCGGTGGCTCTGCCGGGCGGGGACTGCCACGTCCGCGTCGCCGTGCAGGAACAGGAACGGGGGTGCGGCCGGTGAGACGTGATGGACCGGGCCGGCCACGGTGACCAGGTCCGGCAGGTCGTCCAGCGAACCGCCGAGCAGAGCGCCCTCGCGGGACTGCGGGCCACGGTCGGGGCGGCCGCCCGCGTCGGCGATGTCCTCGGCCAGGGCGTCCAGGTCGGTGACCGGATACCAGCAGACCGCGGCGGCGGGACGGTGGCGCGGGCGCTGGTCGGCGGCACGGGTCAGCGCGGCGAGGGCGGCCAGGTGGCCACCGGCGGAGACGCCCCAGATCACCGTGCGGTCGCAGGTGATCCCGTAGTCGTCACGGTGAGCGGCCAGGAAGTCCAGCGCGGCGCCGACGTCATCGGCCTGGGCCGGGAACGTGGCCTCGCCGCTCAGCCGGTAGTCGACGCTGGCGATCGCCAGGCCCAGCCCGGCGACGTGCTCGAAGAAGCCCGGCCGCCAGTCCTTGACGTTGCCCGGACCCTCGGCGCGGGTGCCGGCCCGCCAGCCGCCCCCGTGCAGATAGACGCAGAGCGCCACCGGCCGCGCCGGCACGTAGAGGTCGAGAGCGAGGGGCCGGAACCCCGGCCACGTCGCGAAGACCACCTCCCGGTAGGCGGTCACCGCCTGCTCCTCGCCCGGGTTCACGCGGCGACCGGGGCCTTGTGGAACGTGCCGTTCTGCATGATGGCGAGCAGGTTGTCCTCGTCCTGCAGCAGGCGCAGGTCCTCGGCCGGGTTGCCGCGGACCACCAGGACGTCGGCGATCCAGCCGGGACGCAGCATGCCCAGGTCACCGAAGTCGACGAGTTCGCCGCCGAGCTTGGTCGCCGCGACAAGCATCTCCAGCGGGGTGTAGCCCAGCACGTCGACGAAGAGCTGCAGGTCACGGGCGTTGCGCCCGATCGGGTTGTTCGGGAAGCCGTAGTCGCCGCCGGGAAGCGCCCGGATGCCCCGCTTGCGGATCTCCGGGTAGATCCGGGCCATGCCCTCGAGGGCGTCGACCGAGCCCATCTTCTCGGCCACCTCGCGGGTGATACCGAACTCCTCGCCCTCGTGCACGTTGGCATAGATGATGCCGGGCGCGGGCGAGACGAACACCGTGTCCTTCACCGACTCGAGCAGGTCCAGGGCCTCCTCGTCGGCGTAGGTGCAGTGGTAGATGGAACGGAACCCGGACCGGACCGCGATCTTCACGGACTCGGCGGACTGGGCGTGACAGTTCAGCCAGACGCCGGACTCGCGGGCCTGCTCACCGGCGGCGAGCGCTTCCTCGGCGGTGTACTGGGTGATCTGCGAACCGCCGGGCACGAACACATCGTCGTTGCTGAGCAGGAACTTCACGCTGTCGTAGCCCTGTGCGGCCATCTCGCGCACCCAGCGCCGGCACGCGTCCGGGCCTTGCCAGTCCGGTTCGACGTGGCCGTCCGGTCGTACCGGATGGTTGTCCCGCTCCATGCTCGCCGCGCGCATGCGCGGACCTGGCACCGCGCCTGCCTTGATCTTGTCGCGGAGGATGATCTCGACCGGCATCGGCAGGATCGACCCGGCCGAATACACCGAGGTGAAGCCGTGGTCGAGCAGGATCTTCGCGTTGCGCTCGGCGCGCGCCAACTCGGACGGCAGGCCCTCGATGTGGTGGAAGAAGCTGACGTCCAGCGGCGGGTTGAACGACGGGTCGATGTGGCCGACCGCGGACGGGAACGTCAGGTGACAGTGCGACTCGATCATGCCGGGCATCACCGTGCAGCCGGTCGCGTCGATGACCTGATCGGTGCTCTCGTGCTCGGACCGCCAGCCGGAGCGAACCTCGGTCACCCGGTCGCCCTCGACGACCACCTCACCCGGAGCCGGGGCGGATCCCGAGCCGTCGAAGACCAGACCATTGGTGAAAACCGTACGCGCCATCTCCAGCCACTTTCACTAGGTGAGAATCACTTTCCAGTGCGTGTTACCCGAGTGTTTCTCGCTCCCTCCCGGGTGTCAACCGTCACAAGATCTTTGCGTCGCTGGTCCCGGATCTGTGGACACGGAGCGCTGCTCGGCTTAATGTCGCGGCCATCACATTGAAACTCGCTTTCGCCTAGTGAAAGTGCTGCTGGGAGGCCACCATGTCCGACATGCCGTCTGCTCCGGTCGTCCCGCCATTTCGGCCGGTGCCGGGCCCGCTTGAGGACGCGCTGCACCCGGATGCGCCGCCGAGCCGCCTGCTCGTGCCGGCCCTGGTCCTGGCCGCCTTCGGGCTCTACTTCGCGAGCCTGACCCCGCAGATCGTCACGCTCGCGGTGCGGGTCACCGAGATCGCCCCGGACCGCAAGACCGTCGCCCTCTCCACGGTGATCCTGGTCGGCGCGCTGATGTCGATCGGCTCGCTGCCGCTCTTCGGGGCGCTCAGCGACCGGACCCGGTCCCGCTGGGGCCGGCGCCGCCCGTGGCTGGTCGGCGGCGCCGCGACCGCGCTGATCGGCCTGATCGTCGCCGGCAGCGTCCCGACGATCGCCGGCGTCGCCACCGGCTGGGCCCTCGGCTCGCTCGGCGCCAGCGCGGCGTTCGCCGGTTTCCTCCCGCTGATCCCCGAGTTCGTCCCGGACCGGCTGCGTGCCCGGCTCTCCGGCCTGATCGGTTTCGTCGTCGCGCTCTCCGTGCTCAGCGGCGTGCTGCTCGGCGCCCAGCTGGTCCACCAGCAGCTGCTGATGCTCGCCCTGCCCGGCGTCGTCGCGCTGGCCGCGGCCCTGCTGCTGGCCCGGGTGATCCGCGCCGTCGACCGCCCGGCCACCGGCGACTTCCCGCCGTTCGGGGTCCGCGAGTTCTTCGGCAGCTACTGGCTGCGCACCGGCGGCGACCGGGACTTCGCCTGGAACTGGACGAGCCGTTTCCTGGTCGGCCTGGCCTACGTCGGCGTGCAGACCTACGCCACGTTCTACCTGACCGACACGGTCGGGATGAGCATCGACGACGCCACCGCCAAGTACGCGACGTTCACCGCCGTCTCCACGCCGATCTCGGTGGTGTGCTTCCTGCTCTCCGGGTACCTCTCCGACCGCCTGGGCCGCCGCAAGGCCTTCGTCACGGTCGGCGCGATCATCCTGGCCGCCGGTCTGGTGGTCGCCTCGGTCACCCAGTCGGTGAACGGCTTCCTGGCCGCCTGGCTGATCCTCAGCGTCGGCCAGGCGATCTACCTGACCGTCGACATCGCCATCGCCGCCGAGGTGGTCCCGGACCAGGCCCACGCCGGCAAGGCGATGAGCGTCTACCAGGTGGCGACGCTGCTCCCGAACGTCGGCGCCCCGATCATCGCGGTGGCGGTGCTGGCCGCCGGCGGCTCCGGCAACTACCCGGCGTTCTTCATGGTCCTCGCCGTGCTGGGCGTCCTGTCCGCGGTGACCATCCTGTTCGTCCGCCGCATCCGCTGAGCCGCCGGGCAGGTGGCCGAGCCGGCCGCCGGCCCGTTACCTTGCTCCCCATGACGCAGCCGCTCCGGCACATCGTGGAACCCGATCCGGCCTGGGACTGGACCGAGGAGGTGGACGACGTCCTGGTGGTCGAGCTGAGCTGGCCACCGGACGCCCTCGCCGGCCGCCTGGACGAGCTGGTCGCCAGCCCCGCCCTGGTCGCCGCCCTGACGGCCGGCGGCATCACCGGCTTCCGGACCGCCGGCGCGCGCGGGGTCTACCGCGAGGACTCGTTCGACGTGGACCCGGACACTCCCCCCGCCGCCCCTGACCCGCCTCCTCGTCGGCGAGGACCAGGCCGCCGACATGTCCTACGCCGCGCACACCGGCCTGTCCGTCAGCCAGCGCACCCTGGAGATCCTCCGGACCCACTGCGAACGCCTCGGAAGCTGATCACCACTTGGTTGGCGGGCGTTCCGCACCGACGCATCATGGGCCGATGACGGAAGCGGAGGACCCCTGGTGCGGGACGGCACACCGGTATCCCGACGTTGTCGCGGCGGGTGGCGCCAGCCGGGGCTGGCAGGCCGCATTCGACGAACCGGTGGCTCCGGAAGGGATCACCCGAGGCCGGCAGCGATCGGCACTGGTCACCCGCGGTGATCGCAGCGCGGCACTCCTGCTGAGCGCTTGGCAGCGGCAGTTCCGGCTCTCCCTGCGCGCCGGCCGGTAGACGATGCTGGCGGGCCCCCCCCCCCCCCCCCTCTC